>NZ_BBOX01000185.1 GCF_001553455.1 Streptomyces hygroscopicus subsp. hygroscopicus
GGGGTGGCCGTGGACTGGGAGGCGGTGTTCGAGGGTACGGGCGCCAAGCGCGTCGAGCTGCCCACGTACGCCTTCCAGCACCAGCGCTACTGGATCGAGGTCCCGGTCTCGGTGGGCGATGTCGCCTCCGCCGGGCTGGGCGCCGCCGGTCATCCGCTGCTGGGCGCCGCCGTCGAACTGCCGGACTCCGACGGCTTCCTGCTCACCGGGCGGCTCTCGCTCCAGACCCACCCCTGGCTGGCCGACCACGCCGTGTCCGGCACCGTGCTGCTGCCGGGGACGGCCTTCGTGGAGCTGGCGGTCCGCGCCGGTGACCAGGTCGGCTGTGCTCTGCTGGAGGAACTGACCCTCGAGGCGCCGCTGATCCTGCCCGACCGGGGCGGGATCCAGCTGCGGCTGACCGTCGGCGCCCCCGACGCCGGCGGCCGCCGGACGCTGGAGGTCTACTCCCGCCCGGAGCCGGACGCGGACCGGGGCGATGCCCCGGACCGGCCCTGGAGCCGTCACGCCAGTGGTGTCCTGGCCTCCGGGGAGGCCACGGACAGCGGAGCCGACCTGTCCGTATGGCCGCCCGCCGAGGCCGTCGCCCTGGACGTGGCCGACCTCTACGAGCGGTTCGCGGCCGGCGGCTTCGCCTACGGCCCGGCGTTCCAGGGGCTTGCCGCCGCCTGGCGGCGCGGTGATGAGGTCTTCGCCGAACTCCGGCTGCCGGACAAGCAGCACGCCGACGCAGCCCTCTTCGGGCTCCACCCGGCGCTGCTGGACTCCGCGCTGCACGGCGTGGCCCTCGGCGACTTCCTGGACGCCGAAGCCGACGGCGTACGGCTGCCGTTCTCCTGGACCGGCGTCACCCTCCACGCGGCGGGCGCCACGGCGCTGCGGGTACGCATCGCCCCGGCCGGGCCGGACGCGGTGGCCCTGACCGTCGCGGACCAGAACGGCGGCGCGGTCGCCTCGGTGGACTCCCTGGTGCTGCGGCGCATCGCTCCCGAGCAGCTGCGCGCGGCCCAGGTGACCTACCACGACTCGCTGTTCCGGGTGGAGTGGGCCCCGGTCCCGGCCCCCTCGGCGGACCCCGGGTCCCTCCGCTGGGCCCTGGTCGGCCCGGACGCCGCGAACGGCACGGACCCCTTCGGGCTCGTCGCCGCGCTGGAGACGGCCGGTGCGGAGTGCGCCGTCTTCCCCGACCTGGCCGAGCTGGCGGCCGTGGTGGCCTCCGGCCGGCCCCGGCCGGACGTCGTCCTCCTCCCGCACACCGGCCCCGCCGGGGGCGGCGATGTGGCGCGGGACGCGCGGCTGGCCACCCACGCCGCGCTGGAGAGCGCGCGGTCCTGGCTCGCGGAGGAGGGGTTCGCCGGGGCGCGGCTGGCGTTCGTCACCCGGGGCGCGGTCGCCACGGCCCCGGACGCCGAGGTGTCCGACCTGCCGCACGCGCCCGTATGGGGTCTGATCCGCACCGCCCAGACCGAGAACCCGGACCGCTTCCTGCTGCTCGACCTGGACGGCGCCGAGACGCCGGCCGAGGTGCTCACGGCGGCCGTGGCCGGGGGCGAGCCGCAGCTCGCCGTCCGCGCGGGCGCCCTGCACGCGCCCCGGCTGGCCCGGGTCGCCGCCGGGGAGCGGGACCAGGAACCCGCGGGGCTGCCGGAGTTCGACCCGGACGGCACGGTCCTGATCACCGGCGCCACCGGCGTCCTCGGCGGACAGCTCGCCCGCCACCTGGTGGCCGGGCACGGGGTGCGCCACCTGCTGCTGGTCAGCCGCCGCGGACAGCGCGCCCAGGGGATGTCCGAGCTGGTCACCGAGCTGACCGCGCTGGGCGCCCGGGTGAGCGTCGCGGCCTGCGACGTGGCCGACCGCGAGGCGGTGTCGCTCCTGCTGGCCGAGGTGGACGCGGAACATCCGCTCACGGCCGTCGTGCACACCGCCGGGGTGCTGGACGACGGGCTGCTGCCCGCGCTCACCCCCGAGCGGATCGACACGGTCTTCCGGCCGAAGGTGGCCGCGGCGCACCACCTGCACGAGCTGACCCGCGATCTGGGCCTGAAGGCGTTCGTGCTGTTCTCGTCCGCCGCCGGCACCTTCGGGGCGCCGGGGCAGGCCAACTACGCGGCGGCCAACACCTTCCTGGACGCCCTGGCCGCGCACCGCCGCTCCGCCGGACTGCCCGCGCTCTCGCTGGCCTGGGGCCTGTGGGAGCAGCGCAGTGCGATGACCGGCGACATGGCGGACGCGGACGTGGCCCGTATGGAGCGCTCCGGGATGGCGCCGCTGTCCTCGCGGGACGGTCTGGCGCTGTTCGACACCGCGTGCGCGGTCGGCGGTGAGGCGGTGCTGGTGCCGCTGCACCTGGACCCCGCGCCGCTGCGCGAGCAGGCCGCCGAGGGCGCGCTGCCCGCCGTCTTCCGCGGACTGGTCCGCACCCCGGCCCGGCGGCGCACCGTCTCCGCCGGGGCGGCCGGCGCGGACGGCCCCTCGCTGGCGCGGCGGCTGGCCGGGCTGGCCGAGGCGGAGCGGGAGACGGCCGTGCTGGACCTGGTCCGCGCCCAGGCCGCCGCGGTCCTCGGCTTCGCGGACGCGGAGTCGGTGGCGGCCACCCGCGGCTTCCTGGAGCAGGGCTTCGACTCGCTGACCGCCGTCGAACTGCGCAACCGGCTGGTGGCCGCGAGCGGGCTGCGGCTGCCCCCGACGCTGCTGTTCGACCATCCGACGCCGGAGCTGGTCGCCCGGCAGCTGCTGACCGGGCTGGCCGGCGCGGTGGCCGCCGAGGGCGGTGCGGTGTCGGACGCGGTGCGGGACGAGGCGGCCGCCGCGGAGCCGTCGGCCGTGTTCGGCGCGATGATGCGGGAGGCCGGACAGCTGGGCCGACAGGAGGAGTTCACCCGGCTGCTGATGGACCTCTCGCGGTTCCGGCCCTCGTTCGCACGCGCCGCCGAGCTGGACAGGCCACTCGCGCCGGTGCGGCTGTCGCGCGGGGAGAACGGACCGGCGCTGGTGTGCTTCTCGTCGATCCTGTCGATCGGCGGCCCGCACCAGTACGCCCGGTTCGCCGCCGGATTCCGCGGCCACCGGGACGTCCTCGCGCTGGGCAACCCCGGTTTCGTCGCCGGGGAGCGGCTCCCGGCCAGCCCGGAGGCGGTGATCGAGGCGCAGGCCGAGGCGGTGCTGCGGCAGACCGACGGGGCGCCGTTCGTGCTGCTGGGCCACTCCTCGGGCGGACTGCTCGCGCATGAGGTGGCCGCACGGCTGGAGAGCACCGGGGTCTTCCCGGAGGCGGTCGTCCTGCTCGACATCTACTCGCACGACCAGGACGCGGCCGTGGCCCTCCAGCCCGGTCTGAGCGCCGGGATGGCGGAGCGGAGCGCGGGCCAGGTGCCGGTGGACGACACCCGGCTGCTGGCCATGGGCGCGTACTTCCGGCTGTTCGGCGGATGGCGGCCCAAGGAGGTCAAGACGCCGACCCTGCTGGTCCGGGCCGGGGAGCGGCTCTTCGACTGGTCCCGCGACGGCGACTGGCGCTCGTACTGGCAGCTGCCGCACACCGCGCTGGACGTGCCGGGGAACCACTTCACGATGATGGAGGAGCACGCCGGGACGACGGCACGGGCGGTGGCGGACTGGCTGTCCTGACGGACGGACGGGCACGAGCCCGAGCCCAGCCCGAGGGAACTGCCGGCGCATGGCGGGACCCACGTGACGACGGCCTGTACCACCCCCGGTGGGGTGGTACAGGCCGTTGCGCGGGCGGTGCCGACGTGAACGTCCAGCCCCCTCCTGGACGCGCTCGGCTTCCAGGAGGAAGCCGCCCGGGCCCTGGCAGGCGACCTCCGCACCCAGATCGAATTACTCCAGGCTCGACTGCGGGAGGCAGAGCCCCACCTCGAACACCTCGCAATCACCCGGAAGACCGTCACCGCTCTCGCCGACCGGCTCCCGGCCGTTCCGCCGCATCTGCCCGAGCACCCGGACCATCCGCGCCGAGGCCGACACCGGCAGCTTCACCAGGAGGCAGTAGCCGACCCAGCACCACGGTCTGCGGCCTTGCCTCAACCTCGCTGGGAATCGCACACCTCAAGAACTGCTGCTCTCTGCGGCCTTGGGCTGCTGTTGGGTGACGCAGTGGATGCCACCGCCGCCTTCGGCGACGGTGTGGATCTCCAGCTGGACGACCTCGCGGTCGGGGTAGAGGTCGCCGATGACGGCGGCGGCCTGCTGGTCGGCTTTGCGGTCGCCGAACCGGGGGATGAGGATGGCGTCGTTGGCGATGTAGTAGTTGGCGTAGGAGCCGAGGAAGTCCTTCCCGCGGCGGCCGAGCCGGGCCGGGTCGGGTTCGGGGAGGTCGATGATCTCGAACCTTCTTCCACGGGCGTCGGTCGTGTTCTCCAGGACACCGCGTGCCTGGTCGTAGGCGCGAGTCCACACGTCGGGTCCGTCGCCGTCCCAGGCGCGGCTGAGCAGGACGACACCGTCCTCTGCGAAGCGGACCAGCGCATCGACGTGGTAGTCGGTGATGTCCCGGCCCTTGACGCCCTTGAACCAGATCACCTTGTCGGCGCCGACCAGGTTCTTGAGGGAGTTCTCGATCTCGTCGCGGCTCAGGTCGGGGTTGCGGTTGGGGTTCACCAGGGAGCTCTCGGTGACCAGGAGAGTGCCGTGGCCGTCCACCTCTACTGAGCCGCCCTCTCCCACCAGGGGCGCGTCGATGCGGGGGACGCCGGCGTACTTCAGGACGGCGCGGGCGACCTTCGCGTCGTGCTCGTGTTCCTGCTTGCCGCCCCAGCCGTTGAAGTGCAGGTCGATGCCCTCGATGCCTTTCGGGCCCTGGACGAAGGTCGGGCCGGTGTCGCGCATCCACAGGTCGTCGGTGGGCACCGTGATCACCTCGACTCCGGAGCCGCAGGCCCGGCGGGCGGCCTTGACCTCCTCCGGGGCAGCCAGCATGACTACAGGCTCGAACTCGGCCAGCGCCCGGGCGATGCCCGCGATGTCGCGCTGGACGTCGTCCGCCATGTCCTCCCAGACCGAGTCCAGCGACGGCCAGGACATGAACGTGCGGACATGCTCGCGGGTCTCCGCCGGCATGAACAGCTCGGCCTGATTCCGAACGGGCACCGCGCTCTCCTCTGCCCCGGCCGATGGTCGGCCCGGCTTCTTCTCCTGGTCTTGGGCGCAGGCTGTCAGCCCTGCGGCGGCCAGCGCGGCAGCCACACCGCCCCTCAGCACGCCTCGGCGGTTCGGTCTCCTCATGACACGGCTCCCGTCCTGGACGGAACACATCCTGACTGAAATTTCAGTCAGGCGAGACGGTAGCATTGCCTCCGTCACCGCCTGGAACCTTTCGACGGAGCCGAACCGTGTCCGCTCGCCGCACCGCCATCCTGGAAGCCGCCGCCCGTGTCATCGCGCAGCGCGGCATCAGGGGCCTGCGAGTCGAGGAGCTCGCCGAGGAGGCCGGCGTGTCGACCTCGCTGATCTACTACCACTTCCGCGACCGGGCCGGTCTCCTCGCCCGCACCCTCGACTTCATCAACACTCGAGCCGAGCACTACACCCAGCCCACCACCGACCCCGACACCGACCCCCGCGCCCATCTGGAAGAGATGCTGCTCCTCGAACTCCAGGACACCCCCGCCGTCGTCGAGAACAGCACCGCCTGGGGCGAACTGCGCTCCACCGCCGTCTTCCAGCCCGAACTGCGCGACCAGCTCCGCACCACCACCAACAGCTGGAACGACTACACCAGCAACCTCATCCACCGCGCCCAGCAGACCGGCCGTGCCACTCCCGACACCTCACCGGACGACGCCGCCGACCGGCTCACCGCCCTCGTTGAAGGACTCAGCAAACGCTGGCTCAGTGGCACCCTCACCCTCGAACGCGCCCGCTGCCTCCTTCGCGGCGCCATCACCGCGGAACTCGGCCCCTGACCCGGCCAACACGGCCCTGGAAGAGCCGTGAGGCGGGGGCCAGGAGGGCTCCGGCGGCCACCATGCCGGCGAGCAGCGGCACCGGCAGATGGGCGCCCGGCGTGTACTCCAGGTTGTCGAGGTTGGATCCGGCTCCGAGCAACCAGAGCAGACCGCCGACCATGATCAACAGGTAGTTGTCTCTCTCACCGAGAACGCGCATGCCCGCCCAGAGCAGCAGCGGCATGACGAGTAACACCCCCAGAATCAAGGTGAGCAGGTGGATTTCAGCGCTTGCCCATGAGCCGCCGTCGGGGTCTCTGGCCTTCTGGTCCCGTGCGATGGCGTAACCGGCGCTGAGGATGAGGTGGCATACGAGCACCGCCACAGACATGACTGCCGCCCCCTTGAGGGGCTGTACCGCTTGGGACATGTTCACTCCACGTTTTCCGGAGGCCGTGGGGTTCTGCGTATCGATGCGCAGAACCCCACGGCCTTCAGCCGATGAGGTGTTACGCGCTCTTGAGTTTCTTCTCAAGGGCGCCGGCGTACAGACGCGTCCTCGCGGACTTGAGGTGGAACGACTGCGCGGACACGTCCAGTGGGTCACTGTCCGCCTGTGCCCGGCCTAAACAGCCTCCTGCTCGCCCGTCGCCGACAGGGTCGAGGCCCGAACCCGAAAGAACCCAATCCGCAAGTACGGCAAGAACTCTTAGGCACTCCAGCCGCAACACCGTTGGCTTAGCGCTTTGACCTGGCCTTCAAGCCGTCTTCCATCACCGTGACCCGGGATGATCAACGGTGGCCGCAGACGGTCCCGCGCCGGGTTCCATCGGCAATATCACATGCGCGGCTGGAGTGGGAGTCCATTTAAAAGTCAACTACGCCCGGGTCGTACGACCGACCAAGGCTCAGAGGAACCTCAAAGAAGTGGGGATTTGTTGACGCCGTGTAGGCGTCTCGTGCATTGTTTGTGGCGCAGGGCTCGCGAGGGGAACAAAAGCGGACCTGCGAAACAGGGGGGTGGGGGTTGCTGAACGCATGTCAGCAGCAGCATTCAAACACCCTTTCCGGCTGCTCCATTTCGCACGCCGAAATCAGACCAACGAAAAGGGAGACTTACAGTCATGCGTTCCGCAACTCGAAGAGGTGTCGTCGCTTCTCTGGGCCTGACGCTGTTGGGCGTGACCCTGGCTGCCGCGCCCGGCACGGCCGCCGCCGAGTCGATCCCCGCACCTGAGGCGTCCTCGCCGGCCGCCTACGTCGCCTACCTGACCGAGAAGGCGGCCGTTGGGGACACCAGGGCCCAGGAAGTGGCGAACCAGTTCAAGGAACTCCCGGCCGAGAAGCAGAATCGCTTCCTTGAGCTGATCAACGACCCGGCCCCCACCCAGGCCTTAGTCGAGGAGGCTGACAAGGCGCCCGAGGAGACCACCGCACGGAGCACACTCGCCGACGGGGATGTCGTGATCGAGCGCGTGGGCGAGACTGGCGAGCAGCCCGAAACTGCCTCCTACAGGGACATGTGGGCGTCATACACGGTTTACGACACCATCTTCGGCATCAAGGTCACCAAGGTCAGTGTACGCACGAACTACCAGGTCAAGGGGAAAGACACCACCAAGGTGTACCCGGGTAGCGCGACGCACTACAACTACATACCGGCAGCCTCGTTCTCGAACAGCCCCGTCAAGGAGTGGATCTCCTCCCCCCCGGCCGACAACGCCCAGTCCGAAACCATCTGGAAGGCCACGTGGACGGGCGGGATCGGTTCTTGGACGGCTCGCGAGCGGGTCTGGGGTGACTACCGCGGCTTCGTGGGCGGCTACCTGAAGTAGTAATCACATAGCTCCTCGCTCTCGGGGTGCTGAGGGTGCATCACAGCACCCTCAGCGCCCCGCTGGCATCGAAGGGGTTCCATCGACTAGGTACCCTGTGTATCGTTTCTCGATAACATCGAAAAACGATACGGGAGATGCAGTGGAACAGGACCCAAAGCTCCTTGAGCCCATCGCGACGGTGGCATCGGTGGCCCTGCGCCTGATCATGGGGCTGCTGCTCGCCTGGTTCCTACTCGCCATCGTCCGCGGGGAGTGGGGAGGTGGCAGCGTATGCGTCACCGACTGGACGGCCAACAGCTCGTCCTCGCCGAGGGCCTTCGTTCCCGAACCCGGTGTCAGCGTCGACTCTGTTCCGCGCTACTGCGCACAGGAAGCCACTACCGGGCAGAGCATCCTCGCCCACCTCGGCTCCCTGGCCTCGCTGGTCGCATGGATTGGTGGACTGTTTCTCCTCAACCGGCTCCTGGGCGGTGCTGCTCGCACCGGAGTCCACACTCCTGAGGCAGCTTCCAGGCTGCGTCTCCTGGGGTGGTGGCTTGTGGCGGGAAGTGTGATGACGCAGACCGTCGTCGCCTTTGCTCAAACCGCACTACTGGGCACCCTCTCGCGCAGCGCGGACCTCAGTGCCGGCGCATGGATTCAAGCCTGGAACCCGCCTTATCTGGCCATCTTGACAGGGCTCGGCCTGTTGGCGTTCGCCCGTATCACTCGCGTCGGATCGAAAATGCGAGACGACCTTGAGGGGCTCGTATGACGGCCGAGGAAGGCGAGGGGCACGCGGTTGTCGTCCACCTGGACCGGCTTCTGCAAGAGCGCGGTATGACGTTGGCTTCCCTCGCGGACAAAGTAGGCGTCACGAACGTCAACCTGTCGGTGCTGAAGAACGGCCGAGCCAAAGCCATCCGATTCAGCACCCTGACCCATATCTGCGATGTACTGGGATGCCAGCCCGGAGACCTTCTCAGCGTTCGAAGGAAGGAAGACAGCGCAGCCGAGAGTTAAGCACATCAAGTATCCCATTCACCGAACCATCGAACGATCCCGCGAATTTTCTTCAAGGAGAAATTCATGTACGGCACCATGGGCAGTGGCTCAAAAATCGCCCTCACTGTGGTACTTGTTCTGCTCGCCGCCGCAGTTTTAGGCGGCATTGTGTGGCTGAAGAATCGGAATCGCTCTGCCGAAGACGACTGACGCTTCAGTTGCAGATCAGCGTGAGGGCTGCAGTTCGGCGGCCTTGCGGTCCGGGTGACTTCCTGGCATACGCCCGGAGCTGCTGGACGTGCCGTCGGAGATCACGCATCAGGAGCGGGCCTATAGATCTTGCTCTGCCGATCAAGCGAGTCGGGCCGCGGCACGCGCAGCATGCTCGGCGGGCACCGGATCGAGTCATCAGGCCCGCCTCGGCCCGGCTGAGTCCATGCTGACACACCGCTCGGAGGTGCGTTGACGGAGGGCGTCCGGCAGATGGCGTGAGCTGGCTGCCGGGATGAGGAACAGCCCGACCATGCCCAGGCGGTGACCACTGTGCTCAGCAGGCCGACCGACACCGACGAATCGTCCACCGACGCTACGAACGCAGAAAACCGACGTCACCGCGGTGATGCCAGTGCCGCGAGGGTCCGCTGCTTCCGCAGCGGGGATTCGGAGCGCGCCACCACGCTCACCCACTAGCTAGGTCCAGCCGGCCGCGACGTAGAAACAGCACGGCGCTGGGCGGTAGCAGCACGACCGGCGCCCAACGCACGGTGTCCCCCTCTGGCAGCCGCTGCCCAGCCCGGTAGCCGACTTGCACCAGCCACCCCAGGTGCACCGGCACGCGACCACGATCAGCACCCACATCGCGATCCGCAGCTTGTGCAACGTGCCCCGCACGCCCATCGGCTGAGCCCCCTCGCACCTCGTCCGGCCACAGGGAACTCAGCGGCCCGGCGGCAGCGTCGACCAGGGCCCGCGTCACCCGCAAGGGTGCAGATCAGCCACCTCTGTGTACGGGCGCAGCCAGCTGGGGCTTGAACACGACAACGGCCCGCGCCACCCCGCAGGGGTCGTACAGGCCGTCGTCGTGTTCAGAGGAGTTTGAATCGGTCGGGGTTGTTGTGGTCGCGATGGCGGGGGCACTGGCACGGTGGCCACGCTTGCCCCAGTGAGTAGGCGTCGCTCTTCTTCCCTTCGAGAACGGTCACGATCGCGCGCCGGGCGGTGACGGTGCCGTTATGCGTCATGGTGTAGACGCGCATCGTCATCTTCGGCCGTTCGTCCCGGTCAGGCTGGTTGTCGGCCATCAGCGGCCCTCCTCTCCCGGTACCGGGGCGAGGAGTTGCAGCAGGCTGCGCAGGCTCCGCTTCACCGCGCCGAGGTGGTAGGCCAGTTCTTCGGGCGTGGCGTCGGACAGGTCGAGGGTTTCGGCTCCCGTGAGGGTCTGTCCGGCGACGATCACGACGGCCTGTTCAAGGCCGTCGCGGGTGGGCTTTCCGGCCACGACGCACGCGGGACACAGACCCGAACGTGGCTTGGTGGGATCGTGGAGCCCGAAGTCGCCGGGGGCGGCGCACAGAGCGCACCCGGGAGAGACGACGGGCGTGGTCTGGCCATCGGCGGTCACCGGATCACCACCATCCCGTGCGGCGCGCACAGCAACTCCACCCGTGGACGGCTCTTGTGCCGCTGGTCGTGTGCGACGGGGCAGGGCCGGACCATGCCCGGCCCGTGGCCGTCCGACGGACCGGAGACCGCCCCGAACTGAAGGGTGGGGGTGTTCCCGTGCGCCGCCGACGTGGCCCCGGCGGGCGCGTCGGACACCGGCACCGGGCGCAGCGTCGGTGCCTCCCGGTGTCGCACGACGGGGCGGGCGTCGGCAGCATTGGCGGCATCGGCAGCACGGGCGCCACGGTGACGGCCGGACGACGGCGACAGCAGCCGCAGCAGCGCTTCGAAGATCCACGCGATAGCGTGGGCCATACTCATCAACCTCCCAGCGGTTGAGGGTCATGCCCCCGGGCCGGTCGGACGGTCGCGGGGGTCTTGTGCGTGGCCTGGTTCCGTGGGGTCACGCTCGGTCGACGTCTGTGGGGCAGTCGGCCGCGACCGAGTCGATGTGGTCCGTCGTCCTGATGAGGTGACGGGGCGGCAGGTTCAGACGGCATGGGTCCGGCAGTCGGCGTGGGTCACGGGCTCAAGCTCTGGCATGCCCTGGTGGGTTCGTGGCCTCACTGGCCACCGGTCGTTCCTCTCTGTAGTGCGGTGACTACCAAGGAGGTTCAGCGTGACCCTCGGCGGGGGATCATTCAACTCGTCAGGCGGGGACAGAAGGATGGTGAAGGCCAGGTGAACCGCAAGGAGTTGCACCCGGACAGCAGTCCGCTGGCTGCCTTCGGGGCACGCCTGCGCAGCTTGCGTGAAGGCCGTGGCTGGACACAGGAAGACCTGGCGGAGCGGACGGAATATTCCAGTGTGCATATTTCGGCCATCGAAACTGCTCGTAAGCCTCCGACTCTTCGGTTCGTGCGCAGTACGGACCGCGCCTTCGGGACCGAGGGGACGGCGGACTCGTTCGAGCGCCAGTGGCGCGAGATCCGCCACGGCAGCTTGCTGGAGGGCTTCCCCGAGTACGTGGGGCACGAGGGCCGGGCAGCGGAGATCCGGCTGTACGAAGTGGGCGTCATGCCCGGGCTGCTCCAGACACCGGAGTACGCGACGGCCCTGGCGGAGAGCGCCGTCAAACGAGGGGCGATCACCGCCGAGCAGGCGTGGGAGCGGGTGGCACTCGTCGCGGAGCGGCAAGCCGCGCTCGTCCGGACGCGCCCGCCGCTGGTCTTCGTGGTGCTGGACGAAAGCTGTCTCCGCCGTCCCATCGGCGAACCGGCCGTCATGGATGCACAGTTGGCACGGCTGACCGAGTTCGCCGAGCTGCCGAACACCGTGCTCCAGGTCGCCCCGTTCACCATGGGGGCTCGCCGCCCGTTCAATCTGCCGGTCACCATCCTCACGATGGCGGACCGCTCGCTGATGTCGTACGCCGAATCCGCCCAGCGGGGCCACCTCGAACGGGACGGCAAATTCGTTCTGCCCGTGTTGACGGCCTACCATCAACTACAGGCCGAAGCCTGCTCGCAGGCGGAATCTGTGACCATGGTCAACCAGTTGCGAAAGGGCACCCCGTGACGACCGAGTCCCCGCGTTGGTTCAAGTCCTCGTACAGCGACAACGGCGGCCAGTGCGTAGAGGTCGCCGCCAACCTCGTCGCCTCGCGCGGCGTGGTCCCCGTCCGTGACAGCAAGGACCCGCACGGCCCGGCGCTCCTGTTCGAGCCGACCGCCTGGTCGTCGTTCGTCTCCGCCGTCAGGCGCGGGGAGTTCCCCGCCACCTGACCCAGCCGACAACCAGCCACCGAAGCGATCGGCCCCCTAACCGGGGGCCGTCGTCGTGTCGGCACACTGCTGCTCAGCCTGTGCGGGCGGAGGCGGATCTCGTGGAGCGCACGGCCCAGTCAGGGCCTCGGCAGGAGGAGGCCGGGCATCTGAGGGTGGCGCACGTGCTGGCCGCCGTCGGAGACGTGCAGTCGAAGCGCCTCCGGCCCCGGTCCCCGTCTGTGGGATTCGGCCCCTCGCTCGCGTCCGAGTCGCGCAGCCCGGCTAAGGATAGGACTCCTTGACGGTACGGCGTCCCACCGACAGCCGAGGCGACGAAGGCCGTGCCCGTGTGCCACCGGGGCAGCACACGGGCGGGATGAAAGAGGCACTACTGCGACGGCGACCCGCTGCCCGAACACGTGCCCTGAGACTGATCGCCATTCGTCTGGTGCATGGGGGTGGGATCACCCGTCTGGGCGCTGGTGCTCACGCCGCAGACCGGGCAGTTCCCCTTGAGTAACGCAGGATCGAACCGCTCACCGTTCATGATCAGACCTCCGCAGGTAGGTCGTACTGAGTTCCTGGATTCTGCCCAGGACGCAGAGCGTGAACGAACACACAGTGAATTTTGCCGCCGCTGTGGAAGTCCACGCCCACGCCCGGATTCAGGGCGGGGTCCGCGCGGTCCGAGTAGCCATACGCGCCGGCCACCTCCGCGCTCCCCGCGTTGTTCAGTAGGGCAGCCAGGTGCCGCTCCGCCTGAGTGACGCTCACCTTGCCGTTGGCGCTCACCAGTTCAGGGACCGGCACCGCGGCCGGGGGCTCTCCCTCGACAGGCTGCTCCGGCTGGCTGTAGTCCTCGCCGGGGGGCGCTACGGCAGTGATGCCCATCCAGATCTCGGCGCCCGTGCGAAATCGGGTCTTCAAGCCGTAGGGCCGGTGGCGGCCGTCCTGCCACGGCTCGACCTCCGCCACCTCTGTGCCCTGGCGGAGCGCGTCGACGGCCCAGTCCTGGAATCGCTGCGGTCGCATTGTGGTCCTCTCTCGCGGTCTGGGCTCAGCCTATGGCGCGCTCGGGTGGCGCTGTGGGCGCTCCGCCCCGGCCGGTCCGTCCTCACTGATTGCGGGCGGCCGGGGCGGAGTTCCTGCCCTGCGGCCGGTGGCCGTGCCTGGCTGTGTCGACCGGCAGGGTGTCGGT
>NZ_BBOX01000186.1 GCF_001553455.1 Streptomyces hygroscopicus subsp. hygroscopicus
CCCCGGCCACGCAGAGGTGGACCGCGAGGGTCAGCAGCGGGATTGCGCTGGGGATCCCCGGCTCATCCGGGGTGGCGCGGGAGGCGAGCGGCGCGGCTCGCTCGGCGGGGGTTTGTCGGTGGTGTCTCATCCGGTGCCTTGCGCGTGTTCCTGCCGGATGGCCGTCGAGTAGGCGTTCAGGAGGCGTTGGCCGGTCGCGCACTCGCCCGTTCTGCATGCTTCGCAGCCTGCGGCGTGGGTGAGGGCGGCGCGCCATGCGTTCTCTGTGGTGCAGTTGGGGTCGCAGGCCCATAGGGGGTAGGTGGTGAGGGTGGGTCCCTGGCTGAGGGTGACGGTGCCGAGGGGGCGGTCTCCGGTGAGCAGCGTGCCGCACAGGGCGCAGCGCCAGCCGTGGAGTTGCTCGCGGGTGAGGGCGGCCGGGTCGATTCCGGCCGGGCCCGGTGCCGTGATGGCCGACTGGTCCCTCTTCATCGGCGTCCCTCGTGCGCGGCTGCGGGCGCGCTGGTGAGGGTCCGGGGCTGCTGGCCTGTGGGGTAGAGGGGTGCGTGGGTGGGGCAGGCGTAGATGGTCTTGCCGACGCCGTTGCCGCGGGCCTCTGCGTCGACCGGGATGGGTTCGTCGGTGGGCAGTTGGCAGTGGTAGCAGAGCTGGCGGCCTTCGGGCATGGGCCCGTATTCGGCGCGGTCGGCCTCGGCCAGGGCTTCCCGCAGGCGCCAGGGGTGGGTCAGGTAGCGGTTGGGGCCGAGGGGTACGCGCCAGTGCGACTTGGGGCCCGTCGTCCAGGAGACAGGGGGTACGCCGAGGTAGGTGCTTTCGTCGGCGAGTTCTGTGAGGACGCGGACCTGCCGCAGGTGCCAGCTTGTCGCGGAGCCCACGGCGATGAGCCAGTACAGGGTGCCGTACATGTCCTGGATCACGGCGCCGGTCTGGTCGCCGAGCGTTTTCAGGGCGCGTTCGCCGACCATGGGCGCTGCCCTGACGGCGTCCCACCATCTGCCGACGGGTAACGCCTCGATGTCCACGGCGGGCGGCGGTATCCACAGCGCGGGTGTTCTGGGTTGGGTCTGCACGGGGTCCCCCGGCGTCATCGGTGAGCAAGTGATGACTGACCGTAAGGGGGTGGCGTGGGGCACAGAGGTACACCCGGTACCCGCTCGCCGAGGGGTACGGTTCGTACCCCTTCACGCGGCCAGCGGCAGCCCCATCGCCCTGCGCAGGCGCTCGGCATCGCGCCGGACCGTAGCCGGACCGGACTCGGCCAGGTCCGCGATGGTCGATCGGGTGAAGAGGTTGTAGCGCGCAGTCTCAACCGACTCCTCGCACGCCTTACCCAGCAGATGCACCACCGCGACCGGCTCCCGCTCCAGGCTGTACGCCCGCGCCGACTCGATCAGGTGGAAACTGCGGCGCGTAGCCGACTCCATCGGCGACACGTCCACTCGCCCGGCCGCCTCGACTGCCCCGCGCCCGCTCACAAGGTCCGCCTCCATGGTGATCGCGTAGGCGTCGACCATGCCTTGCCCGAAGATCAGGTACGGGTGGGCATAGCCCTTGCCGAGCTTCTTGGCCGCCTTGTCGGCCCGGTCCCAGAAGCGCTCCGCGTCGCCACGCCTACCGACTTTCGCGTAGGACAGGGCCGCCGCCAGCTGGAGCAGCCCCCACCGCGCGAGGTCTTCCCGATCGTCGTCGGGGCGCAGCAGATCGGACGCCTTCATCGCCAGATCAACGCGTGCATCATGCCGCTCTCCCGCGTCCCGGAACACATGGTTCATGTACCAAGCCGCGCAGGCGATAGCTTTCGGACTGTCCGCGTCCTGTGCTGCGGACATCGCACGATCACCGGTGAGCATCACCAGCTCGGGCACGGGCTGGAAGGACAGGTACAGCTGTACGAGGTGGTAGGTCTCGGCGAGAGCGACGAGCACACGCCGCCGGTCCGTGCCCTCGTAGACGCGTGCAGCGTGCTGGAGATCAGCGAGGAGGTCCGGCAGCACGACGGCGATGCGCGTCCTGTGCTCGCCGATGCCGTGCCACAACTGCCACGCCTGGCGCACGTTCGACAGAAGGACGCCGACTGACTCGGGTTGCTCATCGTGGTCGTTGAAGTGGTAGTTCGTGAGCGCTGCCTTGACGGCGGGTAGGGCGTTGTGCGCGGCCTTGGTGTAGCTGGAGGTGGTCAGGCGCTCGTCGCCGGTCAGCTCTGCGAGGTCTTCCACGCCGAGGACATCGGCGAGGCGGAGCAGTAGCGGGAGGCGTGGGACGCCGAGGCGCCCGGTCTCGATGGCCTTGACCCATTCCGCGCTGCGCCCGATAAGGCCGCCGACGACGGGGCGTGTCTGTCCGTTGCGTTCGCGGCGCTTCCTCACGCGTTGGCCGAATGTGGTGGGCACGTGTGGGGTGTTGGTGTGGTCGGGCATACAGGTCTCCTCCTTCTCAAGCTCGCACTTGGACGGTACCCGCGGTCGGCTCCGCCGGTACGGCTGAACGTCCCTCATTGGTGGTGGATTCGAGGGGCCGTCGTCATGTCGGCACGCTGCCGCGCAGCCTGTGCAGGCGGAGGCGGATCTCGTGGAGCGCACGGCCCAGTCAGGGCCTCGGCAGGAGGAGGCCGGGCATCTGAGGGCGGCGCAAGTGCTGGCCGCCGTCGTAGACGTGCAGTCGAGACGGCGTCCCGGCCAGCCTGCGGGCGCGGACCTTCGCTCGGGCGCGGGTCTTCGCTGCGACTGCCGACCTGGCCGCGCTCGCCGGATGGGTAAGCCACGACTGCGGGAGGTAGGCGACGGCACAGCGCTACTGGAGCTACGGCATCTACGCGGCTGGCGAGGCTGGGCAGCGCGACCGAGGGGTGGAGATCGTCACTCGTATGTCGCACCAGATGATCTACCTTGGTCGCCCGCGTGATGCCCTCGGCCTCCTCGAAGTGGCCGCTGCGAAGGCTGACCGACCTGCGGCGAAGGCTCTGGTCGCTTCGCAGACCGGCCGGGTGCATGCGGCCCTCGGCGATGAGCATCTGGCCGAGTCACATCTGGGCACAGCCGACGATCTGTCGACGCGGGCGGCGTATGACGGGCCAGGGATCTCGCCGCTGCCAGGCCGACGACAGTCGCGGCCTGTACCGGGAACACGAGCGGCTGTCGGTTCCCCGGCCGACGCGGGCGTTGGCCGGGGCTGTGTGGCAGTCGCTGCGTAATTCGCGGATCTAGACTCAGGAAGGGGGAGCTCAGACCTCGCAGTGCAGCTACCTGGAAGTCACGCAGCTGGCTCCGGGGCTACTGGTGCCGTGGGAGAGCCTGTGCCTTCTGCGCCGAAAGAGTCTTGTAGACGGTACCGGCGAAGTCGGTCAGCGTGTCCCCTTCGCCAACGGCGCTGTTGACAGCAATGGCGATGATCATGCCAGTCTTCGGGAAGTACATGTGCAGCACCCGGTTTCCATAAGTGGCCCCCTCATAGGCCCAGACCGTCCCGGCCGCAGGATGGACGAACTTCACGACACCGAGCCCGAAACCCATGGGATCGTCGGCCGTGACGCTCTTGATGGGCTTACTCGTCTTCGTCGAGACCAGGGATTCCAGCTCGTGCTGCTGCGCTGAGGGCAGCAGTCGACCGCTGTACAGCGCCCTGTCCCAAGCCGTCATGTCTTTCAGTGAACTCACCAGGCCACCCGCCCCCTGCGCCCAGGACAGGTCGAGCCGAGGAAGTGACTTGTTGAGATGCTTCGGCAGGACGGAATGGGTGGAGTACGGCGTCGGCATGCGCGAGGCCGCGTCCGGAGGGCAGTCCGGGGGGAGGCAGGTGTCGTTCATTCCGAGAGGTTCGATGATGCGCTCGGCGAGCCGCTCATGGTAAGTATCGTGCGACGCTCGTTCGACGATCATCTGCGCGAGGAGGTAGTTCGTATTCGAGTACTCGTACTTCGCGGGACCCAGTGGCAGGCCCTCCACATAGGACATCAGGCGCTCCAGCGTGAAGCGCGTGGAGGG
>NZ_BBOX01000187.1 GCF_001553455.1 Streptomyces hygroscopicus subsp. hygroscopicus
GTAGCGGGACGTCCCCGCATCGACCGAGATATCAGGTCGCTGATCGGCATAGGTCACCCGAAGGGAGACCGCTGAGAAATGATCCTTAGTGCCCTGAGCGTCCAGATATTTCTCGAGGTCACTTCGCAGTGACGCGGTGGCACTGCGAACGGATGGCTCCACCACTGCGTGCGCGACGGCCGGCCCACTTCCCGACACCATCATCCCCGAAACAATCGCCGCGGTGACCGTCGACAGGGTCACGAGGCGCTTCCCTTGCTGACCACCTCGCCGGCGAAGCCTGTACCTCATTGTCGCTATTCCTCCATCGAATCGAACAGAACTGGGAACGACGATCACGCTACGCAGTGGAGGCACGGCAGGTAATGGGGGTAACCCCCGCTTGGTAGTGGTGCTGACCCCGCCTGCACCACCTACGAGGCGACGGGGCCGGTGGCGCCTGCACTGCGCGGGAACAGTTGAAGCAGCAGACGGCGGTGCTCGGGCGCAACTCGTGGCGAACCGGGTTCTCCTGACCAGCGTGCGGGCACCGATGACGGTCGACGACTCCCTCGGCCATCCTCATGTTCCAGCTCGACGCCATCAGGCATATGAGGCACATTGCTTCGCTGCGAGTCGCCTCAGCCCGACTGGTTGCTCCGGCGGCGGCAGCAGGTCATGTGAGGGCGCCGACGCGGTGCGCGAACGCTCGTACGCCGGGAAGGGTGCGGTCGTGCCGCATCAGGTTGGCTGCCATGGTCCGGACCGAGCTGCGACGGACCTCCTGGAGCGCTGCTTGCTCGGCGGCGAGGAGGGCCCGGTAGCAGCGGTCAGGCCTGCCCCATTGGTCGAAGGCGCGGGCGACGTCGATCCAGTATCGGGCTTGGCGTTCGGTGGTGGGCAGGGCGGCGGGATCGATGCGGCGGGCGTGTTCGATGGCTTGGCCTGCGTCGCCGAGCAGGTGGCTGATCGAGACCTGGTGGAGGAGTACCTGGCTGGGGCCGAAGACGGTGCCGCGGAGCAGGGCGTCCTGTCCGAGTTGCCCGGCGGTGGCTTCTGCCTCGGCGATGAGGGCGTAGGCGGTGTGCCGGTCGCCTTGTTTTGCCGCGGTGTAGGCGGCGGTGGCGTACAGGTTGCCCTGGACGGAGAGCCGTTCGATTACGTCGGTGGTGCGGTCGGCGGTCAGCTGCTGGGCGGCGGTGACGGCGACATCGGTGGCGCGGGCGTAGTGTCCCTGGCGGCGCCAGGCGGAGGACACCATGCGGTGGGCTTCGGCCACGGTGAGGGCGTCCGCGCCGCCGAGTGCCGCGGTGAGGGCCCGGTCGGCGGTGACGGCGGCCAGGCCGTCTTCGCCGAGCTTGATGCACAGGCGGGTCGCGGTGGTGTAGAGCTCGGCGACCGCGGTTGCCGCCTGCTCCGGGCTCCCGTGGTCGCCGAGCGCCTGGGCGAGGGCGATCCGGGCCGGAAGTGCGCGAGCGAGGGTGTCGTATCGGCAGGCGCCGAAGTCCTGTCGGGAGGCGTTCACGGCTGCGGCGACGGTGGACGGGGTGGGGTCCGGGGCGAGGGCTTGGCCGTGCTGCCGGTGGAGCAGGAGGTCTTCCAGGCCGGACAGGTTCGGTTGTGCTGGAGCGTGGGCGGCGGCTGGAGGGCCGAGGACCGCGCTGGTGGTGGCTCCGGTCAGGGTTGCCAGGAGTTCTCGGCGTCGCACCGGGTCGTCTCCCTCTTCGCCGAACAGGGTATGCGTGCCCACCCTAGTGGCGTCGGGTCGGTCTGAGGCAGTTCGCCGGCGTTGCGGCGCGAGGCCGAGCAGGTGCGGGGGGATGTCGAGGCAGGCAGCGAGGCTCTGGAGCAGCAGCACGTCGCGCATGGGCTGCTTGCCGCGTTCCATCCGGGACAGGGAGGCGGCGGTGTAACCGACTTGCTTGCCGAGGTCGGCGAGGGTTATGTCGGCCGCGCGGCGGGCTAACCGGACGATCGCGCCGGCGTCGCGGCGGGCAAGGGCGGCGCGCATGGCCGTTGAGCGCCAGATCGGATGGATGCTGTCCATGACCCACCTCCTGCCGGGGGCTCATTGTCTCGCCAAACCGCTCTTTATCACGAACAGTTGCAATTCGTTTACGCCAGGTGCAAATCGTGTGCACGCCGCGGGGCTGCACCTCCCCTTACCGGGCGGGCTGCGGTGTCCTCGTGAACACGGGCGGCACGTACCAGAGCGGGCCGCAGCCGATCCCTCAAGGGGGGAGCGAGATGCAGGAGAATCCGGCTGCCCAGGGCGTATGGGCGTCGGTCACCCACGCGACGCCGCTGAAGCGGGACGCTACGTACGACCATCGCGCCCAGCAGGCCGCTCTGGGCATCGAGGTCCATCACACCGACGGTCGGACCGCTCAGTCGGTGCTGGTCCTGACCCCCAACCAGGTGGAGTTGTACGCCGTCCAGTTCGAGCAGCTCATCGCCGAGCGCGAACAGGCCCGCCGGTCGGGCCAGTGACACCGCACACCGCACCACGACATGGAGGCACTGTGCACGACACCCAGTTGAAGGAGCTCGTCGGCCGGACCGTGCTGGTCACTGGCGGGGCCGGGCTGATCGGTAGCCGGATCGCCGCCTGCCTGCGCCGGGCGGGGGCCCGGCCGATCTCCCTGTGCATGCTGGACGCCTACCCCCGGCACACTTACCGCGACCTGTTCGGTGTCGACCCCGCCGACCCGGACGTCATCGTCGGCGACGTCCGGAACCCGGGCCTGGCCAAGAGGGCGGTGGCCGAGTCCGACTACGTGATCCACGCCGCCGCCCTCGCCGACGTCGCCGCCTGCACCCGCAAACCATTGGCGGCGATCCACACCAACATCACCGGCACCCAGGTCCTGCTCGATGCGGTGGCTGCCTGCGAGCGGATCCGCCGACTGGTCTTCGCCTCCTCGGCCAGCGTCTACGGCAACGGTAACCCGGAGGACCGGGCACGCCCGTGCGAGGAGTACCGGACCGTGCGGAAGCTGCTGGAAGCCGTCTACGGCCGCGTGCCTGAGCAGTTCCACGAGCACACGCGACTGCGGCCGATGTCGGTCTACGCGAACACCAAGGCGTGGGGCGAGACGCAGACCGTTCTCACGCTGGGCGCCGTGGGCACCTCGTACACGGTTGTACGGTACTTCTCCGTTTATGGAGAGCCGCAGGTCATCAAGGCGAACAGCCATTCGTGGGTGGTCGCCTGGTTTGCTACCCGCGCTGCCCTGGGACTGCCTCTTCACCTCAACGGCGGCGGCCACCAGATCCGGGATCTGGTCCACGTCGACGACATCGCCACCGCCACCGTGCGGGCCCTGGTCGCCCCGCGCGCCCACAACGAGACGATCAACATCGGTACCGGTGCTCCCACAAGCATCCGCAAGGTGGCCGAGCTGGTCGCCGAACGGTACCCGGAAACCCGGTTCGTGGAGACGCCGATGCCGCCCGGTGACCCGCTCGGCGGCTACGCGGCCACCCACCGTATGGAAGCGGTCCTCGGCTGGCGACCGACGATCACCGTCGAGGAGGGGGTGGCCCGCTATGCGGACTGGCTGGCCAAGACCCCCGAGGCGATCCCCGCGTGGCTGCGGGCCCAGTCCGAGGCCGCGACTGCCTGATCAGATGACCGGTGGCCGGCCCAGTCGGGTCATCCGCCACACTGTGGCCCACCGCATCGGCTGACGGGGCGGGCACGGGGTGCGCAGGCCCTCGGCGAACCCGCCGAACCAGGCCCGAAGCCCCGCCGCCGATCGGGTGCGGGCCACGGTCATAGCGGTCCAGATGCCCAGGTAGACGGGGACGAGGAGGGCGGGAAGGTGTCGCTTGGCGAGCCAGACCCGGTTGCGGGCGACCATCCGGTAGAAGATCGCGTGCCGGGTCGGTGACGTCCACGGATGCTGGAGCACCAGCTCCGGCTCGTAGAGCACCTTCCAGCCCGCGTCCAGCGCCCGCCAGGCCAGGTCGGTCTCCTCGTGCGCGTAGAAGAACGGCTCGGGCCAGCCACCGACCTGGTCCAGCATCCGCATGGACAGCCCGTGCCCGCCGCCGAGGAACGTCGTCACCAGCCCGCCCCGCATCGGATCGGCCGCGCGCAGGCGCGGAACGTGACGGCGCTGGGTGCGGCCCCGTTCGTCGGCGATGCGGAAACTGACGACACCCAGCCGCTCGTCCGCCGCGTACAGCTCCGCAAGCCGGGTGAAGACGTCCGGGCTGATCAGCAGACCGTCATCGTCCAGGTCCACCACCACATCGACATCCCCGAACTCCCGCAGCCGGGCCAGGGCGGCGTTCCGGCCGCCCGAGATCCCCAGGTTCTCCGGCAGTTCGACACCGGTCACCCAGTCCGGCAGTGCCGGCAGCGGCGAGCCGTTGCCAACCACCACAACCCGCGCCGCAGGCGTGTCCTGTCCAGCGACCGATGCAAGGAGGTCGGTCAGTTCGGCGGGCCGCGTGCCCATGGTCAAGATGGCGACGCCTACGCGCGGGTGACGCACGGATGAACTCTCCGTTCCACGGTTCCGGTCCCGGTGATGTTAGCTGTCCCGGGGCCTGCCACCGACCACACATGGGAAAGGCACCGATGCCCATTATCCGCCTCGGCGACTACCTCACCGTCCCCACCAGTGGAATGCTGGACGCCACCCCGTACAACCAGATGGAGAAGACCGAGCTCGCCGACTTCCTCTCCCTCTGGGAGGACTGGCACCGCCGGGCCCTCGCCCGGCTCCCGCACCGTATCCACCCCACCGCGCAGATCCACCCGACCGCGATCATCGGCGACGACGTGATCATCGGCCCGCGCGTACGCGTGTGGGAGTTCTCCACCGTCCGCGCCGGCTCTGTGCTGTGCTCCGACGTCTCGATCGGCTTCAACTGTGAGGTCACCCGCTCGTTCCTCGGAGAACGGGCCATCCTTGGCCACCGCATCGGGATCAACCGCACCCTTGTCGGCGCCGAGGCCCACCTGTCCGCCAACCTGACCGTCGCGGCCATCAGCATGTGGAGTCCCCACATGAGCAACCCCGAACGGGAGATCATCCTGCGTACCCCCGACGGCCTCTACCGTTGCGGCACACCGCAATTCGGCGCTCTGATCGGTGACCGGGTCCAGACCGGCAACAACATTAGCCTCGGCCCCGGCCTCGCACTCGGCCGCGACTGCCGGGTCGCCAGCGGTGTCACCCTTGCCGCACGCACCCTTCCAGACCACAGCGTCATCACCGCACCGCACACTTCTGACGCCCAAGTCCGCCGGCGACCCGCACGCCGCGAGAGGACCCCGGCGCCCGACTCGGACGCGTGCTGACGTGCGGCCTACCACCACAGGCGAGAAGATGGGTCCGGCACCCCCGGACCCATACGCACCGCGCGGCCCGGCCCCGAAGACGGGGCCGGGCCGCGCGGTGCGTATGGGTCCGTCGTCAGCGCTTGCGCGCGGGGCGCGGGCGTTTGCCCGGGCCCACCGTCACCACCTCGAAGTTGGACTTGGTGCGGTCCAGCCGGTGGAAGAGGTTGTCCGGGCCGGTGATGTACATCTTCGACACCCCGGCGCCCTTGAGCGTGTCCACCACCTTGGGCCAGTGGATCGGCAGGTCGAAGGTGTCCAGCAGCATCGTGCGCAGCTCGTCGGCCGAGGTCACGATGGTGCCGTCCTGGTCGGTGACCACGGGCAGCTTCGGGTCGCGGATCTCGTACTTCGGCAGGATCTCCTCGGCGGCCCGGCGCCGCAGCTCCGCGAAGGCGGGCGCGTGCACCGCCGGGACCATGGTGTACATGGAGTAGCCGCCGGCCTGGCTGATCGCCTTCTTGAACCACTCCAGCTCCGTCTCGCGCAGCGAGACCATGAAGAAGCCGTCGTCGAGGTAGCCGGAGTAGTCGTACCACTCACCGCGCTCGCCGAGCTCGGTGAGGATCTCCGTCAGCTTCTCCTGCGGGGTGCGGACGAAGGTGTGGGTGACCGCGTCCTGGTACTCCTCGGTGAAGTACGCGTGCTCACAGCGGGCCAGCTCCGCGGTGAGCCGCACCACCTCGGGGAACGGCAGCGAACGGACGTAGGCCGCCGCCGCCTTCTGTCCGAAGCTGGGCCCCACGCACAGGTCCGGGACCAGACCGTGCTCCTGCTCGGCCCGGTCCGCCGAGGCCATCGAGTTCACCAGGAAGGCGACCTGGGTGGCCTCGGAGTAGTCGTCCTCGCTGGTGCGGAGCCGGTCGAAGACCGAGTAGCCCAGCGCATCGTCGGCCTCGGCGAGCCGCTTCCGGGCGAACGGGTCGAGCGTGAGGAACCTGCCCACCTCGGAGAAGCCGGAGGGTCCCATGCCCGGGAAAACGATGGCTGTCTTCGTCTGCTCGGATGCCGTCATGGTGTGGTGCCTTACTCTCAGGTCCTGCCGTGGCTCAGTCCTGCGCCCGGCGGTTGAAGCCCCGGATGCCGATGAACCCGAAGATCACGATGGCCGCTCCGATGGCGGAGAAGCAGATCCACAGCGGGATCGACTCCGGCGTCTTGGGCCCGGGGGTCAGCAGCAGTCCGCGCATCGCCTCGGTGATGTAGGTCAGCGGGTTGAAGGTGCACAGCACCTGGAACCAGCGGACGGTCTCCAGGCTCCGCCACGGGAACTGCGTGGCCCCGGTGAACATGATCGGAGTGAGCGTCATGGCGAAGACGATGGAGATGTGCCGCGCGGGCGCCAGGGTGCCCAGGGTGAGGCCGACGCAGCCGCCGACGAGTCCGCCGAGGCTGAGGATGCCCAGCGTCACCGGCATCTTGTCCAGCGGCCAGGAGACGTCGTCCAGCAGCGCCAGACCGATCGGGATCATGACCAGGGAGCCGATCAGACCGCGCATCGCGCCGAAGACCGCCTTCTCCACCGCCACCAGGCCGACCGGGATGGGCGAGAGCAATCGGTCCTCGATCTCCTTGGTCCAGGAGAAGTCGATGGCCAGCGGCAGCGCGGTGTTCTGCAGGGCGACCAGGAAGCTGTTGAGCGCCACCACACCGGGCAGCAGCACCTGCTGGAACCCGGGCTGGGTGAAGCCGATCTCACCGAGCACCTTGCCGAAGACGAACAGCATGAAGAACGGCTCCACGATGACCTGCCCCAGGAAGGGACCCATCTCGCGGCCGGTGACGAAGATGTCGCGCCACAGGATGAAGAAGAACGTCCGCCACCGGTTGGCGCGGCGGCGGTGGCGTCCGCCGCGGCGCTTCTCGTCGGGCAGCTCCAGCTCGAGTTCGGGCTCCGGCTGGGGCTCCATGAGCGGCGAACGGGCGTCGGCCGCTGCGATGATGGCGTTCAGCGCGGCCTTGGCGTCCTGTGCGGCCTGAGACGCCGACGGGGCCGGCATGGGCTTGATGACCAGGGTCAGGGTGTCCCCGATGCTGCCGTCGGGGGAGCGGGTGCTCCGGGCCCCGTGCGGCCCGGCACCGTGCGGTCCGGCCCCGTGCGGTCCGGGCTCGTGCGGCCTGGCCTCGTGCGGACGCGGCTGGTGCGGTGCGGTCTCGTGCTTGACCGGCGGGTTCGGGGTGGCCTTCTGGAGCTCGGGGGCGGGACGCGGCGCGGACGACTTGGACCGCACGAGCACGGTCCGGGTGTCCTCGAAGCCGTCGTCCTCGGCGGCCTTGATCTCGGCCGTCCGCGGGTCCCCGGTCCGCGGGTCCCCGGCCTTCGGGTCCCCGGTCCGCGGGTCTCCGGTCTTCGGGTCCCCGGCCCTCGGATCGGTCGCCCCGGCGTTCTCGGCCGGCCTGGCGCCGGCGGTCCGGGGGTCGACGGGGCGGCCCGCGGCGGACTCCTGGCCGCGGCCCTGGGACCCGGACGCCGGTGCGCCGGCCGCGGGCTTCTCCTCCGGGGTCTTGCCGCCGGTGGTCCCGTCCGCCGAGGACGTGGGTCGTGCGGAGGAGCTCATCGCATCTCCTTCCCCGTCAGGTCGACGAACACGTCTTCCAGGCTGGCCTTGCTCACATTCAGGTCCTTGATCTCACAGCCGGTGTCGCTCAGGGCCTTGATGACGGTGGGCAGGAGCACCGAGGACGGCGCGTTGCTGTAGACCTTCATCCGGAAGGTGCCGTCGTTGTAGCCTCCGCCGCCCTGCGCCGGGTCGCCGGGGACGTCGTTCTCCTCGGCCTGGAGCACCTCGACCCGCTCGGCGACCCCGAGGCCCTGCACCATCTGGACCACGCCGTTCATCCCGCTGTACGGCGGCCGGACCGTGACGGTCAGCGCGGTGTTGCTCATCCTGCTCGTCAGCGCTTCCGGAGTGTCCAGCGCGAGCAGCTTGCCGTGGTCGACGATGCCGATCCGGTCACACAGCTTGGACGCCTCCTCCATGTCGTGGGTGGTGATCACCACCGTCACGCCACGGGTCTTCAGCTCGGCCACCCGGTCGCGCACGAAGATCTGCGACTGCGGGTCGAGGCCGGTGGCCGGCTCGTCCAGGAACAGCACCCGGGGGCGGTGCATCAGCGCACGCGCGATCATCACTCGCTGCGCCTGGCCGCCGGAGACCTGGTCCGCGCGGGCCTTGGCGTGGTCGGAGAGGCCGACCCACTCCAGGCTCTCGTCGGCCAGCCGGTTCCGCTCCGAGCGGGACAGACCGTGGTAACCGGCGTGGAAGGTGAGGTTCTGGCGTATGGTCAGCGACCGGTCCAGGTTGTTGCGCTGCGGCACGACGGCGAAGGACTGCCGGGCGACCGCCGGCCGGGCCACCACGTCGACGCCCTGCACGAAGGCGCGTCCGCCGCTGGGGGCGACCCGGGTGGTCAGAATGCCGATGGTGGTGGTCTTGCCCGCTCCGTTCGGCCCGAGGAAGCCGAAGACCTCGCCGTGCTTCACGGTGAAGCTGAGATGGTCTACAGCCGGAACGGGCCGGCCGGGGTACTTCTTGATCAAGCCGTCGACAACGACGGCGAAATCAATAGGACGTGTTGTGTTCATCGCTGTCGTCGCACCGATTTAATTGGCTTGAGGAGAAGATTACTTTCCCCATGTTTAACACGACAGCTTGACTCCCGGACCGCAACTGCCGCCAGATTAGGGGGTCGTGACACGGGTGAGGGGGCTTTAGGGGGCGCCTGCTGTGGCCCGTGCCACGTCGGGGATGGCGCGGTACCCGCATATAACGCGTACCGCGAATAGCGGTTACTAGGGGTTGTGGCCCCGGAGAAGGGCTCATAGCCTCACGGAGTCAGCATCTCGGACGAGCGTGGTCGACGCGCCCCACCGTGCACTCGTGCCCGGCCCCTCAGTGCAATCGCGGGGATGTACTCCTTGAGCCAGATCAAGCCCGATGATGTGGGCCTTATTCGGATATTGCAAACGGAAACCCCAAGCAGTTTCCGGCTGATCTGTTTCCCGGAATCCGCCCACTCCACCGCGTACTACCTCTCCCTGTCCGAGCTTCTGCTGCCCACGGTGGAGGTGCTGGCGATCCAGTACCCCCTGCACATCGGCGCCGAGGACGGCGACGACGAGCGGTTGACCGACTCCCCGGAGCTGGCGGACCGGATCTTCGGCGCGCTGGGGGAGTGGATGGACCGCCCGCTCGCCTTCTTCGGCCACCGGGCCGGAGCCGACCTCGCCTACCGCGTCGCCGAGCGCCTGGAACGGGAGACCGGGACGGTGCTGCTCACCCTGTTCGTATCCGGCCGGACCGCGCACTGGGGCATGTCCCTGGGGCCCCCGGTGCTCGGCTGCCGGATCGTCGCCCTCGCCGGTGAGGGCGACCCCAGGACCCCGCTGCGCGGCGTACGGGCCTGGCGGCGGCGTACCAGCGGGCGATTCGACCTCGAGGTGTTCCCCGGTTCCCGCGGCTACCTCGACTCGAGCCGGAGAGAGGTCGTCAACCTGGTGCACGACCAGCTGCTCTCACACGTCTCCGCCGACGCCGAGTGGGAGACCGGCGCCGAAGACAAGGGAGCCTAGGGGGCCGGCCCAGGGCCGCCCGTACTCCTCAGCGAAAAGGAAAGAGTACGTTCGATGACCGCGAAGATCTACGGGCCCGACTCGGTACAGACCCTGGCCGACTTCGAGCTGGACGCGCTGCGCGTCGCCGATGTGATCCGCGAGCACGGGGTGGCCCACGGCGACCGCGTCGTCTTCAAGGCGGGCAACTCCGCCGCCTACGTCAGCGTGCTGTTCGCGCTCATGCACGTGGGAGCCTCCATCGTCCTGGTCGACCAGCAGGAGCACCCGGAGGAGACCCGGCGGATCGCCCGGCGCACCGGTGCCGCGATCGCCTTCGTCGACGACGACGCCCCGATCCACTCCGACATCCGCACGGTCGACCTCTACGAGCTGATCGCCCCGGCCGCCGGGCGCCCGCTGACCACCCGCGAACTGTCCTTCGACGCCTGGGCCGACCGCCCCGACGGCCTGATCATGTGGACCTCCGGCTCCACCGGTGAGCCCAAGGGCGCCGTCAAGTCCGGCCGCAAGTTCCTCACCAATCTGGAACGCAATGCCGCCCAGGTGGGGCACCGGCCGGACGACGTGCTGCTGCCGCTGCTGCCCTTCGCCCACCAGTACGGGCTGTCCATGGTGCTCATCGCCTGGCTCACCCGCTGTTCCCTGGTGATCGCCCCGTACAAGCGCCTGGACCGGGCCGTGCAGATGGCCGGACGGACCGGCGCCACGGTGATCGACGCCACCCCGTCGAGCTACCGCACCATGCTCAACCTGGTCGGCCGCAAGCCGTCGCTGCGGGCGCGGCTGGCGGGGGTCCGGATGTTCTGCTCGGGCGCGGCACCGCTGGACGGCGCCCTCTCCGAGGCTTACGTGGCCGAGTTCGGGCTGCCGCTGCTGGACAGCTACGGCAGCACCGAACTGGGCAACATCGCCTTCGCCACCCTGGAGAACCCGGTCTCCTGCGGCCGGGTCATGGAGGGCATCAAGCTGCGCATCGTCGACGAGGACGGCCACCCGGTCGCCGCCGGCCAGGCCGGTGAGATCGAGGTGGACACCCCGGACGCGCTGGAGGGCCATCTCGCCGAGGACGGCACCATCGACGCCATACCCACCGGCTGGCAGCCCACCGGCGACCTCGGCTACCTCGACGGACAGGACAACCTGTTCGTCCTGGGACGGAAGTTCGCGGTGCACCGCTCCGGCTACACGCTTTACCCGGAGCTGATCGAGCGGAAGGCCGCCCTCGCCGGGATCTCCACGCGGATCGTGCCGCTGCCCGACGAGCGCCGGGCCGGCGACACCCAGCTGGTCTTCTTCGTGGAGGACGAGCGGCTGCGGGACGCCAGGCACTGGCGGGAGCGGTTGTGCCAGGTGCTCCCGGTCTACGAACAGCCCAACCGGGTCGAGGTGCTGGAGAACTTCCCGCTCAACCGCAACGGCAAGCCGGACAAGCGCCGGCTCGAGCAGATCGCCCGGGGCTGAGGCGTGGCAGGGGGAGCCGGTGGCACGCGGCGGCGGCTCCCCCCGCCGGCGGCCGGGACGGTCAGTCGGACGGTCAGTCGTACGGGAGCTCCAGCGGTGCGAAGGTGTCGAAGAGGTCACCGGGGCCCGGATTGTCCGGATGTGTGGTGCCGCCGAGATGGCGCAGCACCCCCCACACCGCGTTCAGCGCCGTGGTCACCGCCCCCTCGGCGAACCCCGCCGTCCAGGAGACGTCGTCCCCGCACAGGAAGAAGCCGCGCTGCTCCGGGTCGGCCCCGCCCTGCATGAACTGGGTGAACAGCCGCCGCTGGTAGCGGTACTGACCGGGCAGGTTGTTCTTGAAGGCCCCCATGAAACGGGGCTCGGTCTCCCAGGTGACGGTCAGCGGCCCGGCGATGATGTGCGACCGGATGTCCACGTCCGGGTAGATCGCGCCCAGCTTGGTCAGCAGCGTCTCCAGCCGCTCCTCGGCCGAGAGCGTGGCGACCTTCAGCGAGTCGTCGTTCCAGGTGTACGACAGGCACATCACCCCGGGCCGGTCGGGACCGTTGTCGAACAGGTAAGTGCCGCGCGGCATCCGGTCGGTGAGCGTCATGCTCATCACGTCGTGGCCGGTCGCCGGATCGGCGTCCCGCCAGAACGGCCGGTCGACCAGGACGAACAGCTTGGACGCGCCCATGTAGTGGGTGCGCTCCACCGCCGTCCACAGCGGGGTGGACAGCAGCGCCGGATCGCAGTCGATCCGGTTCAGCAGCGTCCACACATGCGGGCTGAAGACGACCGCGGGGAACGCGCGCTCCTCGCCGCTCTCGTCGGTCACCCGTATGCCGTCGGCGGTCCGCCGCAGCCGGGTGACCGCGGGTCTGGGCCGGCCGCCGTGCAGCGAGGCCAGCGAGGTGCCCGCCGGCCAGTGCGCGAGCGTCTCCGGCCGGTGCTCCCACAGCCCGTTCGGCACCTGCGAGGAGCCGCCGACGATGCTCATGTGGTTGTCGTCGGCCTCGGTGACCACGACGCGCAGGATCTCCAGCATCGAGTTGGGGAAGTCGGTGTCCCAGCCGCCGGTGCCGAAGCCGACCTGGCCGAAGATCTCCCGGTGGCGGAACGACTGGAAGGTGGAGGAGGTGGCCAGGAAGCCGTAGAAGGACTGGTCGTCGAACTCCTTGACCAGCGCGTTCCACACGGTCTTGAGCGTGCTGACGTCCCGCCGCTGGATGGCGTCCCGCAGGGTGGCCAGGTCGGCGCGCTCCTGGAGCGCCTTCTCCCACGCGGCGGCGACCTCCAGGTAGACCTCGGGAAGATCGCCGGCGCTGCGCGCCCGGTCCTGGCCGCCGTTCAGGTCGATCAGCGTGCTCGCGGTGGCCGGTGCCAGCGGATTGGGAAAGGGGCGGGTGGGCAGGCCCAGCAGGTCGATGTAGTGGAACAGCGACCGCGCGGAGAGGGGAAAGCGCATGGCGCCCATCTCCGCCTTGTATTCCGGATTCCCGGGGAACGGTATGGAGCGCATCCGGCCGCCCAGTTGCTCCGCTTCGTAGAGAACTGGGTGAATCCCTAGTTTCAGGAGTTCATATGCGGCGGTCAGGCCGGACATTCCGCCGCCTATGACCGCGACTTCCGTCCCGTGCACCGCGCGGGGCACGGTGCCGAGACCAGCGGGATGGCGCAGCCATCTGTCGTAGGAAAAGGGGAAGTCCGGCACGAGCATCGTCGTGGCGGACGCGGTCGCACACGTCATGGCATCAACCTCATGGGGCCGAGCGGCATCGCGGGGATATCAGGCGGTGTAAGCGACATCGAAATCCAGGCTCGCGGGCAGTTCTCGGCGCTGGCTGATGTTGATCTTCCGGTAGACACGGGTCAAATGTTGCTCCACCGTCGAGATCGTGATGTAGAGCTTAGCGGCGATCTCTCGGTTGGTGTAGCCGGAAGCTGCTAGTGCTGCCACTCGGCTTTCCGCGTCGGAGAGTTCGGAGAACGCGGCGGTGTCCTCACCGGTACGGGCCGCCTCCGACAGGGCGGAGCGGGCCGGGGTGCGCTGGAGCGAACGGGACAACTCCTGCGCGCCGCAGCTGTCCGCGAGCCGCAGCGCCCGGCGGGTCATCAGCCGGCTGGTGTCCAGCTCGCCGAGCTGCTTGTGCGTCTCGGCCAGGTCCGCCAGCGCCCGCGCCATCTCGTACCAGCCGCCGCTCGCCTGGAGCACCCCCACCGCCTGCTGCAGCAGCGCGGTCCGCTCGTTCAGCGGCCGGGTGGCGGCCAGGATCCGCAGCGCGGCGCCACGGGTGCGGGAGGAGGACTCCCCGGCCAGCTCCAGCTGCTCCTCCGCCAGCCGCGCCGCCCGCTCCTGGCTGCCCAGGGCCAGCCAGGTCTCGGCGGCGCCGAGCCGCCAGGGCAGGGTGGCCGGCGAATCCAGGCCCCAGGCGGCCATCTTCTCGCCGCAGGCGCGGAAGTCGGTGAGGGCCGCGTGATGACGGCCGGTGGCCAGCTGGTGCCGGGCACGCGCGTAGAGGTAGTGCAGTCCGAAGCGGTTCCGGTACATCTCCTCCGGCACCGGGCGGGCCAGCAGTTCGGCCGCCGCGTCATGGTCGCCCATCGCGGTGTGCGCGTTGATCAGCATCCCGAGCGGCATGCCGACGGTGACCCCCCAGCCGCGCGCCGGAAGCTCCTCCAGCGCCCGCTCGGCGTACCGGACGGTGTCCCGCAGCCGTCCCACGCGCAGCGCGATCTGGGCCCGCAGCACGCAGAAGTAGGCCAGCAGTCCCCTGGCGCCGCGCTCGGCGGTCTCCTCGATCAGCCGGTCGCACCAGGTGGTGGCGGTGGCGTGGCGATCCGCGTAGACCAGCGTCTGCAGCGCGGCGTACACCGTCAGCATCGTACGGTCGGAGAGCCGGACGGTCTCCAGCACCCGCTCCGCGAACCGTACGGCGCGCTCGTCGACACCGCGGCTCAGTACGGTGCGCAGCGCCCGGAACGCGGTCAGCTGAGGGGATTCGGGGGTCTGGTCCGGCGCCTGCGGGACGCCCTCCCCCGGGCCGTCGGGCTCCTCCTGGTCCAGGAAGGGCCGCAGTTCGCGGTGGTCGGGGTAGGTGCAGGACAGCGCCAGCCGGACGGTCCGCAGCCCGGTCTCCAGCTCGGTGTCCGGGTGCTCGGCGGCGGCCCGGCTGACGTGTTCCAGCGCGGCGGCGGCCTCGCTCATCCGCCCCAGCCCCAGCAGCCCGATGGCCACCGGGATGGTCTGCGGCGCCGGCAGCAGCCCGCTGGCGGCCGGGCCGGCCAGCGACTGCAGCCGCCGCATCTGGGACAGCGGATTGAACGGCCACATGGCCTGCACCATCGTCGCCTGGAGCTGAAGCGTTTCGCGCTCGTCGGTGCTGCACCGGTCGGCCATCTGCAGGCAGTTCATGGCGAATTCCCTGCGGTCCGCGGCGATGGCGTGCCGGGCCGCGTCGCGCAGCGCCTGCGGTATCCACTCCTCGACCGGCTCGGACACCTCGTGGCTGAGCAGGTGGCGGGCCACGTCGAGGGGGTCGGCGCCCTCCTCGTACAGCAGCCGGGCGGCCCGGTGGTGCAGCGGGCCCAGCTCCTCCATCTCCAGATCGTCCAGGAGCACGGTGCGCACCGCGTCGCTGCGGAAGTGTCCGCCGTGCAGGATGCCCACCTCGGTGAGGGTCGCCACGGACTGCCGCACCAGCCGCTCCTCGACCCCGATCAGGCTGCTCAGCAGGGGGACGGAGGTGGCGTCGCCCAGCAGCGCGACCCCGTGGGCCACCCGGCGGTGGGCCGGGCCGCCGCGGTACACGCAGGACAGCGCCGCCTGCCGGAACAGCTCCCCGGCCACCGGGGCGCCCGCCTCGGGCCCGTGGTCGAGGGGGCCGCGGGTGAGCCGGGAGAACCGGTCGTCCAGGAGCCCGCGCAGCAGCAGCAGATTGCCGCCGGTCATCTCGTGGAACGCGGCGGCGTGGCGCTCGGCCTCCGCGGCGCCCAACTCCTCGGTGAGCAGCGTGGTGACGCCCGCGACGGTGAGCGGGGCCAGCCGGACGTGGCACACCTTCGGCTCGTGCAGCAGCTCGTCCAGCGCCGGGGCGGCGGGGCCGGTCAGCGATCCGCGGCTGACCACGACGGACAGCGCCTCGGAGCGGCAGCGGCGGATGCCGTACGCCAGGCAGCGCAGTGACGGCAGATCGGCGTACTGGGCGTCGTCGATGGCGATCAACAGGGGCGCGTCGCGGGTCAGTTCGTCGAGGCTGCGGTGGAAGTCCTGGAGCAGCGGCAGATCGGCCCGGTCCGGGTCGTGCGGGCTCCGGAGCGCCTCCAGCGCGGGCCGCGGCCGGTCGTGCCGCAGATGGGCCGGCATGCCCTGATAGAGCTGCTCGAGCACGGCGTACGGGAACTTCTGCTCCGCGGCGGAGGCGACCGCCGGCAGCACCCGGACGCCGCGCCCGTCCGCGGTGTCCGTCACGGTGTGCAGAAGTGCGGTCTTCCCCGACGTCACGGCGCCGCTGATGACGGCGAGCCGGCTTCCCTCGCGGGCGCCCTCGAAGAGTTGCCGATTGAGCCGGGCTATCTCCTGATCGCGCTCCACCAACACGTACGAAACACCTTCCCCGATTTCACGTGTGAGCAGGGGTCGTGAAAGCGAATCACCGTGCATGGCGCACCTGGTAATACATCGTCCCCCGAGATGAAAACACCTTGCCGCCTTGTGGCCTCGTTCCCTCCCGTTGCTCGACCTTGCGCGGCGGCACGGCTGCTCTGTGTCATGTTGCGTCTTCTGCCGCCCCTCCCGGCCGGGTTGGGGCGTACCAGCCCGGGGTCATGGGGGAGGGGCGGATGCGCACTCTAGCAGTGCTGTTGGTACGAAAAGATGACCGTCCCATCACAGGCGAAACTGTTCGATTACGGTTTTCGGGACCGTCAACGAGTTGTGAAGCTCCGTGCCGACTCTCAGATCAGGCGTCACCGCTGGTCGGAAGGGTTTCACCGGGTCAACGCCGCTGTCGGATGTGAAAGTTGCGCAAAAGTGCCGGAAGCCGCTGAACCCCGAGTTCACTCGATCGCGTCCCGTTGTGTGCGTTTCCAGTTCGATGGTCGGCAGGCATCGTGACCCCGCGTGTCCATTAGCATCGCCGCGGCCGGGCGAATCGGCCGCGGTGTGTCGTGGGCCACTACGGGAACGATTGCCGGGGACGCAACTAGTTGTCCGAGCAAACGGGAGGAAAGTGCGCGTGGCCAACCAGAAGTTGACATTTGTCGTCGGCACCGGTCGATGCGGTTCGACGGCTTTGTCTCACATCATCAATCTTCATCCGGATGTGCTCAGCATCAATGAATTGTTCGCCAGCGTTCCCGATGAGGAAGTGCTGGCCGACGCTCCGCTGAGCGGCCCCGAGTTCTGGGGATATCTGTCCCGGCCCAACCCGGTCACCAATAGCATGATCAAAAATGGCGCCACCCCGCCGGAGTTCCTCTACCACCGGGTGCCCCGCCGGCGGTACGACGCGGAGACCACCGGCATCCCGGCCATCAGCGTCATGGTGCTGCCCCACCTGACCGACGATCCCGACGCGCTCCTCGACGCGTTGGAGCCCGAGGTCACCTCCTGGCCCACCCGCCGTCCGGCGGACCACTGGAGGGCCCTGTTCGCCACCCTCGGCGCACGGTTCGGCAACCCCGGTGCCGTCGTCGAGCGGACCGGCCTGTCCCTCGGCCGCGTACCGGAGATGCACCGCGCCTTTCCCGACGCGCGCTTCGTGCACCTCTACCGCGAAGGCCCCGACTGCGCCGTCTCCATGAGCCGGCACTTCAGCTTCCGGATGATCCCGTTGCTGTGGGAGATGGCCGACCACTGCGGTCTGGAGTCCCCGCGGCTGCTGACCCCGCAGCACGCGGCCCAGCTCCCGCCCGACCTCGCTCCGCTGCTGAGCGACCGGTACGACCCGGCCCTGGTGATGGAGCGGCCCATTCCGATCAGCCAGTTCGGCACCCTGTGGTCCGAGACGATCGTCGACGGCCTGCGCAAGCTGGAGGCGGTCCCGGCGCGGCAGCGCACCGCGCTGGCATACGAGACCCTCCTGGAGGAGCCGGAGAAGGAGCTGATCCGGCTCGCCGAGTTCATCGGGGTGGAACCGCACCGCACGTGGCTGGAGGCGTCCGTCGCCCACCTCGACGGCGGCCGGCCGGGCGCGGCGCGGAAGCTGCCCGAGGCCGAGCTGACCCCACTGCTGGAGTCCTGTAGCCCCGGAATGCGGGCGCTGGCCGTCCATTAGCAGGGCGCGCGTCGTCACCCGGCGACGGCCGCCCGTCGGAGGCCGGTCGCCGGGCGGCGCCCCGCTTCCTCGAGGAAGACCCCCGTTCCATAACCAATGCCTATCATCGTGGTGTGCAGTTGCAGCAGCTGCGGTACTTCGCCACCGTCGCAGAGACCCGGCACTTCACCCGCGCCGCGGAGATTCTGCATGTCGCCCAGCCCTCGCTGTCCCAGCAGATCCGGGCCCTCGAGCGGGAGCTGGGAGCCGATCTCTTCCACCGGGCGCGCGGCAATATCGCCCTCACCGACGCGGGAGAGGCACTGCTGCCACTGGCCCGCCAGATCCTCGCCGACACCGAGACCGCGCACCGCGAGGTCCAGGAGGTCGCCCAGCTGCGGCGCGGCCGGGTGCGGCTGGGAGCCACACCGAGCCTGTGCGCCAGCTTCGTCCCCGACGTACTGCGCCGCTTCCACGACGAGTTTCCCGGCATCGAGCTGATCGTGGACGAGGGCGGTTCCCAGGATCTGGTCCGCACGCTCTCCGCGGGAGAGCTGGACCTCGCGCTGATCATCACCCCGCTGCCCGGACAGGCTTCCGCCCTCGCCGCCACCGAGCTGCTGCGGGAGGAGCTGGTGGTGGCCTCCTCGCCCGCCTCCCCACCGCCCACCCGACGACGGCGGATCCGGGTCGAAGATCTGCGGGACCGCCCGATGGTGATGTTCCGGCGCGGCTACGACCTGCGCGAATTCACCACCGCGGCCTGCCGGGCGGCCGGATTCGAACCGTCCTTCACGGTCGAGGGCGGCGAGATGGACGCGGTGCTGGGCTTCGTACGGGCCGGGCTCGGCATCGCCGTACTGCCGGGGATGGTGGCGGCCCGGTCCGGGCTGCGGATCACGCCGTTCGAGGGCCACGACATGCAGCGCACCATCGCCGTCGCCCACCGCAAGGACGTCGCCCCGCCCCGGGCCGCGCGTGAGCTGCGCCGGGTGCTGCTGGAGCATCTGCGGACGGCGGCCGCCGGGGAGTTCGGCCTGCCACCGGCCACGACGCGGCTGCTGCCGTAGGGGGGGTGCGCCGGGGTCGGGGTGCGGCGGGGGCGGTGGTGCGCGTGCGGAGGTGGTGGTGCCCGTGCGGGGCGG
>NZ_BBOX01000188.1 GCF_001553455.1 Streptomyces hygroscopicus subsp. hygroscopicus
ACAGGGGGAGCCGGTGAGGACGCGGTCGGTAATGCTCCGTACACTCTGCGCTGATGGAACGCTACTGGAGCCCTGAGGAAGTACGAGCGGGTCGTACGCCGGTCGCATGACATATCCGCACGTCTGCGCCCGCTTGTTTTCAGCCAACTTCGCGCCGCACTTCTTCCCTTGGCAAACACCGTGCTCAACCCCCGTCCGGCCAGCGTGGAAAGGGGTCCGAGGCGCACGTACCCCCTACGGGAAGTGGGTGTCGGCACAAGGCGTACTTCACAGCGAGGGCTACGAGTGCAACGCTTCGTGATCGAATGCTTCGCGCCAAGTTGTCATGTCGACATAGTGGCGGGTGGTGAACTGGTCACGGCGACCACACGCGACACAGTAGATTCGATCTTGGCCATGACCGGCGGGGGAACCGTTCAGGACCGAGGGGAAACGTGCAGGACCGAGAGGACGCGACCACCGAGGGGGGCTTAGTGCCATGAGCCAGGACTCCACGACCGTACCGGAGACCTCGCGCAAGCTCTCCGGACGCCGGCGACGAGAAATCGTCGCGGTGCTGCTGTTCAGCGGCGGCCCCATCTTCGAAAGCTCCATCCCGCTCTCCGTCTTCGGTATCGACCGGCAGGACGCCGGAGTCCCTCGGTACCGACTGCTGGTGTGCGCGGGCGAAGATGTGCCACTGCGAACGACTGGCGGACTGGAACTGACCGCACCATACGGCCTGGAGGCACTCTCCCGGGCCGGCACCGTCGTCGTACCGGCCTGGCGGTCGATAACCCAGCCGCCACCGGCCGCCGCGCTCGACGCGCTGCGCCGCGCGCACGAGGAGGGCGCGCGGATCGTGGGCCTGTGCACCGGGGCCTTCGTACTGGCCGCCGCCGGGCTGCTGGACGGCCGCCCGGCGACCACCCATTGGATGTACGCGCCGACGCTCGCCAAGCGCTATCCGTCGGTCCATGTGGACCCGCGCGAGCTCTTCGTCGACGACGGCGACGTACTGACCTCGGCGGGCACCGCCGCCGGGATCGACCTGTGCCTGCACATCGTGCGCACCGACCACGGCGCGGACGCCGCCGGCGCCCTCGCCCGGCGCCTGGTCGTCCCGCCGCGCCGCAGCGGAGGACAGGAGCGCTACCTGGACAGGTCGTTACCAGAGGAGATCGGGGCGGATCCGCTCGCCGAGGTGGTGGCGTGGGCGCTCGAGCACCTGCACGAGCAGTTCGACGTCGAGGCCCTGGCCGCCCGCGCCTATATGAGCCGCAGGACCTTCGACCGCAGGTTCCGCTCGCTCACTGGGAGCGCTCCACTCCAGTGGCTGATCACCCAGCGGGTGCTGCAGGCGCAGCGGCTCCTGGAGACCTCCGACTACTCCGTGGACGAGGTCGCCGGGCGCTGCGGCTTCCGCTCGCCGGTCGCGCTGCGCGGACACTTCCGGCGGCAGCTGGGGTCCTCCCCGGCCGCCTACCGGGCCGCGTACCGCGCCCGCAGGCCCCAGGGCGGACCGGCGGAGCGCACGGACCGCCCGGACCGCGCCGACCGCCTGGAGCGGCTGGAGCGGGCCGACCGGTCCGACCGCGCCGAGGTGATCGAACAGCGCTCGGGCGACCACTCCCTGCCGCTGCGGCGGCCGGGCGTGCCCGGCGGCCACAGCGGCCACCCGGGTCATCCTCCGCACCACGGTCACGCTCCGCATCCGGAACCTGGCAAACCGGAGTCGGACGCCTACGCCCCACGCCTGCCCGAACAGGCCGCGGGCCGCGCCCCGGGCCGTCCGTCCCTGCCCGGCCAGCGGGAACGCCCCGTAGGGTGAGACATATGAACGATCGCATGGTGTGGATCGACTGCGAGATGACCGGGCTCTCGCTGGCGAACGACGCGCTTATCGAGGTGGCCGCGCTGGTCACGGACTCCGAGCTGAACATCCTGGGCGATGGAGTGGACATCGTTGTCCGGCCTCCCGCGGAAGCGCTGGTCACCATGGATGAGGTGGTGCGCACGATGCACACCACCTCCGGCCTGCTCGCCGAGCTCGAGAGCGGGACCACGCTCGAGGACGCCCAGGAGCAGGTGCTGGCCTACGTCCGCGAGCACGTCCACGAAGCCGGCAAGGCCCCGCTGTGCGGAAACTCGGTCTCCACCGACCGCGGCTTCCTCCTGCGGGACATGCCGACACTCGAGAGCTACCTCCACTACCGGATCGTCGACGTCTCCTCGATCAAGGAGCTGGCCCGCCGCTGGTACCCGCGGGCCTACTTCAACAGTCCCAAGAAGAACGGCAACCACCGCGCGCTCGCGGACATCCACGAGTCCATCGCCGAGCTGCGCTACTACCGGGAGGCGATCTTCGTCCCCCAGCCCGGCCCGGACTCGGACACGGCGAAGGCCCTCGCGGCCAAGCACGTCCTGCCCGCCCGGCACGCCTGACCCCGTGCTCGCTCCCGACTCCCCGAAAGCCGGGAGCGAGCACCCCTCTCGACCCTGTACACTTTTTCTCGGCCGGTGCGGAAAGCGCCGGTCATGGTGGGTATAGCTCAGCTGGTAGAGCACCTGGTTGTGGTCCAGGATGTCGCGGGTTCGAGTCCCGTTACTCACCCTGCACGATCGAGGGCCTGACCTGCGGAAGCGGGTCAGGCCCTCGGCATATCTGAAACTTTGGGAACACCGTTCATGGCGAGCATCGTGGAACGCCCCAAGAGGGACGGCGCCACCACCTTCCAGGTGAAGTGGCGCCAAGACGGCGAATGGCAGACCGAGAAGTTCGGCGACCGGGACAGCGCCGACCCCGGGCCCGACGACGCCGGCCGCCCTTGCACCGGACCGGCGCCGTCTTTGATCTTCGCCCCCTCTCGGCTGCGGCCGGGAGGGGGCGCCTTCGCATGTTCTACGCTGCCCGCATGATTCGTACAGTGGTCTTCGACGTGGGCGAGACCTTGATCCGGGACGACCGAGTATGGGCGGCGTGGGCTGATTGGCTTGGCGTCCCACGCCACACTCTGTCCGCGCTGGTGGGGGCGGTCGTCGCGCAGGGACGCGACAACGCGGACGCTGTACGGCTCATTCGCCCCGGCATCGATATCGAGGCCGAGCGCGCCGCTATGAAGGCCGCAGGGTGCGGCGAGCAGTTCGACGAATCCGACCTCTACCCCGATGTACGCCCAGCCTGCGCAGCCCTCCGCGAAGCAGGGGCACGGGTTGTCATCGCGGGCAATCAGATCGCACGCGCGGGCGAGTTGCTTCGGGCGCTGTGCCTGCCGGTCGACGCGATCGCGACATCGGGAGAGTGGGGGGTGGCTAAGCCGGACCCTGCCTTCTTCGTCCAAGTGGTGAAGCTGGCCGAGGCCGCGCCTGAAGAGGTGCTGTACGTCGGGGACCACCCGGCGAACGATGTGGGCCCGGCACAAGCGGCCGGGCTGCTGACGGCGCACTTGCGCCGCGGCCCGTGGGGGCACCTGTGGGCTGATGCCCCGGAGGCCGCTGCTGCGGACTGGCGGATTGACTCGTTGCTCGACCTGGTGAACATCGTGGCGCCGTAACAGCAAAGCGGCCCCAACGTGGAGGCCGCTCGCTACCGTGTGGCGCGGCGGGTCAGCCGGGGAGTGCCGGCGTGTCGGGTCAGCAGGGGCCGCAGGGTGAGCCTGGTCCGGCTGGTCCGCAGGGGCCTGCGGGGCCGCCAGGCGCGGACGGAGCCGACGGCCGGGACGGGGCCGATGGACGGGATGGCCAGACGTGCCCATCCGGGTACAGCCTCCAGCCACCGGCCGATGATCCGGATGCGCTGGTGTGCAGGCGGGACGGTGCGCCGCAGCCTCAGCCGGAGCCGACGAACAGCCCGACTGTCCCGGCCGCGCTCGCTCCCGACCGCTGCCGACTCTGAAACATGTGACACCCCCTCGTCTGGCCTCCGGGCCGGGCGAGGGGGCATTCGTCATGCCCAGCCATCACCCGAGGCGCCTCCACTCGTCCTCAAGCATCGAGTGCACGACCGAGTCCCGCCATCGGCCGGCCTTCTCAATGTGGCCGCGGATGGTCCCCTCCTCGACCATGCCCGCCGCCCTCATCGTCCTCGCCGATGCCTCGTTGAGCGGGGAGCGCGCCCCCCAGATACGGTGCAGGCCGAGTTCGTCGAACCCGAGGCCCAGCAGGAGGCGTACAGCCTCAATGCCATAGCCGACACCCCACGCATCCGGGCGCAGCGCGAACCCGAACGTGGCCGCGCGCTGCTGGTGAGGATCCATGGCGAGTCGGCCGAACCCGATCAGTCTGTTCGTGCCTCGCTCGACGAGGGCCAGTGCGTACTCGCTGCGCGGTTCCGCAGTGGCCGAGGCGATGGACCGGGCCACGATGTGGCCGACTTGCTCGCGAGTGCGCGGCTCGAACGACAGGTGCTCGGTCGCCTCTGGGCTGCCGTAGATGGCGAGCACTGCGTCGACGTCCTCCATGGTGAGTTCACGCAGCTCGAGGCGTGCGCTGGAGCGCTTGACCGGGTGCATGCCCAGGACTCTACCCGCGGGGCAGCGCGCGCCGACTGGTCGGGAACGCCTCGATCTCTGCGCGCAGTTCCTTCACAGCGACAGCCGAGCGGGCGGGGCTCGTCATCAGGGCGCCGCGGACCCGCATTGCGGACACGACGATGCCGTTGTTCCGGTGGGTAGAAGGCAGGTCGAGCACTGGGCGGATGGCGTCTGCCGTGCCCTCCACGTCTTCGCTGTGGAGACGGATCAGCGCCAGATCACACTGCGAGCCCGCGAGGTCCCCGAACGCCCAGTGCGGGGAGGTGGGGTCGCTGAAACCCATCACGGCCTGTTCCGCCTGCGCGGCGAGCTGAGCACCACCATGACCGAGGAGCGCCTCCGCCTCCACAGAGTAGTAGAGCTGCTTTTCCGGGGCATAGGTGAACAGTCCGCCGAGCTGGTCGAGGTCGTCGGGAACGACGTGCTCCCGGCGATCAGATGCCTGCTGGTTGGCAGTGCGTACGGTCTCCTCGTCGCCGAGTACCGCAGCAGCGCGGGCCTTGAGGCCGAGCAACCATAGGCCGACGGTCCCGCGGAGGTTCGCAGCGATCGCAGCGCCCTGGCTGGCGTAGTGATAGGCGTCCTCCGGCTTGTCCGCCCAGTAGGCGATCAGACTCTTGAGGCCGTCGGTGAGTGCGATGAGCCCGGGGTGCTCGGCGTCGCGGGCGCACGCTGCGGCGACCCGGGTCATGGTCATGGCCTGATGGCGGTCCTCCATGTCGTTGAAGCCCTTGGCCACCAGGAACGACAGCATCGCGCCCTTGGCGTACAGGTCACGCAACTGCGAGGGTCGGACGCGCCCGCCCTCCAGAAGGCAAAAGACCTGGTCGTGGGTCTCAAGCAGGTCATGCCAGATCGCCGACAGCGGCTCTCGCGGATACACGGCCACGAGGCGCTGCACCTCGTCATCGAGCAGGCCGAGCGTGTCATCGCCCACCCGCTCGCGGTCCGCCCCCAAGAGGAAGTCCTTTGCGCGTCGAACAGCCATCGCTCCCGTCCTTTTCATCTCGTTCAGTTCCACGCCCGCGTCGGCGTGGAGCGCAGTCGGTGACGCGTCGGTCAGCGGGACGAAGTTCGGCGTAGAGCCCTCGGGGACCTCAGTCCACAAGTCGTCAATGCTGTAACCCAGCATCTCGACAATGACTGGCCGGAAGACCCGCTGTGGTTTCCGCCCCTCGTAGATCCAACCCTCGACGGTTTTCGGAGCCGGGTCAGCGTTGTCCAGGCCGAGCCGCTCGGCTGCCTTCCTGTACGGCGGCAGGAAGTCCTCAGGGGTTCGTATCCCTCGTGCGTCGAGGGCGTGCCGGAAGAACAACACGGGTGCCTCCCATTCCATCCGCCTGACACATCACAGCCATGACGCTAGAGCCCTGTCCTCGTCAAGATGCCCCAAACAGGCGGTACATAGCAGTTCCGAGGTAAGCCCGAGGAAGGGCCGAGGAGAACCGTCAACTTTGCATCAAACGCCGAGGGCGGTCTGGGGGTAGAGCCGTCTGCGCGCGATTGGAACGCTGTAACAGCCCTCGCTGAGAGTGCGCAGGCGAGCACAATCGTGAACCAGGGGAGCCCTCCGTGAACTCGCTATGGACGCCACCGCGTCGCAACGACGTAGAGATGGTTGAGGTAGGCCATCACTGGGACGCCGTACGCGCCCCCAAAACCGTCGGCGAGCGGGCCCTTGAGACGCTCGGCGACGAGACCGGCGCCGTGATCCAGGACAACAGCGGCACCCTGTACTGGCTCATCGCCGTAGGGTCCACGACGAGCTGGCATCTGCGAGGGGTCCGCGTCCTCACAGAACTCGCCGACGAGCGGACCTACCTCGGCGTACCGCCCGTCTCCTGGACGACGGGCCCCAAGGCCCACTGGCGCGTACCCCTCGGCCCCGACCGCTACCTGACCCACCCCTGGCGCCTGCGGGAAGCCCTGACCGAGGCCGACCGCGCCGAATACGGCCTCATGCCCGAGGGCCGCCAGCTCTGCTACCGCTGCCAGCTGCCCACCGACGAACCCATCCCGGTCGACGTAGAGATCCGCGGCAACGGCGTCGGCAAGACCACCTACGCCTGCCCCACCCACACACCGCTCTACCCCACAGGCCAGCAGCCCCGGGCCCTCACCAGCGCGGCCGCGACCGAGCACGAGGGGCGCCGATGAAGAGGAGCGAGCTGGTCATCACGGCGCCGGGCCCGGTCGGAATCGACCCGGCCGCCCTCACCCGGGAGCAACTCCTCGGCTGGCGCTGCGCCCTGTGCGGGACGCTGCTCACCGGGGACCGCCCGCTCGGCACCGTCACCCTCAGCCAGGGACCCACCCTCACGACCTACCCCCTGTGGGCCTGCGACCCCAACTGCGCCACAGAGCACGCGTGGCGCGCGGCCATCGGCCATGCCGCGGGCTGCGAAGCGTGCAGGACGGGCGAGTGCGCGACCGGCCAGCGCCTCCTGGACGCCTACTCGACGGCCTTTCGGCAGGAGCACGAGGGAGGTGCAGGATGAGGCACCGCCGACAGCCCCCCGCGGTGCGGGCCGTGCTGCTCGCCGTCCGCGCCGCCCGGATGGGCCTGGTCCTCAGCGCTGTCCCGCTGCTGCTGGCGCTCGCGGTCTACCTCTGCGTGGCCGGGGACCCGGCCCGATAGACCGGGTGGGCCGCCAGCCGCCCGGGGTCCCCCGCCCCGGGCACGGACTTCGGCCGGCGGTTCACCCTTCAAGACCCCCTGCCGGTCGGTACAGCCAGGCACGGTCACCGACAAGGCAGGGGCGAAGGGACTCCGGGCCGGCCTGCACCGCCGGGCCGGAGTCCCGTCCAGCAAGGTTCGCCCCGATCTCCCGCTTGCAGGCCAGTGACCGGGACGAGCACCGCGCAACCGCGCGAGGACACCCCTGCGCGAGTGAACTCAGGAGGCCCCATGCGATTACAGCATGTCGTCGTCCGTCAGGACCCGGAGGACGGCGACACGATGCCGGACACGGACGCCCCGACCCCAGGCGGCCAGACGCCCGGCGACTCCGACGACGGCCGCCAGTACGCGAGGTAGCCAGCGCTCGGCGCCATAGGTAAGCGGCGGCCCCCTCGGACGATTCGCCCCCGGCCGGGGCGGGCCGCTCCCACCACGCAGGAGGTACCCCGGATGACCGCTCCGCCCCCGCCCGCTCACTGGCACTGCTACCGCTGGACCGGAGACCGCCGCACATACGACGACGAGTCCGCCCGGCGGCCACCGCACCTCGTCGTACAGGACATCCCGCCCCAGGAGTGGAAGCAGATCGCGGCCGCCTCGCCGGCCTTCATGGCGAGCGACGTACCCCCGCTGGAGGTACCGCATTGGCTGCTCCGCCCCGCCAGAATGATCAAAGCCACCTTCGAGGCCCCCGACAAAGCCTCCGCCTGGTACCGAGACCAGATCAGCGACCTGAGCCCGTCATTCCTGGCCGACCACGACAAGGACACCACCCGGCAGGCCGAGCAGCTCGCGGCCGCGGACGACCGGCTCAGCTGGGGCGGCGATGTCGTCAGCGGCTGGTACCTGCGTGGCACCGGCTTCGCCTCGGTCCAGGTGGTCGCGTGCAGCTCGAACCGCATCCGCCCGACGATTCCGTGCCCGTTGCACTGAGCGAAAGAGAGAAGAGTGAAAACTCCGGAAGACGATGACGACCTCCTGGGCCAGATTGGCGACCTCGGTGCGGCGATCGCTGCGAGCAGGGACGACAGCATCGCCCCTGAGCTGCGGGACATGGCGGGAAGTGCCGCCGAGGCCGGGGCCGAGCATCTGGCCGACGAGCACCGTCGCGGGTAGAGCATGAGGCTCCCGTCCGTATGTCGCCACGTGGCACGGACGGGCTGGGACTCGCGCCGCTCCGGATGGTTGCCTCTCCGGTACGGCCGGTAACACCTACGCGTGGGTAGCCGCAGACACTAACGGCATCTAACTGAACAGTGAACCGATCTCGACTCGGAGCGCGCGAGCGATCAACGCAAGGTGATCGATACTCGTGCCGTACTGCGCCAACTCAATGCGGTACACGGTGTGACGACTCAGGCCGGTCAGCTCGGCCAGCCGCTCCTGCGACAGCCCTCGCTGCTCGCGGAGGTCGCGGACGCGATCGCCTACCCGGCGGCGCTGCTGGAGCACCCAGTCGGGGAGGGGATCGGTCGGCACCTGAACAACGCCCTTGGGGCCGTGATCATTTGTCGGCCTCAGATTTGCGGCAACGAATACCGACCGGTAGACACCCAGGCGGCCCCAGCCCAGAGCGTTCACACCCGCCCGCGCGGGTCACCCGAACGGCCCTCCCCCGTACTGCTCCCCAGGCGTCGGGGGAGGGCTCCGAGCCCTCGGCCTTCCCGGCCGGGGGGCGCACATATTGCGGCTAGGCCGATTGCTACTCACCTGCGGGCTGGGGCCTCGCCAGCGGGCCTGTTCCCGCGGGAACATGACCCCCCATCCGGCACCTTGTGTCGTCATTCAGCGTCATCGAGCGGCATCGAATCTCGCCCGTATGTCCCGAATTTGGGAATCACCGCAGGTCACAATATGTTCAAGGATCTGGTTAGAGTCCCGTTACTCACCCTGCACGACCGAGGGCCTGACCTGCGGAAGCGGGTCAGGCCCTCGGCGTATCCGAGATGCGGCGGCTGCGGCCGGGACGGCCAGACGTGCCCGTCCGGGTACAGCCTGCGGGCCACCCGCCAATCATCCAGATGCGTTGGTGTGCCGACGGGAGGGCGCGCCGCAGCCTCAGCCGGAGCCGACGCGCGGCCCGAGCACCCCGGCCGCGCTCGCTCCGGACCGCCGCCGACTCTGACATCCGTGCCCCTCTGGCCTACGGGCCGGAGGGGGCGTTTCGTCGTACTCAGCTGGTCAGGAGCTTCAGCATCCGCTCGGTGTCGGCCAGGTCGTTGACCACCTCTGCGGCCCCTGCGGCTCGCAGCTCATCGGGGGGCGTACGCCCGGTCGCGACGGCTACCACGCGGACGCCCGCCGCCAACCCGCCTCGCACGTCGGAAGGCGTATCCCCAACGAGCACGGCCGACTCCGCAGGCATCTGCGCGCGGCCGAGAGCGATCCTCACCAGCCCCGGTCGCTCGTCAGCGTCCTCGCCGAAAGCCCCGAGTGTGAGATCCATGTACGGGTCGAGGCCGAAGGCTGCCAGCTTGACCTCCGCAGCCGTGCGGATATTGCCCGTCACCACCGTTTGCACGATGCCGTCACGAACTGCCAGCCCGGAGAGCACCGACGGCGCCCCGGGGAGGGCGTGCCCGCGCTCACGCAGCTCGGCGGCGCGCCGTACATGTGCGGCTCCGAGCGCCTGGGCGAATCGCTCGAACAGGTCTCGGCTGTCCTCCAGCCCATGCAGTTCCAGAGTCTCGCGGAGGATGACCGGCTCGGTCGAACCATCAATCCGAGCCTGCTCCCTCATGGGCTGGCCGGTGACCTCCTCGAACGCCTCTGCCCAGAGTTCGCGGCCGACCCCTCGGGTATCTACGAGTGTGTGGTCGATGTCCCACAGCACGAGCAGCGACACTGCCTCGCCTTCCGTTCGTTGGATACCGGCCCCCGTGGTGACGGGCACCATACGCTGAGTGGGGATACGACGGAGGTAGGCATGGTCGCATCCGATGTGCCCATCGGCGACAGGATCAGGCACTATCGCGGTGAACGCCGCCAGGACGTCGTGGCCGGGCTCGTCGGAATCTCGCCCGACTATCTGTCCCAGATCGAACGTGGTCTGAAAATTCCGTCGCTGTCCTACCCTGGACGCCGCCACCCGCCGCGGACGTCGAGGCGTTACCCGTCGGCAGATGGTGGGACGTCGTCAGGGCAGCGCCCATTGTCGGCGAACGCGCCCTGAAGACGCTCGGCGACCAGACCGGCGCCGTGATCCAGGACATGTACGGCATCCTGTACTGGCTCGTCGCCGTGGGGTCCGCGACGAGCTGGCACCTGCGGCAGGTCCGGGTCCTGGCCGAACTCGCCGACGAGCGGACCTACCTCGGCGTACCGCCCGTCTCCTGGACGACGGGCCCCAAGTCCCACTGGCGCGTACCCCTCGGCCCGAACCGCTACCTGACCCACCCCTGGCGCCTGCGGGAAGCCCTGGCCGAGGCTGACCGCGCCGAATACGGGCCCATGCCCGAAGGCCGCCAGCTCTGCTACCACTGCCAACTGCCCACCAACGAACCCATCCCCGTCGACGCGGAAGCCCGCACCAACGGTGTAGGCCAGATCACCTACGCCTGCCCCACCCACGCACCCCTCTACCCCACAGACCAGCACCCCCGGACCCTCACCAGCGCACCCGCGACCGAGCACGAGGGACGCCGATGAAGAGGAGCGAACTGGCCACCACGGCACCGGGCCCGGCCGGGATCGACCCGGCCGCCCTCACCCGCGAGCAACTTCTCGGCTGGCGCTGCGCCCTGTGCGGCACACGCTCACCGGGGACCGCCCGCTCGGCACGGTCACCGTCAGCCAGGGCCCCACCCTCACCGCCTACTCCCTCTGGGCCTGCGACCCGACCTTCACCACAGACAACGCATGACGCGCCGCCATCACCCACGCCGCCGACTGCGAAGCGTGCAGAACGGCGAGTGCGCAACCGGCCAACGCCTCCTGAACGCCTACGCCACAGCCATCCAGCAGGAACACGCCGAGGGCTCCGGATGAGACACCACCGGCAACCCCCCACCGAGCGAGCGGTGCTGCTCGCATCCCGCACCGCCCGGCCGAGCCTGACCCTCGCGATCTACCTGTGCGTCGCGGGGTATCCAGCCCGATAGACCGGGTGGGCCGCCGGCGGCCCGGGGCCCCCGCCTCAGGCGAGCAGTCTCGCTTAGGATCGTCCCGCCGACCACCGAACGCGGACGGCGGGTGCTCGACGACGGGCGGGCGCTCGGTCATGCGTCCAGCGTGCGCCCGCCGTCCTGGGCGCGCCCCGGGACCCTTCAGAGTCAGGCAGGGCGGACCGGGTCGAAGTACGCGGGCGTGAGAAACAACGCCTCGAACGCTTTCGGCCCGCGCCTCTGGCGCAGCCACTCGCACAACGGAGTCAACACGCCCGTGATCATCGACGTGAGGACTGTGGCGTGCAGGTCCTCCGCCTCGGCGCGGCCGACCTCGGCGAGGAACCTCTCGTACCGCGCGTCAATGGCCCGCTCGAAGCCGCCCATGGACCGCAGAAACTCGGCTGCGGCCGCGCTCGGCGCAGCGGCGGCGCGCACCTCGGCACGGGCCAGGTCGCCGACGTCCTCCTCGGTCAGGCGTCCGGTGCTGTCGCGGAACGCGTACCGGTGAACGGCGTCGGCCGGCTCGGCGACGCCGCACTGCTGGGCCGCGGCTCGTGCGATGGTCCGGGCCTCGCGGTCACACGCCCCTTCCATGACGACGCCGAGATTTCTGGTGGTGGGGGACCCTGCAAGGTCGGGAGCCGAGTAGGTCCTGCCATCGTGCCTGCGAAAATTCACTCCGTACTGGCTGCGGAAAACCTCGTCGCCGCGCAGCCGGTAGCTGCGGTACGAGCCGTAGTGCAGGCAGTCGTGGGCGTACGCCCGCAGCAGGTCCAGCGCGGCCAGGTCGGGGCGCTCGGGCTGGCCGGTGGCCATGGGCCCGAGGGTGGTGATCACCGCTCTCATCTGGAGATGGCGATATCCCTGGTTGGGGTGGTGAAAGCCCCCGAACGCGCCGTCCATGCTGGACTGGACGCCGAGGAGTACCCGGTCCAGTGGCAGGGTCCGCGACAGGCCCAGTGCGGCGTACCGAGGCCGTAAGATCGCCAGCCCGTACCGGAACATGTCCACCCCGGCCGCCTCCCATCGCCGCAGGGCCTGCGGGAGCGGCCGTAAGGTGACCGTCGGGTGCTGCTCGGTCAGGGCGTCTGTCGTGGCGCGCAGCTGAGCCAGTCGCTCCAGCAGCTGCCCGACGCCGGTCGTGCCGGCCAGGTACTCGTTCGGGGCCAGCAGCCGCGGGCTGACGCCCACCGGCCGCCTGGTCAGCTGGTGGTGTCCCCCTGAATCAGGAGCCGGTGCGACTCCTGGATCCCGTCCGGCAGATCGTCCGGTGAGAACCATCGGGCCTCCAAGATCTCGAACGAATCGATCTTCAGTTCGCCACCGACGAGCTGGGCCTCGTACGCGACCTCGATACGCAGCTTGTAGCCACTGGTGAGTTGCACCAGGCGGCCCGACTTGACCTCCAGGCCAGTCTCCTCGCGCACCTCTCGGACTACGGTCTGGCCGAAGTCCTCGCCGGCTCGGGCATAGCCGGTGGGTAGGCCCCACTGGCGGCCCGATGGCCACATGCGGTGGCGCAGCAGCAGCACCCGGCCCGCGTCGTCCTTCACGATCCCGGTGATCCCCGCCATGAACTTGCTGTGGGCCAGCCACAGGATCCGCCACTGCATCGGGCCCCGGATGATCCGCCACAGGCGGGCAACGAGCCGCTTCATCTCGACCTCCTCGTGATCGGCCGCACCCAGCGCGGCCGGACCCGCCACGATGGCGCATGGAGCGTGTTGGAACAAACACGCTGCGTATCGGGCGGATCTGGGGTATGCCGTCCGGCCTCGACGGGCGGTGGCTGCGATACAAGAGCACCGCACCCACGGTCTACGCGGCCATGCCGTTTTCGCCGGACGTAAACGGCTTTGCATCTCACGCAAAACCGCCCGATCACGCCCGAGATGTCCCTACGCTGAGGGCTCGGCGAGCCTCACCACCGGGACGGCGCGATGGAACCGATCAGCGTACGGGCAGCCCCCGAGAACACCCCCGGCGATCTCGTACGACGCACTCGCCGGGCAAAAGGAATGACGCTGTGCCAGCTCGGTCAACTGACCGGCTACTCCACCGCGCAGGTCTCCCGCTACGAGCGCGGCATCTCGCCTCTGACCGACGTGATGGTGCTCCGCCGGTTCGCGACCGCACTCGGCATTCCGCCCCAGGACCTCGGCCTCACCGAGCCGCCTCGCCACAGTGCGGCAACGGGCCACTATCCGCGCCTCCCTGCGCCTACGGTGGAGATCCCCGGGCACGAGGACGGTGAGGACGCGGTGAGGCGACGGAAACTGCTCGCGAACCTGGCGATCACAGCAGCGGCAGCCGCCGGCGCCCCCATCACCAGCACCAGCCCTAGCAGCAGCGCCCAGGCCCGGCCCGGGGAACTCCTCGTCGCCGGACTGCGGGACGCGATGCTCGGCCTCGGCACCAGCCCGCCCGGCCTCTCCCCGGACCATCTGCCCGGCGAACTCGCTCGGGCTGTCGCGCATTTCAACGCCTCCAGTTACGGCAGCCTCGCCGTCCGCCTCCCACGCCTCATCCGGGCCGGGCACCAGGCCGGCGCCGAGTACCACGCCGTCCTCGCGCGCTGCTACCTCCTGGCCACCCGGGCTCTCATCAAGGTCGACGAGCCGCAGCTCGGATGGATGGCCGCCGACCGTGCCCGCCAGCTCGCTCTGGCCAACGGCGCCCCGCTCGATGTCGCCGAGGCCGCCCGCCAGCAGGCCGTACTGGCTCGCCAGGCCGGATGGCATGATCAATCACTCACCCTCGCCCTGGCCGCCGCCGATGATCCCGCACTCCGCGAGGCCGGGAGCGTTGGCCTCGCCCAGCGGGGCCTGCTCATCCAGTGCGCCGCGTACACCGTCGCCCACCAGCGCGACCAAGAAGGCATGCGCCAGCTCACCAAGGAGGCCGCCGCCATCGCCGAGGAACTCGGCGGAACCCGGCTGCGCGCGTACGGCGGCTTCGGCAGCGCCACCGTCCAGCTCCACCTGATCTCGGCCGAGGACCGCGTCGGCGACCCCTCCGCCGCCATCGCCGCCGCCGACAAGCTCGCGCCGCTCGCGCTGCCCAGCATCGAGCGCCGCGCCCGCTATCACGTTGATGTCGCTACCGCTTACGCCCGGTTGGGGCGGCGGGACAAGTGCATCGAGGCGCTGCTGGCCGCCGAACACGAGGCATCGGAGGAGACCCGCGCCCGGCCGACGGTGAAGACGTTGATCTCCGGTTTGCTGGTCTCCGGGCGGACGACACCGGAGCTTCGCGGTCTCGCCGCCCGCGCGGGGGTTCTCATTCGGTAGGCAGCCGGCGCACGAGGCGCGCGGCCAGCTCGGCCGCGACGTCGGCCGCCTCCCCTCGCCCGGCCGCGCCGGGATGACGGCAACTGCGACGGCCGCAAGAGCTTCTCCTGGCGCGACTACCGGGACCTTGGGCCCATGGCCGGGACGAGCAAACCTGCCCGGGTGGCTCCTCGACCCAGCCGCCTGCCGGTGATCCGGATGCGCTGGTGTGCCGTGTGCCGACGGACCGGGGCACCACAAGCCTCAGTCGGAGCCGCCGGACAGCCCGACGGCACCAACCGCGCTCGCTGCCGACCGCCGACGACTCCGAAACGCGGCGACCCTCTGCCCTACGGGCCGGAGGGTCGCTTTCGCTTGCTTCTCCGCGCCGCGCGGACCAGCTCGGCGCGGAGTGCCGACCGGCACGGCGCCGCCGCGAGCACCGTGGCGGCGGCTGCGCACGCGGATCACGAGCACAGGACGGACGCCGGTCGTACCCCAGGCGGTCGAAGACCTGCTCAGCCGCCCGGGTGCATGTATGGGGCTGCCGGGACAGGGACGATCGCCGTAACCTGACCAAGACGGCCAACGCCACACGAAGGGGCAACCGTGGACATCCCCGAAGACCTCAGCATTGGCGAACGCATCAAAGTCCTACGGGAGTCGCGCGGCATGTCCCGGCCCGTGCTGGCCAACCTGTGTGGACGCGGCACCGACTGGCTGAAGAAGATCGAGAGCGGCGAGCGCGAACTGCGCTCACACTCACTGCTCCTTCGCCTCGCCGCTGCGCTCCAGCTCTCCGACCTTTCCGTCATCACCGGTAGGCCGTCCGACGTCGCGCAGCCGGTACCGCTCGGCCGGCTCAACCATCCGGGCATGCCGGCCATCTGGGCAGCGGTGATGCACCGCTCCCTGGCTCCGGCCTCGACCGATCCGGTAGAGCCTGCCGTCCTTCAAGGTCGTGTGGACCAGACCTGGCAGCTGTGGCATACCTCGAAGAACAACCGGACCGAAGTCAGCGCGCTGCTGCCGGAGCTCATCCGGAACGCCGAGGCCGCTGCCCGGTCCCTGGACGGACAAGACCGCCGTACCGCTTTGGTCGCGCTCTCCGACGTCTACCGGCTCACCGGGCAGGCGACCGCCTACGTCGCACCCGCCGAGCTCGCGTGGGTTGTCGCCGACCGCGCCATGACCGCCGCCGAACAAGCTGACCAGCCTGCCGCCATAGCGGCCGCCGCCTGGAACATGGGCAACATCCTGCGGGAAACCTCCTACGCCGATGAAGCCCTACGAGTCGTGACCGAGGCTGCTAACCTGATCCGTCCGCACCTGGACAACGCCCCGGACGACTGGCGCGGCGTCTACGGAGCGCTCCAGCTGCACGCGGCCGTCACGCACGCCCGGGAGGGGAACGAAGGCGACGCCTGGCGGCACTGGGACAAGGGCAACCAAGTAGCCAAGTCCCTGCCCGCGAGCTACGTCCATCCGTCGACGGTCTTCGGCCGGGCCAATGTCGACTTCCATGAGGTGAGCGTTGCCACAGACCTGAAGAAGGCCCAGAAAGCCATCGGCCTGGCCGACGACATTGACCCCAGCGTGATGCCCTCCTGCGAGCGTCAAGCCCGCCTATGGGTCGAGGTCGCCCGCGGACACCTCCAGCGCGGTGATCGTACGGCGGCCCTCCACGTGATGAAACTCGCTCACGAGATCGGCCGTGAAACCGTCGCCTACACACCGGCCGCCCGGAGTGTGGCAGCCGACTTGTGGCGGAAGGCCCCACGAGCCCTGCGCCCTGAAGCTGCCCACCTCGCCGAGGCCGTGGGCGTTACGGCGGCTGCGTAGGGGGACTGGGTGTATTCCGGGGACAAAATGTCCCCCTTCTCAAGGTAGACCACCCCTACGGTGACGGCTCCCTAACAAAGCGTCTACCGACGGGGGCCACCATGGCCGAGATCAAGCAGTGGCACGCCTCGCCGCGCCGCGGGGCGTCGGTGACAAGCGACAGCGGCACCGGAGAGGTCCGAGTGCCGCTGTCGCTTTTCCGCCTTGACCGGCATCAGGGTGATCTGGAGCTCGTGCTGGCCCGTCCCGAGGCCGAAGCGTTGCAGAGCTCTCTGGCTCTCCTGACCACCGGCCGCCCCGTTTCGGTAGCCGCTGCCCGATGAGCACGGAGCCCGCCATGACGACCCGTACCCTGCCCTGGAAGCCGCCACCCGCCGTGGATGTCGAGGCGTTACCCGTCGGCAGATGGTGGGACGCCGTCAGGGCAGCGCCCATGGTCGGCGAACGTGCCCTGAAGACGCTCGGCGACGAGACCGGCGCCGTGATCCAGGACAAGCGCGGCACCCTGTACTGGCTCGTCAAGGTGGGGTCCGTCGAGCGGAACTGGCAACTCCGGGGCGTTCGCCTCCTGGCCGAACTCGCCGACGAGCGGACCTACCTCGGCGTACCGCCCGTCTCCTGGACGACGGGCCCCGAGGCCCACTGGCGCGTGCCCCTCGGCCCCGACCACTACCTGACCCACCCCTGGCGCCTGCGGGAGGCCCTGGCCGAGGCCGACCGCGCCGAGTACGGACTCATGCCCGAAGGCCGCCAGCTCTGCTACCACTGCCAGCTACCCACCGACGAACCCATCCCGGTCGACGCACAGACCCGCGCCAACGGCGTGGGCAAGATCACCTACGCCTGCCCCACCCACGCGCCCCTCTACCCCACAAGCCAACACCCCCGGACCCTCACCAGCGCACCCGCGGCCGAGCACGAGGGACGCCGATGAAGGGACACCAGCCAGCCACCACGGCGCCGGGCCCGGCCGGGATCGACCCGGCCGCCCTCACCCGCGAGCAACTCCACGGCTGGCGCTGCGCGCTGTGCGGGACGCTGCTCGCCGGGGACCGCCCGCTCGGCACGGTCACCATCGGCCAGGGACCCACCCTCACGACCTACCCCCTGTGGGCCTGCGACCCCAACTGCACCACAGAGAACGCATGGCGCGCCGCCATCGGCCATGCCGCGGGGTGCGAAGCGTGCAGGACCGGCGAGTGCGAGACCGGCCAGCGGCTCCTGGACGCCTACTCGGCGGCCATCCGGCAGGAACACGCGGAAGGCGCCGGATGAGGCACCACCGACTACCCCCCACCGAGCGAGCCGCGCCGCCCGCCTCCCGCACCGCCCGGCCGAGCCTGACCCTCGCGATCTACCTGTGCGTCGCGGGGGATCCAGCCCGATAGACCGGGTGGGCCGCCGGTGGTCCGGGGTCCCCCGCCCCGGGCACGGCTTCGCGCCGGCGGCCTGCCCTCCCCGATACCCTGCCGGTCGATACAGCCAGCCAGGCACGGCCACCGACAAGGCAGGGATGCAGGGACTTCGGACCGGCCTGCGCCGCCGGGCCGGTCCGGGGTCTCGTCCAGCACGGCTCGCCCCGCCCCGCTTGCAGGCCAGTGGCCGGGACGAGTACCGCGCCTGTCATCCGGTGTGTCTCCCGCCCGGATGGCGCGGGCTATGCGTCGGCGGTCGGCGCTTCGACATCCATAAGAGCACCCCAATTACTCGAAGTGGATTCCCGCTTCTCGTGCAAGGCTCAGCGCCAGCTCGATCTGCCCCGGGCCTTGCACCGTGGCGCCCTTGAGGCTCGCGCCTCCGCCAACGTCAGTGAGTGTGCAGTTCTCGAACCGCGCGGTGCCGACCTGGCAGTTCGCCCACTGTGCTCCGGTCAGGTCGCAGCCCTCAAATGTCACATGGTGCAGCTCGGCCCCTTGGAAGTCCGCGCCCGCCATCTTGCAGTCGGTGAACGCCACGGCATGAAGCCTCATATGGCGAAACAGGCCGGGGGCGATGACGCAGTTCTCCATACGCACATCGCGGAACGTGCCAGACCGCCACGACGAGCCCGTGAAGCGGCTTCCGTTGACCGTGCACCGGATCAGAGAGACATCGTGTGCGTCCACTTGGGCGAAGTCGCAGGTGGTGAACCGGCAGTCGCTGAACTGACTGCGCAGCAGGCGCGTTCCGGTGAAGCGGGAGCCGTCGAACGCGCAGCCCTCCATTTCGACGGCCTCGGCCGTGAGAGCGACAAGGGGCAATCCCTCGTACCGCACTTCGCGGATCACCGCGTCGTCTTCCAGGCCGTCCCTTGCCATGTCAGCCGGCCGCAGAGCGGGGAAAGCCTTCGGGGCGGAGGGAGCCTTGACGCGGGAGGTCAGGCCGCCTCGCCGAATCGTCTGAGTCATGCGGAGTCGATCCATTCGCCGGATGGTGCGGGGGGGGTGGCGGCCCGAAGTCCAGGCCGCGTCGGGCCCTCGACGCGTGCGTCGTTCTGCCGCCGGAAGAGGCGGTTCACATCGGCTCACGTCAGGTGACCAGGTCGTATGATCGTTCGAGCAGTCTTCGCCAAGTGCATTCGGGCCCGCCGATGTGATGACGGTCCCAGACGGTTGTGGGGGTGACGGGTTACGACATAGCGGCTGCGGTGTCGGCCCTTCGCGATACGCGCCACCAAGCTCATGCCTCTCACCACTTCGCTGACGCCTCAACGGCATAAGCATCCCGCGGAACTGGGGCTCCCTGCCATGGAAAACAACATCGCCCACCTGACCACAGACGACTGGTGGGTCATCGCGGCCGGCGTCACCGTCGTCTACATGGCCGCGATGTACTGGTGCATGCCGACGCCGAAGGCCAAGCGGCGGATGTTCATCGCCCCGCTGGCGGGCTGGATATTCCTGTTGCCCAATGCCGCGATAAAAGGCTATTCCGTCTCGCACACCCTGTATTTCTACAGCTGCGCCCTGCTGATGTTCGTCATCATGCTGATGCCGGTCGCGAAAAGGGTCGCCTCCGACATCGCCGAACAGGAGGCGAAGCCCTGGGACAAGGTTCCTCTCAACACCTTTTCCATGTACTGGATGTTCGGGTCGGCCACGGGTTGCATCGCGGGAGTGGTCTACCTCTGGCCGTTCCTCGCTTAGGGTGTGCGATCGGGAGACAGGGAACACCGTCCACCGCCGCACGGTCGGCCGGACAGCCCGCGGGTATCGCGGCGGGATAGTTCAGGGCGAGTGTTAAGGCCATGCGGTCAGCCTAACCAAAAGGCCAGCCGTAGATCGTAATCTTGATGTAGGCACATCCTTCACAGCCCATGACCACGCAATCGTCCCAAGAACTTCGGCAAAGATTGCGTGGCCGCTGAGAGGCCGTGACCACTACGGCGTCGTCGATCGCGGCAGGGACTGGAGGTGCTGACGCCTGTCCCTGACGAGGGGCGGCAGGGTGCGCGTCCGGCACCGCGCCGATGCGCGGCGCCGGGATCTGCCCGCCTGGTGCGCTCCGGTGGGCTCGATGGCCGTTCCGGGTCACGCGGGTCGCGGGACGCACCCGCGCCGCCCGCCGCGACCGCTTCCACCGCTCCGGGGCGAGCAGATCCTGCCTCTTCGGGGGAGCGCGGCACTCACGCACCGGCGCCTGGCCCGGCGGCGAGTTCTTCGAGGCACGCCCGATGCACGCCCGATGCGCGCCGTCACCGCCGCCCCTGACGCCGAAGGGACGTTTGACGATGAAGGGACGTTTCAGCGCAGTCGAGCCGGGGCGGCCTCACCGCGCCGTCGGGCCCCCGCCGGCCACGGACTCGTCGGCGTACTCGGTGCGCCGGGCCTCGTCCTCGATGAGCAGGGAGAGCAGCGAGGCCACGGGGAGCCCGGCTTCGGCCGGGTGGCGCAGGACCTTCCCCGGCTCGATGCGGTACGTGTTCGTGCGCCCCTCGCGGGTGTGGGACATATATCCGTCCCGCTCCAGATCGGCGATGATCTTCTGGACAGCGCGCTCCGTCACCCGGCAGCGCGCGGCGATGTCCCGGATGCGCACGTTCGGGTCGTCGGCGATGGCAGCCAGCACGCGGGCGTGGTTGGTCAGAAACGTCCATCCAGTGTGCGATTCAGGCACTCCTCCCATGGGCTCATGATATTGCCGAAGCCAGGACGCATCTGCAAACATGAACCACGTTTCGTGTAAATCAAGTCGTGTGACACACCGGCGCGGCGACCGTGAGGGGAGACAGACAGGTGCACGCACGAAAGGCCACCACGCCTGAGCCGGGACATCGCTCGCCGCACCGACCCCTGCACGTCGCGGCGCCCGGGGCGGCCGCCGATCCGACGCCGCCGCGCCAGCCGTCCCCACTCACCACCGACAGCTACCCGGAGGGGCCCCGGAAGGTCGTCGTGGTCCTCGGCGAGGTGGACTACGAGACCGCTCCCGCCTTGGCCACCGCCCTGCGGGAGGCCCTGCGCACCTCCGGCGAGGGCGTGGACGCGGATCTGAGCGCGGTGCGGTTCTGGGACTGCTCGGGACTCAACGTGCTGCTGAGGCTCCGCCGGGAGGCGCTCGCGGTCGGCAAGACGATCATCGTCCGCTCGCCGAGCCGCGTCGTCAGGCGCGTCCTCACCCTGACCGGCACAGCACCGCTGTTCCGGCCGCCGCAGCCGGAGCGGGTGCCACGGCTGGAGTGGGTGCCACGGCTGGAGTGGGTGCCATCCGCCTTCGGCGGACGCCACGGCTCCCCGGCCGACGACTGAGTTCCGGTGGCCGTAACTTCCAGCGCTCGTACTTCCGGCCCCCGGAACTTCCGGCTTCCGGAACTTCCGGCTTCCGGCGGACGGCTTCCGGCGGACGGCTTCCGGCGGTGAGGCAGGGGCCCCGCCCCTTGCGGGGCCAGGAACCCTGCCATGGAGTCCGCGCGGGCCGTTCGGTCACGCCTCCGTCTCGCCGGAGACAGCCTCCGCGATCCGGGCCAGCACCCGGCCGATGTTGTCCACGGCGGCGGCCTTGTCGACGCCGAGGCCCGTCAGCAGCCCCGAGCCGTCCTCGTGTTCGAGCAGGGCGAGGAGGATGTGCTCGGTCCCGATGTAGTTGTGGCCCAGCCGCAGGGCTTCGCGGTAGGTGAGCTCCAGCACCTTGCGGGCGCCCGCGTCGTACGGAACCAGCTCGGGCACCTCCTCGGCCGCGGGCGGGAGCGCCTCGGCGGCCGCCCGCCGGACGGCGTCCAGCGGGACGCCCTGGGCGATGATCGCCTTCGCGGCGAGGCCCTCCGGCTCCTGGAGCAGGCCCAGGACCAGGTGCTCGGGGCGGACTTCGGCGTTGGCGGCGGCTCGTGCCTCGTTCGTCGCCGCCACCACGGCGTTCCGCGCCCGCGGGGTGTAGCGGTTGAAGCCCTGACCGGGGTCGAGGTCCGACGCCTCGCCGGACGCCTTGGGGACGAAGCGCTTCTGGGCCGCCTGCCGCGTCACCCCCATGCTCTTGCCGATGTCAGTCCAGGAGGCGCCGGAGCGGCGGGCCTGGTCCACGAAGTGGCCGATGAGGTGGTCGGCCACCTCGCCGAGGTGCTCGGCGGCGATCACCGCGTCGGAGAGCTGGTCGAGGGCGTCGCTATGGCCCTTCTTGATGGCCTCGATCAGATCGTCGAGGCGCACGGAATGGGTGAGTCCGACTGGTTTCGTCATGCGTCAACCATAGGTTGACACCAGAGCAGCGTCAACCTTGAGTTGACACTTCGTCCCATCGAACCCGCGGACCCGGCCCACGGACCGGAGACCCCGCGTCCGCCTAGCCGCGCCGCTCGGGGGGCGCCGGAGGCGGGGGGTGCCGGGAGTGCCGGAAGTGCCGGGAGTGCCCGGAACGCGATGGCCAGAAGGGGGTCCAGGTGAACTTGTCGCCGCCCACCCACCGGACCACGTCCGGGTCGTCCAGATCGACGTCGTCCAGGCCGACCGCACGCGCGATCTCGATGACCTCCAGGACCGAGTGCGCCTTGCCCGCCAGCTCACCGGCGATCTCGACCAGCCGGAACGGGGGGTCGTTCGGCTGGACGCCGAGCACCACGATCGGAGGCCGGTGGATGCGCGGGGCCTGGGCTTCGGTCATATGTTCAGGCTGCGCCCCCCGTCCCCGCCTCGCACCTCGGACGCGCCCGACGCACGGCCGGACACCCCGTCGGACCGCCCCGGCTCGCCCGTGTCCGCGACCCGGCCCACGATGGCCAGGTGAACGGAGAACAGGGCCGCATACCCGGCGGGCTGGGCCGCCGGGGCTTCCTCGGAGCCGCCGCCGCGGCCGGTGCCGGGGCCGCCGGGGTGGCCGCGACGGGCTGCGACTCCGCGGCCGAACGCAACGGCGACCGCGCCCGCCCGTCCCGTCGCGCCGACGCCGCGCGCCGCGCGGAGGAGGCGGAGCGGGCCCGGCCGGGCCATGCCGACTGGCGCATCCGCTCGGTGGGGCCGCCCGACGCCATCGAGGGCTATGCCGACCGGGTGAGCGTGGAGCCCGGCGAGGAGGTCGGGCTCCACGTGTCGACCACCGCCCCCGCCTTCCGCGTATCGGCCTACCGGATCGGCTGGTACGGCGGGGCGCAGGCGCGGCTGGTGTGGCGGTCGGGCCGGGTGGACGGCACGAAGCAGGGCGCGCCCCGGTTCCTCGACACCACCCGTACGGTGCGGGCCGACTGGGACCGTTCGCTCCGCGTCCGTACCCGGAACTGGCCGGCGGGCGCGTACCTGCTGCGGCTGGACGCCTCGAACGGCCACCAGCGCTACGTGCCGCTGATCGTGCGCTCACGGCAGGCGCGGGGCCGGACCCTGCTGATGCACGCACCGGCCACCTGGCAGGCGTACAACACCTGGGGCGGCTACAGCCTCTACCAGGGGCAGGACGGTGCGTACGGGACGCGCTCGCTGGCCGTCAGCTTCGACCGGCCGTACGCGGGCAGCGGGGCGGAGAAGTTCCTGGTCTACGAGCGGGCCGCGGTGGTCCTCGCCGAACGCCTGGGCCTTCCGCTCGCGTACACCACCGGCGTGGACGTCCATCTGGACCCGGGCGTGCTGAAGGGCGCCTCGGCCGTCGTGTCGCTCGGCCACGACGAGTACTGGACCCCGCAGCAGCGGCAGTACGTGACCCGGGCCCGGGACGAGGGCACCAACCTGGCCTTCCTCGGCGCCAACACCTGCTTCCGCCGGATCCGGCTGGAGCCAGGCCCCGGCGGCGCCCCCGCGCGCACCGTGGTCTGCTACAAGACCGCCTACCGGGACGACCCGTACCTGGTCAACCGTCGCGACCTGGTGACCACCGACTTCCGCCAGCCCCCCGCGCCCGACCCCGAGTCCTCGCTGACCGGCGTCCTGTACGAGGGCTATCCCACCGACGCCCCGTACGTCGTCCTGGACAGCGGCCACTGGCTGTTCGCCGGGACCGGGGTGGACGACGGCGACTCCTTCGACCATCTGGTGGGCGTGGAGTACGACCGGGTCACCCCGGGCGATCCGACCCCGGCGCCGCTGCGGATCATCGCCCACTCCCCCCTGGTCTGCCGCGGGCGGCACAGCCACTCGGACTCCGCGTACTACACCGTGGCGAGCGGGGCGGGGGTCTTCGCCTCGGGGACGATGCGCTGGGTGGAGGCCCTGATGGCGGGGACCCGTGAGAACGGGCGCGACCACGGGATGGACGCGCGCACCGGGGCCTTCGTCACCCGCACCACGGAGAACCTGCTGCGCGCCTTCGCGGCGGGGCCCTGCGGCAGGAACAAGCCGCGGCCGAAGGACAACGTGCGCGCGGTGTACGGGCCCGGGACCCGGAACCGGCCCGAGTCGGGTACGGGAGCGGTGGAACGGGCGTCAGCCTGAACCACCGAGCCCCCGGACAGACCACCCGACAGACCCCCGGGCGGCCCACAGCGTGGTGTCACTCCAGCGCGCCGCTCCCCACGTGCTCCATCCGCGCGTACAGCACCGGCTCGTTGATCTCCAGGTTGTTGATCAGCCGCAGACAGGCGGCGATGCCGTTGCCGACCAGCTCCTCGGGGATCTCCCCGTACTCCACCTGGAGCAGGGTGTCCGGGGCGTGCGGCGCGCGCTCGCCGTCCTCGGGGGCGACCGCCGTCCGCGGCAGGAAGCCGATGGTGTGGGCCTTGGCGCGGGGCACGGTGACGGTGAGCAGTGCGCGCTCGACGCGGTCGAGGTGGACGCCCGCCTCCTCGTCGGCGAAGAGCAGGGCGTACAGCAGGTCCTTGGCCTCGCGCAGCAGTTCCTCGGCGCCGGCGGAGCGGTGGGCGGGGCCGATCAGCTCGGAGCCCTTCGGCGGCGGGTCGACCAGCAGCCCCTCGGCCTCGAGCCGCTCACGGCTCAACCGGCGGTACCGGCCGACGAATCCGGCGAGCGACTGGGCGTCCAGCCCCCACGCCCGGATCCGCTCGACGCGTTCGATCCGCTCGATGCGTTCGATCCGCTCGGCGCGCGTCTCCCGTCGCTCCGCCGCGTCCGCGGGCGGCCGGGGCGGCGGCAGGTCCGAGGGCGGCAGCACCCGGTCGAGCAGCTGGTCCACAAGCCAGTCGCGCGGCCGCTCGGCCAGCGCCCGCCGGGCCCGTTCGCGCAGCTCGACGTCCATCTCGTCGCGGATGCGGCGGATGATCTCCTCGATGGTGGTCATGGGCGGACGCTAGGGCGCCGCCGGTGGCCGGCGGGCCGGAACGGTCCGAACATCAGGCGTATGGGTGAGCGGTCCGGCGGGGAGCGGAGCGGCGGGGCTCCCGGAC
>NZ_BBOX01000189.1 GCF_001553455.1 Streptomyces hygroscopicus subsp. hygroscopicus
CCGCCTGTCGGGCACCAGCAGCGGCCGTGCGCGGCTATTCGAAGAGGTCCGCGTACGAGCCCATCGCCAGCGCGATGTCCGCCTGGGCCCAGAACCGGTGGTAGGTGAAGCTCGGCACCGCGCCGCCCTTCAGATACGCCTCGACCTTCGACCAGGCCGGGTCGTCCTTGTAGAAGGAGCGGATCGACGCGAAGGTCGAGCTGGAGTCGATCTTGTCACCGTTCGGCATGGTGCCGGTCCAGCCGCTGGGCACGTAGACCGGGTCGTCGAACCGGTTGTAGTCGGCGCGGGACTCCGGGACCGCGATGCCCAGCGCGTCCTGGTAGTTGTTCCACATGCCGTCCAGCAGCGCCTGCGCGGTGTCCTTGGCCCGGGTGTCGCCGGACTTGGCGGCGTAGTAGGACAGGGCCTTGGCGTACGCGGCCGTCACGCCGACGTCGTTGGTGTAGTCGGCGACGGTGACGTGCAGGTTCGCGTTGGCGCCGGGGCTGGAGGCGTTCCAGGTGTCGGGCTGGCCGGACCACTGGAGGGTGGACGGGATCCGGTACGTGCCGTCGGCGTTGAGGGTGGTCTCGGACAGCGCCCACTTGACCCACTTGTCCAGGACCGTCTTGGCGGAGGCGTCACCGGTGCGGTTGTAGTACTCCGCGACGCGCTCCATGGACCATGCCTGCATGCCGAACCACTGGTTGGACGGCGGGTCGTGGTAAACGGGCTTCTCGTCGTAGTACATGCCGTAGAAGGTGGACGTGCCCGCCGGCGGCGTGGCGTAGCGGCCCTGCCAGCTGTTGGTGGCGCCGCCCGCGATGGCGCCCTCGCTGGACTGCAGCCAGCGGTAGAACTCCAGCTGCCGCTTGAGGCTGGTGGACCAGTCCGCCGCGCCGGTGGCCGACTTGGGCTTGAGGTCCGCGTACGTGCTCAGGGCCCAGGCCGCCATCGGGTTCTGGTAGCCGCCGTGGGTGTGGCTGGAGCCGATGCGCCAGGACCAGCCCGCGGAGGTGTCCGTGGCGCCGCCCCAGGCGTAGTACCAGGACAGCAGGTAGTGGGAGCTGTTCTTGCCGCTGCCGGCCGCGCAGGTGGTCTCACCGACGCAGTTGCCGACCTTCTTGAAGTACTTGTCGTACATCGCGTAGCGCAGGTAGTCGCCCATCTTGGCGGCCTTGGCGATGTTGCCGGAGATCTGGCCGCTCTTGCCCTGCGCCTTGGCCCACTCCGAGGCCCAGTAGGCGGCCTGGACGACGCGGGCGTCGGCGTCGGGGGCGTTGGTGAACTTCCACTGTTTGGCGTAGGAGGCGTCGCCGGTGAACAGGTCCAGGTAGCCGTTCTTGCCGCCGTACTTGAAGCCGTCGCAGGTGGGCTGGGTCACGGTCTCCCAGACCGACTCCTGCGGGCCGCGCTGGAAGGTGTTGACGTAGCTCGGTCCGGTGTCGCTCGGCCCCGCCTCGCACTTTCCGGGGGAGTTGCCGTAGCCGTAGACGTTGTCGACGTCCTGGATCCAGTGCATGCCGTAGATGTCATCGGTGCCGTACGCGCTCTTCAGCTCGGCGGCGATGGGGTCGTTGCCGACCGGCACATTGCCGTTGAGCTGCGCGGGGTACTGCGAGGGCAGGTCCCACTCGGGCGCGTAGGTGGCCGGCTTGGAGGCGTTGTAGGTGCTGTTGGTGGGCTGGTCGGCGTGGGTGGGGATCATGTACTTCTCCATGGTGTCCCACGCGCTGTTGAACTTGGACCAGTCGCCGCTGACCTTGCCGTACATCGCCTGGAGCCAGATCAGATAGCTGTACGCCTCGGAGGTGGTCTCGTGGCCGTGGTCGGGGGCCTCGACGATCAGGGTCTCCACCGAGTGGTACGGAACGCCCTCGGGTGAGAAATAGCCCGCCGAGGGTGCGGTGATCTTGTTGTAGAGGTCCAGGAAGCGGGCGTCGTACACCTTCGCGGCGGCCAGCTGGGTGACGGTGACCTCGGCCTTGGTGTGGCCGGTGGCGGTGGCCGTGAAGGTCGCGGAGCCGGTGCCGGTCGCGGCGGCGGCGATGGTCACCTGCTGGGCGGTGTCCCAGTTGGCGGGGGTGAAGGTGAGGGTGGCGCCCGAGGAGATCGTCAGCCCGGTGTTGCCGGAGGTGCGGGCGACGGAGACCGTGACGTTTCCGGACGGCCGGGTGGACAGCTTGACGCCGAACGTCCCGGTCCTGCCCTGCTGCACCCCGAGCTGACCGGGGCTGGCCACCAGCGCGGGCCCGGCCGCCACGTGGATGCCGACGGGGGTGGACTCGGCGGAGGCGCCCTGGCTGTCGTACGCCTTGGCATAGAGCGAGTAGTCGCCCGCCGGGACGCCGGTGTAGTCGAAGGCGTACGGGGAGGTGGTGTCGGTGCCCAGGAGCTTGGTGTCGCTGTAGAACTCCACCTTGGTGATCGTCGCGCCGTCGGCCGCCGCGGCCGTGGCCGTCATCGGGACGGTGCCGCCGGCGGTGAAGACGGCGCCGGGGGACGGGCTGCTCAGCACCGCGATGGGCGGCTGGTGGGCGCCCCGGCAGGCCACCCCGTTGACGGCGAAGGAGGTGGGGGCGGTGTTGGTGCCGCTGTAGGTGAACTGGGCGCCGGTGGTGACATTGCCGCCCGCCGCGATCTTCGCGTTGTGGGCGGCGTTCTTGACGGTGACCGTCGTGCCCGACTGCGACCAGCTGCCGTTCCAGCCGTTGCTCAGCTTCTGGTTGCCGGCGTAGTCGTAGGTCAGGGTCCAGCCGTCGATGGCGTCGGTGCCGGGGTTGCTGATGGTGAGGTCGGCGGTGAACCCGGAGCCCCAGTCGTTGGTCTTGTAGTCGACCCCGCACTGGACCGCGGCGGCGTGCGCCGGGGCGCCGCCCGCGGCGGTCATGGCCACCGGGAGCGAGAGCGCGGCGGCCAGGGCGGTCACCAGCCGTCTCATTCGTCGTCGTGCCCCGGACAAGGGCGAGCCACGCTGTACGCGCATCGGGGGGACCTCCTCGCGGTTCGTGCGGGTGAGGGAGAGTGCGAACCAGTGGGAGCGCTCCCAAGGTTCGTGCGCCCCTGAAAGAGTGTCAAGTCTTTGAACACCACCGGGTCGCCGAACGTCTTCGACCGATAATTCGTGAACGGGATCTGTTGACATGCGCCCGTCGAGCGCTACCTTCACTTCAACCAGTGGGAGCGGTTCCACCAGTCTGCGCCGCGTCGAGCGGTGCGTGGACCTCGAGGAGTCGCTCCATGCGAGCACCACCGCGCCTTTACGCCTTGGCGACCGCCGCGGCCCTGGCCCTGGCGGGCACCGCCCTGGCGCCGACCGCCACCGCCACGGCGGTGAGCGCCACGGCCGTGGCGGCGAGCGCACCCCCCGGGACCGCCACGGCGGTGACCGACCCGGCCGCGACCGGCACGGCCGCCACCGGCACGGCAGCCACCGGCACGGCAGCGACCCACCCGGCCGCCACCGACCTGGCCGCCACCGCACCGGCCGCCACCGCACCGGCGGTGACCGGCCCGGCCGCCACCGCACCGGCCGGCGCGCCGTCGCAGCGGCCGGCCCCCGCCGCCGCACCGCCGCGGCTGCGCGTCTCGGGCAACCGGCTCGTCGACGAGAAGGGAGCCACCCGGCGGCTGCTGGGCGTCAACCGCTCCGGCGGTGAGTTCATGTGCGTCCAGGGGCGGGGCATCTTCGACGGCCCCGTGGACGACGCGTCCGTCCAGGCCATCGCGGACTGGAAGGCGGGCGCGGTCCGGATCCCGCTCAACGAGGAGTGCTGGCTGGGCCTGTCCCACGTCAACCCGGCCTACGCGGGGGCCAACTACATCGCGGCGGTCACCTCGTTCGTCGCCCGGCTGGAGGCCCATGGCATCACGCCCGTCATCGAGCTCCACTGGACCCACGGCACGTACACCGGAGGGGACAGCCACTGTCCCGGCACCGAGTACGCCACCTGTCAGAAACCGATGCCGGACGCGCAGTACACCCCGGCCTTCTGGACCTCGGTCGCCCAGACCTTCAAGAACGACCAGGCCGTGGTCTTCGACCTGTTCAACGAGCCGTTCCCGGACCGCGCCACCTCCGACCTCACAGCGGCGTGGAGGTGCTGGCGCGACGGCGGGAGCTGCCCCGGGATCGACTTCCAGGTCGCCGGGATGCAGACCCTGCTAAACGCCGTACGGGCCACCGGCGCCAGGAACCTCGTCCTGATCCCGGGGGTGGCCTACTCCAACGATCTGCGCCAGTGGCTGACGTACCAGCCGAACGACCCGGCGGGCAACCTCGCCGCCGCCTGGCACAGCTACAACTTCAACTCCTGCTCCAGCGAGAGCTGTTTCGACCAACAGCACGCCCCGGTCATCGCCCAGGTCCCTTGGTGGCGGGCGAGATCGGCGAGAACACCTGCTCCCACGGCTATATCGACCGGGTCATGGCCTGGCTGGACGCCAAGGGCGCCTCGTATCTGGGGTGGACCTGGAACACCTGGGACTGTTCCTCGGGCCCGTCTCTGATCAGCGACTACAACGGCACGCCGACCAACTTCGGCGTGGGACTCCGTGATCACCTGAAGGGAATGCATTGACTTTCTCCCCCTCCTGAAGAAGGGGGTTCCTACGGCTCGCGCCGTAGAGGTTCCTGCTTCATCGCCGACCGCCCGCCCGGAGAACTCCGTTGAGGTCTTACACCGGCTCCACAGGCCGACACCGCCAGCCCGGCGGCCAAAATGTTCCGCGCCGCGTTCACGTCGCGGTCATGGGTGACGCCACAACTGCCGCAGGTCCAGGTGCGGACGCTGAGCGGCATCTTGTTCTGCAGGTTTCCACAGTGCGAGCACAGCTTGGAGGACGGGAACCAGCGGTCGACCGCGATCATCTCGCGGCCGTACCACCGGGCCTTGTACTCCAGCATGCTCCGGAACTCAGACCAGGCCGCATCCGATATGGCACGGGCCAGCCTGCCATTCTTCAACAGATTCCGAACGGTGAGGTCCTCGATCACGATCGTTTGGTTTTCACGAACGAGCCGAGTAGTGATCTTATGCAACGCATCCCGCCGCCGGTCAGCGATCCGGGCGTGAACGCGGGCGACCTTCCGGCGGGCCTTCGCCCGGTTGGCTCCCTCCCCTTTGGCCTTACGGGCCAGCTCCCGCTGCGCCTTGGCCAGTCGCGCACGGTCGTGCCGCTCGTGGCGGGGGTTGGTGATCTTTTCCCCGGTCGACAGGGTCAGCAGGTGGTCCAGCCCGGCGTCGACACCAACCGCCACGTCCGTAGTGGGGAGCGGCTTCACACCGGGGTCCTCGCACAGCAGAGACACGAACCAGCGTCCGGCCGCGTCCTGCGAAACGGTCACCGTGGACGGTGCGACCCCCTCTGGGAGGGGGCGGGACCACACGATGGCCAGCGGCTCCGTCATCTTCGCCAGGGTCAGCTTCCCGTCCTGGAACCGAAACGCGCTGGTGGTGTACTCCGCCGACTTGCGGGACTTCTTCCGCGACTTCCACCGCGGATACCGGGCCCGCTGGGCGAAGAAGTGGGTGAACGCCGCCTGAAGGTGACGCAGGGCCTGTTGCAACGGGACGGAGGAAACGTCGTTCAGATAGGCGAGTTCCTCGGTCCTCTTCCACTCGGTGAGCATGGCCGAGGTGGCGTTGTAGTTCACCCGCTCCTGCCGCAGCGCCCACGCCTGGGTACGTGCCGCCAGGGCCAAGTTGTAGACCTTCCGCACGCACCCGAACGTGCGCAACAGCTCAGCCGCCTGCGCATCGGACGGGTAGAAACGGTACTTGAACGCCCGTTTCACATGCATGGCCCTCACATCTCACATGCTAGCAGGTCAGCTTGTGACGCACTGCGGGCAGTTGAGGCTGGACGCTGGTCCGCCCTGGCGGCGAACCGACTTTCCTTGCCCTGCTCCGCAGGAGCCCGATTCCTCCCCACCCTGAAGGGCGGGGTTTCCTCGAAGGAGATCAGATGAGCCGCAGAATCCGAATGGCGGGCACCCTGCTCGCCGCCTCCGCGCTGACCATGGGGGCGCTGACCGGCGTGGCGTCCGCCCAGGTGGACAGCGGCAGGGCGGCCGCCGCGAAGGTCGACAACCCGTACGCCGGCGCCAAGGTGTACGTGAACCCCGACTGGTCGGCGAAGGCCGCCGCCGAACCCGGCGGCAGCAAGATCTCCAACCAGCCGACCGGCATCTGGCTGGACCGGATCGCCGCGATCAACGGCACGGGCGGCGCGATGGGGCTGCGCGCCCACCTCGACGAGGCGCTGAAGCAGTCCGGCGGCAGCCCGACCGTCGTCCAGTTGGTGGTCTACGACCTGCCCGGCCGGGACTGCTCCGCGCTGGCGTCCAACGGGGAACTGGGCCCGACCGAGATCGACAAGTACAAGACCCAGTTCATCGACCCGATCGCGGCGATCCTCTCCGAGTCCAAGTACGCCAACTCCAGCCTGCGGATCGTGACCACGATCGAGATCGACTCGCTGCCCAACCTGGTCACCAACACCGGCGGCCGGGCCACCGCGACCCCGCAGTGCGACACGATGAAGGCGAACGGCAACTACGTGAAGGGCGTCGGCTACGCCCTGAACAAGCTGGGCGCCATCGGCAACGTCTACAACTACGTGGACGCCGGGCACCACGGCTGGATCGGCTGGGACGACAACTTCAACCCCACCGCCCAGGTGCTCAAGCAGGCGGCGACGGCCGAGGGCAGCACGGTCGACAAGGTGGCCGGGATCATCGTCAACACGGCCAACTACAGCGCGCTGAAGGAGAACAACTTCACCATCAACGACTCGGTCAACGGCACCACCGTGCGCCAGTCGAAGTGGGTGGACTGGAACCGGTACGTGGACGAGCTCTCCTACGCCCAGGCGTTCCGCCAGGAGCTGGTCAACGTCGGCTTCCCGAGCAACATCGGCGCGCTGATCGACACCTCCCGCAACGGCTGGGGCGGCTCGGCCCGGCCCAGCGGCCCCGGCGCGAAGACGGACGTGGACACCTACGTCAACGGCGGGCGCTACGACCGCCGCATTCACATCGGCAACTGGTGCAACCAGTCCGGAGCCGGACTCGGCGAGCGGCCCAAGGCGGCACCCGCGTCCGGGATCGACGCGTACGTGTGGATGAAGCCCCCGGGCGAGTCGGACGGCGCGAGCTCGGAGATCCCGAACGACGAGGGCAAGGGCTTCGACCGGATGTGCGACCCGACGTACACCGGCAACGCGCGCAACGGCAACAACCTGTCGGGGGCGCTGCCCAACGCTCCGCTGTCGGGCCACTGGTTCTCGGCCCAGTTCCAGGAGCTGCTGAAGAACGCCTACCCGGCGCTGTAACCGCACGGCCCGTCCCCTGATGCGGGGCCGGTGGACATCGTCCACCGGCCCCGTTCGTTTTGGTGACGGGTCAGGACGACGCCCGGCGCACCAGCTGGGTGGGCAGTACCAGCTGCGGCCGTTTGGAGGTGCGGTCCGACGGCCCCTCGATCTCCTCCAGCAGCACCCGCACCATCGCCCGGCCCATCTCCTCCGTGCCCTGCCGGACGCTGGTGAGCGGAGGGTCCATATGGCGGGCGACCGCCGAGTCCTCGAAGCCGACCAGCGCCACGTCGTCCGGGACGCGGCGCCCGTTCTCGCGCAGCACCTGACGGGCGCCCGCGGCCATCACGTCCGAGGCGGCGAAGACCCCGTCCACGTCCGGACGCTGGTCCAGCAGCCGGCGCATCGCCCGGCGGCCGCCCTCCTCGGTGAAGTCCGCGACCGCCACCAGCTCCGGGTCCACCTCCCGGCCCGCCGCCCGGACCGCGGCGCGGTAGCCCGCCAGCCGGCACTGCGCGACGTACATGTCCAGCGGGCCGGTGATGGTGGCGACCGTCGAGCGGCCGCGGCCGATGAGATGCTCCACCGCGGACTGGGCACCGCCGGTGTTGTCCGAATCGACGTACGGAACCGATTCATGCGCCGACCGGCGCCCGCTGAGCACCGCGGGCATCTCGATCTGCTCCAGCAAATCCGGAAGCGGGTCGTCCGCGTGGACGGAGACCAGCAGCACCCCGTCGACCCGGTGCGCGGAGAGGTAGTCCGCCAGCCGCTGCCGTTCCTTGGGGGTGCGGATGAGGGTCAGCAGCAACTGCAGATCGGTCTCGGCGAGTTCGGCGCCGACCCCGCGGATGATGTCGGAGAAGTACGGTTCGGCGAACAGCCGGGTCTCGGGCTCGGGGATGACCAGGGCGACGGCGTCGGCACGGTTGGCGGCGAGCGCGCGGGCCACCCGGTTCGGCACATAGCCGAGTTCGGCGACGGCCTGCTCGACGGCCGTGCGGGTCCGGTCGCTGACCCGGGGCGAACCGTTGATCACCCGGGAGACGGTGCCGCGGCCGACTCCGGCGCGGGCCGCCACCTCCTCGAGGGTCGGCCTGCCCCGCCCCCCGCCATGCCGCCGCGTTCCTGCCATATCGCGCCTCCAGCCGTCCGTACCCAGCAGCTCCAACCCCCCGATGGGCGGCTGCGGGGACATTCAACAGCAGTGTGGTTTCGGGAAAGTTGTTCCGCGCACTCCCTTGACACCCCAGCGGGGAGCCGCAACCCTTCAACACATCACAGCTGGGAGCGCTCCCACAGTACCTGAGCCATACACAACCCGCACGATGCCCGCCCGGCTCGATGCATCTCAAAAACCCATGTATCGCTATTTCTCGACCGGAAGCCGTTGGGCGGGGCGCTAGGAGGACGGAATGCGCAGGAGCACTGGTAGTTACCGCAGCAGAGCGGTGGTCCTCGCGGCCGTCGCCGCTTTAGGAGCCGGGCTGCTCAGCGGCTGCGCCGACGACGGTGACGACAAGAGCGACAAGTCCGGGGGCGGCGGCGGTGGCGGCAAGACCACCATCACCATGGGCCTCTTCGGCACCTTCGGCTTCCAGGAGGCCGGGCTCTACGACGAGTACATGAAGGACCACCCGGATATCAAGATCGAGCAGACGGTCATCGAGCGCAATGAGAACTACTATCCGCAGCTGCTGAACCACCTCAGCACCGGCAGCGGCCTGGCCGACGTCCAGGGCATCGAGATCGCCAACATCACCGAGGTCGGCCAGACCCAGGCGGCCAAGTTCGTTGACCTTTCGAAGACGGAAGGCGTCAAGAAAGAGAACTGGCTCGACTGGAAATGGCAGCAGGGAACCACGAAGGACGGCAAGACGATCGGCCTCGGGACCGATATCGGCCCGATGGCCATCTGCTACCGCAAGGACCTGTTCAAGAAGGCCGGGCTGCCCAGCGACCGTGAGAAGGTCGGCCAGCTGTGGTCCGGCGACTGGAACAAGTACCTCGAGGCCGGCGAGAAGTACATGAAGAACGCGCCCGGCGACACCGCCTTCGTCGACGCGGCCTCCGGTGTCTACAACGCGGTGATCTCCAGCAGCGCCGAGCGCTACTACGACAAGAGCGGCAAGGCCATCTACAAGGAGAGCCCGGCCGTGAAGGACGCCTGGGGCATCGCCACCAAGGCGGCCACCGGGCATCTGACCGCCAGGCTCCAGCAGTTCCAGAAGACCTGGGACCAGGCCTTCGCCAACGGGAAGTTCGCCTCCATCGCCTGTCCGCCGTGGATGCTCGGCTACATCCAGGAGAAGGCCGGGGACAAGGCGAAGGACCAGTGGGACGTCGCCGCCGCCCCCAAGCCCGGCAACTGGGGCGGATCCTTCCTCGCCGTTCCGGAGGCGGGCAAGCACAAGGAGGAGGCGGCCAAGCTCGTCGCCTGGCTGACCGCCCCCGAGCAGCAGGCCAAGCTGTTCGCCAAGCGGGGCAGCTGGCCGAGCGCCGTGGCCTCGTACTCGCTGCCCGACGTGTCCAACGCCAAGCACCCCTACTTCGACAACGCGCCGATCGGCCAGATCTTCACCCAGGCCGCCAAGGGCATTCCGGTCCAGGTGCTCGGCCCGAAGGACCAGATCATCGCCTCGAACATCGCGGACATCGGCCTGCTCCAGGTCGACCAGCAGGGCAAGTCCCCTGAAGCGGGCTGGAAGGCCGCGACCAAATCGATCGACAACGCGCTGGACCAGTGACCCGGATGCCGACCACTTCCGGTACTGCCGCGCCCCCCGCAGGGCAGGGGGGCGCGGCCCCGCGCCGCGCCGCCGAGACGGCGCCCCTCGATCCCCGGGAACAGCGGCGGCGCGAACGGCTCAGCCGCCGCTACCGCAGGGACATCCGGTGGAGCCCGTACGCCTTCATCGCCCCGTTCTTCCTCTTCTTCGCCGCCTTCGGGCTGTTCCCGCTGCTCTACACGGGATGGGCCGCGCTGCACCGGGTGGAGCTGACCGACCCCACCCATATGGAATGGGCCGGGATGCACAACTTCTCCCGGCTGTGGGACGACGAGTTCTTCTGGAACGCCCTCCAGAACACCTTCACCATCGGGGTCATCTCCACCGTGCCGCAGCTGCTGATGGCGCTCGGACTGGCCCATCTGCTCAACTACAAGCTGCGCGGCTCGATGTTCTTCCGGGTCGCGATCCTCACCCCGTACGCGACCTCGGTGGCCGCCGCGACGCTGGTGTTCGTTCTGCTCTTCGGCCGCGACTACGGCATGGTCAACTGGGCGCTGGACGCGATCGGCATCGACCCGATCGACTGGCAGAACGGCACCTGGACCTCGCAGTTCGCCGTCTCCACGATCGTGATCTGGCGCTGGACCGGCTACAACGCGCTGATCTACCTGGCCGCGATGCAGGCCGTACCGAACGACCTGTACGAGTCGGCGGCACTGGACGGGGCGTCCCGCTGGCAGCAGTTCCTGCACGTCACGATCCCCTCGCTGCGCCCCACCATCCTGTTCACGGTCGTGGTGTCCACGATCGGGGCGACCCAGCTCTTCGGTGAGCCGCTGCTGTTCAACGGCAGCGCGGGCGCCACCGGCGGGGCCGACCACCAGTTCCAGACCCTGGGGCTCTACATGTACGAACAGGGCTGGGTGAATCTGCACCTGGGCCGGGCCTCGGCCATCGCCTGGACCATGTTCCTGATCCTGTTGCTGATCGCCGCCGCCAACTGGCTGGTGTCGCGACGGCTGCGGAAGAGCCAGTGAGGGAGACGAGGACCACCATGACCACCACTGTGTCTTCCGCGTCTCCCCCAGCGGCCCCCGTGCCCGCCGCGCCACCCCCGGCCCGCACGGGCCGCAACCGGGCCGGCAAGCAGCTGCACGGCGGGTGGATCACCTATACGGTGCTGATCCTGTTCACCCTGGGTTCGCTCTTCCCGCTGGTGTGGACCGCCATCGCGGCCTCCCGCACCAACACCCGCCTGGCCGAGACGCCACCGCCCTTCTGGTTCGGCGGCAATCTCTTCAGCAACCTGGACACCGCGTGGAACGACGCCAACATGGGCGCCGCGCTGCTGAACACGGCCGTGGTGGCCGGCACCATCGCGGCCGGGACCGTACTGTTCTCGACCATCGCCGGCTTCGCCTTCGCCAAGCTGCGCTTCCGCTTCAAGAACCTGCTGCTGACGCTCACCATCGGGACGATGATGGTGCCGCCCCAGCTGAGCGTCGTACCGCTGTACATGGTGGTCGCCAAGCTGGAGTGGACCGACCAGTTGCAGGCCGTCATCCTGCCGACGCTGGTGACCGCCTTCGGGGTGTTCTTCATGCGGCAGTACTTGAGCCAGGCGCTGCCGACCGAGCTGATCGAGGCGGCGCGGATGGACGGGGCGAGCAGTCTGCGGATCGTCTGGCACATCGTCTTCCCGGCGGCGCGCCCGGCCATGGCCGTGCTGGGGATGCTCACCTTCGTCCAGGCGTGGAACGACTTCTTCTGGCCGATCATCGCGCTCACCCAGACCGGCAACCCCACCGTCCAGGTCGCCCTGAACGGCCTGGGCCGCGGCTACATCCCGGACCAGTCGGTGATCATGGCGGGGGCGCTGCTGGGCACCCTGCCGCTGCTGATCGCCTTCGTCCTGTTCGGCAAGCAGATCGTGGGAGGGATCATGCAGGGGGCGGTCAAGGGCTGAGGGCCCGCGCCCCGGCCCGCCCGCCGCCCCTCCGCCCCGTCCCTCCTCCGCAACCCCCGCCTCCCCTTCTCTTCCTTTGTCCCCCTCCTCCTTCTGTTCCTTCTGTTCCTTCTCGCATCCCCCTTCCCTCCCGCCGCACCACGACCTCGAATGGGAGCGCTTCCATGACCCTTTCCTTCCCGCCCGGATTCCTGTGGGGCGCGGCCTCGGCCGCCTATCAGGTCGAGGGCGCCGCACAGGAGGACGGCCGCACCCCGTCCATCTGGGACACCTTCAGCCACACCCCGGGCAAGGTGCTCGCGGGTGACACCGGTGACGTGGCCATCGACCACTACCACCGCTTCCGCGAGGACGTCCGGCTGATGGCGGAGCTGAACCTGGGGGCGTACCGCTTCTCGGTGTCCTGGTCACGGGTGCAGCCCACCGGCCGGGGACCAGCCGTGCAGCGCGGGCTGGACTTCTACCGCTCGCTGGTGGACGAGCTGCTGGGCGCGGGCATCCAGCCGGTGCTCACCCTCTACCACTGGGACCTCCCCCAGGAGCTGGAGAACGCGGGCGGCTGGCCGGAACGCGAGACCGCCGAGCGGTTCGCCGAGTACGCGGGCATCGTGGCGGGGGCGCTCGGCGACCGCGTCGAGTTCTGGACCACCCTCAACGAGCCGTGGTGCAGCGCCTTCCTGGGCTACGGCTCGGGGGTGCACGCCCCGGGCCGCACCGAGCGGCTGGCCCCGCTGCGCGCCGCCCACCACCTGAACCTCGCCCACGGCCTCGGCGCCCAGGCGCTGCGCGCCGCGCTGCCCGCCCGCGCCCAGGTCGCCATCAGCCTCAACCCGGCGGTGATCCGGCCGCTCAGCGACAAGCCGGAGGACCTGGACGCCCAGCGGCGTATCGACGCGCTGGCCAACCGCGTCTTCACCGGGCCGCTGCTGCGCGGTGCGTACCCCAGTGACCTGATCAAGGACACCGCCTCGATCACCGACTGGTCGTTCGTCCGCGACGGCGACCTGGCCGTCATCAAGCACCCGCTGGACGCGCTGGGCATCAACTACTACACACCGTCCTTGGTGTCAGCCGCCCCCGACGACGAGGACTCGCCCGCCCGGCACGACGGCCACGGCGCCAGCACCCACTCCCCCTGGCCCGGCTCGGAGCGGGTGGCCTTCCACCAGACCCCGGGCGAGCGCACCGAGATGGGCTGGACGATCGACCCGAGCGGACTGCACGACCTGCTGATGCGCTACAGCCGTGAGGCGCCGGGCGTACCGCTGTACATCACCGAGAACGGCGCCGCGTTCGACGACAAGCCGGACGCGGAGGGCGCGGTCCACGACCCGCGGCGGATCGACTACCTCCAGGCCCATCTGGCCGCCGCCCACCAGGCCATCGCGGACGGCGCCGATCTGCGCGGCTACTTCCTGTGGTCGCTGATGGACAACTTCGAATGGGCGTACGGCTACAGCAAGCGCTTCGGCGCGGTCTACGTCGACTATCCGACCCAGGCCCGGGTGCCGAAGTCCAGCGCCCGCTGGTACGCCCGGGTGGCCCGCACCGGGGAGCTTCCGGCGGCGTAGCGGGACCCGCGTCCGCGGCACCGCCCACCGGGGGGCGGGCGGTGCCGCGGACGCCGGACGGTGTGCGCGCACCCGGGCGCAACCGGGCCGGTGCCTTCTTCCACCGAAGGGAGTACGCCCTGATCCACCCGGCGGAAGAGCGCCCGTCATCGGGTGGGAATGCCTGGTACCCCATTGAGACATGAGAGCACTTCCGGAGCGCCGGCAGAGGTTCCGCGATGAGGGATCCGGTCGGCGCGCGCCCGCCGGAAAAGGCGAGGCCCTCGCCGACTGGTTCGACGGCCGGGTGGGTCTCTTCGCCATGGCCAAGGCCAATCTGCGCAAGGTCTTTCCCGACCACTGGTCCTTCCTGATCGGCGAGATCGCCCTCTACACCTTCGTCATCATCATTCTGACCGGCGTCTATCTCACCCTGTTCTTCAAACCGGCGATGAACGAGGTGGTCTACAACGGCCGGTGGACGCCGCTGAGCGGCATCCGCATGTCGCAGGCGTACGAGTCCACGCTGAACATCAGCTTCGACGTACGCGGCGGCCTGCTGATGCGGCAGGTCCACCACTGGGCGGCGATCGTCTTCATCGCCAGCATGATCGTCCACATGCTGCGGACGTTCTTCAACGGCGTCTTCCGCAAACCCCGCGAGATCAACTGGCTCTCCGGAGCCGGTCTGCTGATCCTCGGGATGTTCGACGGCTTCATGGGCTATTCGCTGCCCGACGATCTGCTGTCGGGCACGGGTCTGCGGTTCATGGAGGGCGCGATCCTGTCGATCCCGATCGTCGGCACCTATCTGTCGTTCTTCTTCTTCGGCGGGCAATTCCCGGGAATGTCGATCGTGCCCCGGCTCTTCACGGTGCATGTGCTGCTGATCCCGGGCATCATGCTCGGGCTGCTGGCGCTCCATATGATCCTGCTCGTCTACCACAAGCACACCCATCACCCGGGGCCGGGCCGGAAGAACATGAATATCGTGGGGCCGCCCCTGTGGCCGGTCTATGTGGCCAAGTCCGGCGGTTTCTTCTTCCTGGTCTTCGGCGTCACCGCCCTGATGTCGGCCATCGCCCAGATCAATCCGGTGTGGGCCTACGGTCCCTACCGGCCCGACCAGGTGTCCACCGATGCCCAGCCCGACTGGTACATGGGCTATTCCGAGGGGCTGATCCGGCTGATGCCGGGCTGGGAGATCAATCTGTGGGGCCACACCCTGGTGCTCGGGGTCCTGATCCCGTTCCTGGTCTTCCCCACCGTGCTGCTGGTCATCTGGCTCTATCCGTTCCTTGAGGCGTGGATCACCGGGGACCGGCGCGAGCACCATTTCAACGAGCGCCCGCGCAACGCCCCGACCCGCACCGCCTTCGGCGCCGCCTGGATCGCCCTGTACGCGGTCCTGCTGGCGGGCGGCGGCAACGACCTCATCGCCAGCCATTTCGGCCTGTCGATCAACGCGATCACCTGGGCCTGCCGGATCGGCTTCTTCGTGGCGCCGGTGGTGGTGTTCGTCATCACCAAGCGGATCTGCCTCGGCCTCCAGCGCAAGGACCGGGAGAAGCTGCTGCACGGCCGCGAGACCGGCATCATCCAGCGGCTGCCGCACGGCGAGTTCGTCGAGGGGCACGAACCGCTGTCGGCGGAGGAGAAGTACACGCTGACCGCGTTCGAGCAGTACCAGCCGCTGGAGCTGCCACCGTCGGTGGACGAGGCCGGGGTCACCCGCCGGCTCCCCTTCAAGGACCGGCTGCGCGTCCGGCTGTCCCGGAGCTACTTCGGCGCCGACGGCCAGATCGCCAAGCCCACGAGGGAGCAGGTGGTGGAGCACGAGGAGGCGGAGAGGGAGAAGAAGGAGATGGCCGAGGAGCCCCGGGGCTCGTAAAGGGTCCGCGACGGAAACGGCGGGGCGCGGCGGGTGGGGGATTCCGTCCGCGCCCCGCCGTGTGGGGGGTGCCGTGGGGGGTGGTGATCGTGGGGGGATCGTGGGGGGTTACGGGGCGGCGGGCCGCCGGTCAGCCCGTGTAGGCGCCGAACGCCTTGGTGAACGCCAGCTCCTCTTGGTCGATCGAGCTGCAGGTCGGCGACGCGGTGTCCTGGGGGGCGGGGCACTGCTTGTCTCGGGTGGCGGACCACATGGACAGCCAGCCCAGCCCCTTGGACTGGGCGAACTCCACCAGCTGAGCGGCATCGTCGACGGTGAATATCTCGGTCTTCACGTCGTTGACGCCGATCATCGGGGTGACCGCGACGGCCTTCCACGCCTCGTCGTCGCCCAGCCCGAGGGCGTCCTTGATCTGGCCCTGGGTCGCCGTGGCGGCGTCGATCGCGTACTGGCCCATGTCGCCGTCGAAGGAGGCGCCGTAGTCCATCGCCATGATGTTGACGGCGGAGACCTTCACCCCGTTCTCCTTGGCGTTGGCGACGAGGTCGACACCGTCCTGGGTGAGGCCGGTGGGAAGGACCGGCAGGGTGAGGGAGACGTCCAGGTCGGGGTGGCTCTGCTGCAGCTTGGCGATGGCCTGGGCGCGGCGGGTGTTGGCCTCCTTGTTCGGGAGCGCGCTGCCCTCGATGTCGAAGTCGACCTTGGTCAGCTTGTAGGCGTCCACGACCTTGCCGTAGGCATCGGCGAGTTCGTCCGCCGAGGAGCAGACCAGGCCCAGCTCGGAGCCGGAGGCGCCGCCGAAGGAGACCCGGACGTCGCCGCCCTTGGCCCGCAGCGCGTCGGTCTGCTTGGCCACCTCGTCGTTGCCGAGGTCGGTGACGCCGCCCCACTTGGGGGTACAGCCGCCGCCGGAGGTGATGAAGGCGAGGTTGAACTCCTTGACGCCGGTCTTCTCGGCGGTGCCCACCATGTCGTAGGCGGGGTAGAGCGAGGTGTCGATGTAGGGGGCGAAGCCGCCGCCCGCCGCCGCGGCGGGCTTCTCGGAGACGGTGTCGGCGTTCGCCGCCCCGCTGAGCGCGAACGCCGCGCCACCGGCCACGACGACGGCGGCGGTCGCGCCGATCACCTTGGTGGTCCGGCTCGCCTTGCGACGGTGCATGCTGCTCATCAGGTGCCTGCCTTCGCTTGCGGATGTGGGGGGTTGTGGTGCGGGCGCCACGCTAGCGAGGGGAAGTCGGACAAACGGCAGGATCCGTGCACCGGCCATGGATCTTATGGCTGCCTTAAGGAACCCATCGGCGCCGATTAACCCTCCGCGGGCTCCACCGGCCTCCCGGACCGCGCCGGCCCCGCCCGGTCACGGACCTTCTTCTTGCGGCCCCGCCGCCGCTGCCCCCGGTCCGCGGAGCCGCCGTTCAGCGAGAGCCACATCCGTACCTCGGCGCCGCCCAGCACCGACCGTCCGATCCGCAGATCGCCGCCCGTGGACTCCGCGACCCGGCGCACGATGTCCAGGCCGAGGCCGGTCGAGCCGGGGCCGCCGTCGCCGTGCCCCCGGCGGAGCGCCGCGTCCGGGTCGTCGATGCCGGGGCCCGCGTCGGAGACCAGGATGATCACCGAATGGGTGGCGGCACCGCCGTCGTGGACGTCGACCGCCAGCGCGGTGCCCTCGGGCGTGTGCCGGAAGACATTGCCGAGCAGGGCGTCCAGCGCGGCGGCGAGTTCGGAGCGGGCGACCGGCACCCGCACCGGCCGGTCGACCCCGGCCAGCCGTACCGTACGGCCCTCGTCCTCGGCCAGCGCGGACCAGAACTCCATCCGCTCCCGGACCACTTCGGCGGCGTCACAGCCGGACGGGGTGTGCGTCTTGTGCTGGCGCGCGGTGCGGATGATCTGGTCGACCTCGCGCTCCAGCTGGGCGACGGCGGCGCGGGTCTGGTCGGCCGCCGGTCCCTCGCCCAGCGAGGCGGCGTTCAGGCGCAGCACGGTGAGCGGGGTGCGGAGCCGGTGCGACAGGTCGGCGGCCAGCTCGCGTTCGCTGGCGAGGAGCTGGACCACCTGGTCGGCCATGGAGTTGAACGCGGCGGCGGCCGCCCGGAGTTCGGCCGGCCCCTCCTCCGGTACCCGCACCCCGAGTTCGCCCCGGCCCAGGTCGTGGGCGGCCCCGGCCAGCCGCCGGGCCGGCCGCACCAGCCGGGTGCCGAGCCGGTCGGCGGTGGCGACGGCGCCGACGATCAGCGCCAGGCCCACGCCCGCCAGCACCAGCCAGGACGTGGTCACCCCGCTGGTGACCACGTCACGGGGGACGTACACCTCCACGACCGCGACCTGACCGGTGCTCACCGCGGTCGGCTGGAGCAGTGCGTATCCGCCGGGGGCGGCGGACACCGAGGCCCGGCCGAACCGCCGCGCGGTGGCCAGCTCACCCCGCCCGGCGCGGCTCCTGCCGAGGTCGTAGCCGCTCCCCGGCTCCCCCGGCTGGTCCGGGACGTGCACCGCCATCCGGCCGTCGCCGCCCGCCTGGGTGCTGGCGACCGCGCGTTGCAGCCGCGCCCGTTCGGTGGTGATGGCGAGCGCCGGGCCGATGGTGGCCGCCTGCCGCTCGGCGTCGGCGAACGCCCGGTCCCGGGCCAGCTCCTTGACGACCAGGCCGAGCGGTACGGCGAAGGCGACCACGACCATCGCGGTGACCGCCAGACAGACCTTGACCAGGGCCCATCTCACGTGTGCTCCGCCGGTGGCTCCAGTTTCACGCCGACCCCGCGCAGCGTATGGAGATAGCGCGGCCGGGCGGCCGTCTCGCCGAGCTTGCGGCGCAGCCAGGACAGATGGACGTCGATCGTCTGGTCGTCCCCGTACGCCTGCCGCCAGACCTCGGCGAGGAGTTCCCTGCGCGGCACGACGACGCCGGGCCGCCCGGCGAGATAGGCCAGCAGGTCGAACTCCCGGCGGGTCAGATCGAGCGCCACCCCGTCCAACTGGGCCTGCCGGCGCAGCGGATCGACGGCCAGCCCGCCGACCCGGAGCACCGCGGGGGGCGCCGCCGCACCGCCCGCCTCACCCGCCGCGCCCCCGCGCGAACGGCGCAGCACGGCGGTCATCCGGGCGGAGAGGTGCGCCACGGAGAACGGCTTGACCAGGTAGTCGTCGGCGCCGTCGTTGAGCAGCCGGACGATCTCGGCCTCGTCGTCGCGGGCGGTCGCCACGATGACCGGCACATCGGTGATGCCGCGCAGCATCTTGAGCGCCTCCGCCCCGTCCAGATCGGGCAGGCCGAGATCCAGGATGACGACGTCGAATCCGATCTGCGCCACCTCGCGCAACGCCTCCAGGGCGGTGCCGACGCTCCGCACGGTATGGGACGCCGCGGTCAACTGCCGTATCAGGGCTGAGCGCACGAACTGGTCGTCCTCGACCACAAGCACACTTGCCATGAGCGGCACCGTACGCCATTCGGGTGAGGCAAGATGAGGAAGATGCAAAGAGGTCTGGTCCAATGCCTGGCGTGGGTGCTGGCCACCGGCGCCGCGGTCACGCTGTCGTGGTACGGCGTGCGGACGGTGCTGACCGGTACGGCGTACGAGCCGCCGCGTGCGCTGCCGATCGCGGACGGCTCCCGGTCGGCGACCGGGGCCTGGTCCTCATCGACGCACCGGGCCAAACCGCCGTCCCCCTCGGCGACGTCACCGGCCCCCTCGCCCTCGCCCGCCCGTCCGCCCGCGGACGCGCGGGCCGGTGAGGAGGAGGACGCCGGGCCGGGCGCGGCGGAGCGCGGCGCGAAGCCGACCTCCGCGCCGCCCGGACGGACGTCGCCGCGGCCGGAGGAGAGCGGGGAGGTGCGCGGCTATCCGGCCAAGGGCGGCCGGGCGGTCTTCGAGATGCGCGCCGCGTCGGCGGATCTGGTCTCGGCGACCCCGGACGGCGGATGGCAGATGCAGGTGTGGAAGCAGAGCGAGTGGATCCGGGTGGACTTCGTCTCCGGGGCCGACATCACCACGATCTTCTGCACCTGGCACGACGGCCCGCCCCAGGTCCGTATCGACGAGCATTAGCCCCTGCCCCGGCTGCTCGGGCGCACCAGGCGTGCCCAGGGCCCGCGCCGTGGCGATCCGTTCGGCTCCCGCGCGTGCGCGTGCCTCCGCGCGGGCTCGGCTCGGTTCGCCGAGCGCCTCGGTTCGCCGAGCATCTCGGTTCGCCGAGCGCCTCGATTCGCCGAGCGCCTCGGTTCGCCTGCGAGGAACCGAGCGGTCGGCGCCGGTAGGCGGGTAGGCGGTCGGCCCGGCCTTGCCTCGGCCCCCGCGCCGATCCGGGTCCGCCCATTCCCGCGTACCGGCCGCAGGTGGCCGTGACGTCCTCGTCGGTCGCGCGGGTTTCGCCGAGCGCCTCGGTTCCCCTGCGAGGAACCGAGCGGTCGGCGCCGGCCGGCGGTCGGCCCGGCCTCGCAGACCGCGCCGATCCGGGTCCGCCCACTCCCGCGTACCGGCCGCCGGTAGCCGTGACGTCCTCGTCGGTCGCGCGGATGTGGACCGTGCTGGTCTTCTCCTGCGGGTGACCGGCCCCGGTCAGGCCGTCCGGTCAGGCGAAGACGGCGGGCGGCGGGGCCGGGGAGGGAGCGGCGGTCGCATCGGTGACCGGGGCCGCGCCACCGGTGAAGTCCGCGAGGGCACGCCCGTGTTCGACCCGCGCGGGGTACGGGTCCCCGGCGGCGCGGCGGGTCAGTTCGGCCAGCGGCAGGGCGCGGTCGGCGGCCAGCAGCACCGCGTTGCCGAAGCGGCGGCCGCGCAGCACGGCGGGGTCGGCGGTCAGGCAGACCTCGGCGAACGCGGCGCGGGCGGTGGCGATCTGGGCCCGCAGATGGGCCAGCGGCGGACCGTCGGCGAGATTCGCGGCGTAGTACCCGTCCGGGCGGAGCGCGCGCCGCACCTCGGCGAGGAACTCCGCACTGGTGAGATGGGCGGGGGTACGGGCCCCGCTGAAGACGTCCGCGATGACCAGATCCGCCCAGCCGTCGGGCACCTTGGCGAGCCCCGTCCGTGCGTCGGCGCCGCGCACCCGTATCCGGTCGCCCGGGTCCAGCGGCAGTTCACGCCGGACGAACTGGACGAGCGGGGTGTCGATCTCGATGACCTGCTGGGTGGAGCGGGGCCGCGTGGCCGCGATGTAGCGGGCGAGCGTGAAGGCGCCGCCGCCCAGGTGGACCGCGTGCAGCGGGCGGCCGGGAGGGGCGGCGAGATCGGCGATATGACCGAATCCGCGCTGGTACGCGAAGTCGAGATGGGTGGGGTCGTCGAGATCCACGTGCGACTGCGGCTTGCCGTCGAGCAGCAGCGTCCAGCCACGCGGCCGGTCCCGGTCCGGCACGAGCTCGGCGAGCCCCCCGTCGACGGGCGCGGTGACCGGCTCGGGGCCGCGCCCCCGCGCCGCTCCGCGCCCGCGGGCGGCTCGCTTCTTCGTGCCTTTCGCCATGCGTCCCAGTATGCGGCGGCCCACTGACAGCCGGTCGCCGGCACCGACCGAGCGGCCGGTCACCACCCATGGCCGGAGGCCCGCCACCCCGTGCCCGACGGTCACCCCCGACGCGAAGGTCACCACCGACGGCCGGAGGGCACCGCCGATGACTCCCGAGGCCGTCCGGGACTCACTGACAGCGGTCGACGGCCTCGATCATGCGGGCCGCCTCGCCGAGCGCCGCCCGGAGCTCGGCGGGATCGGTGACGACCGTGTACGCGGCGTCGGGCGGCACCAGCCAGCCGGTGCCGATGCCCGGCGGTGCCTCGCACCCGGCCGCTCCGGCTCCGGCGTCTCCGGCCTCCGCATCCCCGGCCTCCGCGTCTCCGGCCTCCGCGTCTCCGGTTCCGGAGGGGACGCCGGAGCCGGAGCCGGAGCCGGTATTTATCCGCGTCCCGCGCCCGAATGTCTGGGTGCACGCGGAACCCGGCAGGTCCCAGCCGTCCGCCGTGCCGGGCGGCACCAGGAAGCCGAGGGTGTCGCAGGTGTTGTCGTGCAGGACGGGGCCGAGGCCATCGCACGCACGGCGCAGGATGTCCACCGCCTCCAGCCCCTGGCGGGCGGGCACGGTGACGAGGTCGCATTCCTGACGCTGGAGGTGCTGGAGGTACTGGAGTTGCTGTGAGTGCTGGAGGTGCTGGGGGTGCTGAGCAGTCGTCCGCGAGCGGCTGATGTCCACTCCGGCCTCCCTCTTCATCGGGTCGCACCCCGTTCAACGCCTGGCGGTGTCAACGGCTACGGCCGAATGCCGCCGTAAAGGATGGCAGTTCATGGCAGATCATGGGCGAGATGCCACCTTTGTCGGAATTCTTCGAGTGTTGGCAATCTCACAGCCGGTACGGTTCTCCCCCGCCCACCTGGCATCACCAAGGGAGAGGCTCACCATGACGCCGCTTCCAGAGCCACCGCCCCACCGGCCGAACACCGCGTTCCGCCGGCTGCGCGGACAGCTCTCCCCCTCCGAGTTCGCGGCGTCCGTGCGCCGCGCCGCCCGTGAGATCGGCGAGCAGGTCTCCTGCGACGCCCGCTATATCGGCCGTGTCGAGTCGGGGGCCATCCGCTGCCCCAATTACGCCTACGAGCGGGTCTTCCGCCATATGTTCCCCGGCCGCACCCTTAACGATCTCGGCTTCGCCTCCCGTGAGTCGGTGCGCGGCCACGGCGCCCGCGGCCCCGCGGGCCCTCCCGCCCCCGCTTCCCTCCCCGGCCCGCGCCCCGGCCCCGAGCCCTCCGGGCACCGCGGCGGCGGGATCGTCGACATCTTCGAGGAGAGCGAACTACTGCGGCGCGCGTTCATGGCCGGTGGGGCGGCGGCCGCCGCGGTGGCCGCCGCTCCCCGGGTCGGAGCGCCGTCCAGGCGGTCGGGGCGGCGGGTGGGGGAGGCCGAGGCCGCCGCCGTCGAGGAGGCCGTGCGCCGGATCAGGGTGCTCGACGACCGGCACGGCGCCGACCCTCTCTACGCGCACACCGCCAAACCGCTGAGCGCCGCCTACGCCCTGCTCGACGCGGGCGGCTACAGCCGCTCGGTCGCCGAGCGGCTCTTCGCGGGCGCCGGTGAACTGGCCATCTCGGTGGGCTGGCTGGCCCATGACTCCGGGCGGCTGCCCGACGCCCGGTCCCACTACGCCGAGGCCCTGGCCACGGCGCGGGTCTCCGGCGACGCCGCCCTGGAGGCGCACGCGTTCTGCAACACCGCCTTCCTCGCCCGCGACGCGGGCCGCCCCCGCGAGGCGGTGCGGGCGGCGCAGGCGGCGCAGCGGGTCGCCGAGCGGCTCGCCTCGCCGCGGCTACTGTCGCTGCTCGCGCTGCGCGAGGCCGGGGGGCTCGCCGGGCTGACCGACCGGGGCGGCTGTGAGCGGGCGCTGCTGCGCGCCCGGACGCTGTTCGGGCGGGGACCCTGTGACGCCGACCCGGAGTGGATGAGCTTCTTCGGCGAGGCCGAACTGGAAGGGCTGGAGGCACAGTGCTGGTCGGCGCTCGGCGAGTGGAAGCGCGCCGTGGAGCACGCCCGTCGCGCCGTCTCCCTCCAGAACCCCCACTTCACCCGCAACATCGCGCTGTTCACCACGGAGTTGGCGACCGATCTGGTGGCCGGCGGCGCGCCCGACGCGGCCGCCGCCGCAGCCGTCCGGGCCCTGGGCCTGCTGGAGCAGGTGAAGTCGTCGCGGATCCGCCGGATGCTCGACGACACGGCCCGGATACTGCGTCCTTACGGTCGCGATGAGACGGTCGCGGACTTCCTCGCCCGCCATGAGGCGGCCGCCGCCCGCCCCGAGCCGGCCGGCCGTACCGGCCTGGTCTGACACCGGCTCTCAGGCGAGATGGCCCGTGTCGTTCCAGCGTTCGATGGCGGGTTCGCCGTACGCCCAGCCGAGCACCGACAGGGACGTCGGGTCGAGCCGGATACGGGCCCCGAAGGAGACGTCGTAGCCGAGCCAACGGGCGCCCAGGGTCCGCAGGATGTGACCGTGCGCGAAGACCAGCACATCGCGGTCGGCGGAGCGCGCCCACGCCACCACCTCGTCCGCCCGCGCCGCGATCGAGGCGACGGACTCGCCCTCGGGCACCCCGTCACGCCAGATCAGCCAGCCGGGCCGGGCGGCCCTGATCTCGGCGGGGGTCATCCCCTCGTACGCGCCGTAGTCCCACTCCAGGAGCGCGTCCCAGTCCCGCGCCCGGTCGCCGAAGCCCGCCAGCTCGCAGGTCTCCTTGGCCCGGGACAGCGGGCTGGTGCGCACCTCGACGTCCGGAAGGCCCGCCCAGGAGCCGTGGCACAGCCGCTCCCCGAGCAGCTTGGCGCCGCGCCGTCCCTCCTCGAGCAGCGGGATGTCCGTACGGCCGGTGTGTTTCCCGGAGAGCGACCACCGCGTCTGTCCGTGCCGGGCCAGGAGGATGCGTGGTGCCATGGGGTACTGCCTTCTCTCACCGATTTCGCCCCGCCGCGCCGCCGTGCGCCATTACACGCCGCTGCCTGCGGTTTCCGCCCTCATCGGCTCCGGCACCTGGCCGACCGCCGTCCGTCCATCATCGCGCACCCGTCCGGAAGGCAACCTCCGGGGCGGCCCTGGCGTCTTCCAGGCTGCGCGCGGTCCGCCGGGGGATTCCGACAGGGGCGCCGCTCGCGGATGGGGGTGGTGCGTGGATCGCGTCGCCCACACCGTACGGTTGTCCGCGCGCCTTGTTGTGGCCGCCCGAACTTTGGAGAGCGTCCGAATGCCCCACACCGTGCCCCGTGCCGGAGCAGCACAGGGCGGTCGGCCCCGCTGGTGGACCGAACTGCCGCTGATAGCGGTGGTGTACGCCGCGTACTCGGCCGGTCGGCTCCTGGCCCGCGGCGATGTGTCCACCGCCGTCGACCACGGTCTGGCGATCCTCCATTTCGAACAGCGTCTGAACATCGACTTCGAATCCCCGCTGAACGACATCTTCACGGCCAACGCGGCGATAGGCATACCGGCGGACTTCGCCTACGCCTCGCTGCACTACGTCCTCACCCCGGCGATCCTGGTGTGGCTGTGGAGGCGCCGCACGGCGTCGGACTACCGCTTCCTGCGCACCTGGCTGCTGGTCTCCACGCTGATCGGGCTCATCGGCTTCACCCTGATGCCGACGTGCCCGCCGCGGCTCCTGGAGGCCGGCCACGGCTTCGTCGACACCATGGCGCAGTACGGCTCGTACGGCTGGTGGGGCGGCGAGGCCAGCGCGCCGCGCGGGCTCGGCGGGCTGACCAACCAGTACGCGGCGATGCCCAGCCTGCACGTGGGATGGGCGCTGTGGTGCGGTATCGCCCTGTGGCGGCACGGGCGCTCGGTATGGGCCAAGGCCGGGGCGGTCGTCTACCCGCTGATGATCACGCTCGTGGTGATGGGCACCGCCAACCACTACTTCCTGGACGCGGCGGCCGGCGCCGCCACCATGGGGATCGGGGCGCTGCTGGCGGGCCCGGCGCTGCGGCTCACGGAGACGCTCCGCGCCCGCTTCCGCCCGGCCCAGGAGACCGCCCCGGCCTCCGGCAACGCCGGTGCGCCCGCGAATGTCGGTGACAAGTGCGAGACTTCGGGGCGTGAACGGGAACGGATCCCCCGACAGCAGGACCGGGGCGCGGACAGGCAGCGGACCGACGGTGCCGCGGGTGACGGCGGCCGGGGAGCCGGTACCGGTGGCCGGGGAGCCGCCGCTGCGGGCGGCGCCGCCCCCGCGGCAGGCGACGGGGCTGCGGCAGCGGCTCGCTGAGCTGCGCGGCCCGGCCGCCGTTCCGCATCCGATGGACGCCCGTGCGCTGGCGGCGCTGGCCGCCAATCCGGGCTGCCGCCGCCGGGCGCTGCTGGACGGGGCCGGGGTCGACAAGGGCGCGCTGGCGCGGGCGCTGGGGGCTCCGGCGAACTTCGGCCAGTCCCAGTTCGCCCATCAGCGCGGCAACTCCTTCGAGGCCCGGGTCAAGGCGGACGGCGGGGCCGATCTGGTGCGGCTGCTGCACGAGCGGCTGCGCGACGGCTCGGAGGCGCCCGGCCCCGGCGCCGTCGCGACACCCGATCTGAGCGCGCCCGGACCGCAGGGCCGCACGGCCCGCACCGCGCTCGCGCTGCGCGAGGCCACGGAGGCCGGGCGCTGGGCGCTGCTGGACCATCCGATGGTGAGCCTGGACGTCGCGGGCTCCCCCGCCTTCCTGGAGCCGGACGCGGTCGTGGTCCACCCCGACGGGTCGTGGACGGTCGTCGAGATCAAGTCCTTCCCCATGGTGGACGGCTCCGCCGACCCGGCGAAGGTGGGCGCGGCGGCCCGGCAGTCGGCGGTCTACACCCTGGCGCTGGAGCGGGTGGCGGCCATGGTCGGCGAGCCGCCGGAAGGCGCCGGCGCCACGGCGGACACGGCGCGGGGCGCCCCGGGCCGCGCCCGGGTGCGGCACCAGGTGCTGCTCGTCTGCCCCAAGGACTTCTCCAACCTGCCGACCGCCGAGATGATCGACGTGCGCAAGCAGCTGGCGGTCACCCGGCGGCAGCTGGACCGGCTGACCCGGATCGAGGAGATCGCCGCGGCCCTCCCCGAGGGCACCACCTTCGACCTCCGGCTCACCGACGACGGCCGGACCCCGACCCGGCCGGTCGAGGAGCTGACGGCCGCGGTGGACGCGGTGGAGGCGGCGTACGCCCCGGAGTGCCTGTCCACCTGTGAGCTGGCCGCCCACTGCCGGGCGCGGTCCCGCGCGGCGGGCCTGGTCGAGGCGCTGGGCCGGGGCGTCCGGGGTGAGCTGGGCGGACTCACCACCGTGGCGGCCGTCCTCACGGCCGCCACGGACGGTCCGGCCGACGCGTCCCCCACGGGTGACCCCGCCGTGGACGCCCTGCGCCGCGCGGCGGCCCTGCGCGCCGAGGCGCTCGCCTCCCGTCCCGGGGCGGTGTCATGTCGCTGATCACCACCCTGGCCCGGATGGAGGCGGTCCGGGAGGGGCGGGCCCAGCCCCTGACCACCGTGCGCCACCGCCATCTGTCGGAGCGACCGCTGGCGTTCGTGCCGCTCACCACCGCCGGTGAGGCGGGAGCGCCGCTCGGTGCGCTGGTGGGCACCGACCGGGACGCGCCGCGGCTGCTGATCGTGGCCCAGCCGCGCGACCGCGATCTGCGGTTCGCGTTCCTCGCCGAGCTCGCGGAGGAGATCCAGCCGTATCTGGACTCGTACGCGGACGAGGTCGAGCTGGAGGAGCGCAAGGAGACCGATCCGGAGACCGGTAAGAAGGTGCCGGTCCAGGTCGAGCTCTGCGCCGACGCGCCGCAGCTGCTGGTGCCCAGCGCGGCCGGCGTGGCGTTCGTCCGGCTGCTGGGCCGGTCGATGCGGTTCCGGCGGACCGCCGAGCAGGACCCGGAGACGCCCTTCCCCGCGCCGGCCCGGGTGCCGCTGCTCGGCCGCTGGCTGACCCACTACGGGGAGCGGTCGCGGGTGCCCGGGTCGTGTCTGCTGCTGTCCCTCACCGAGCTGCTGAGCCGTCACTGGGCGACCGGGCAGAGCCCTCTGGAGGATCAGCACCTGGGCTCGCTGCTGGCCTGGATCGACCCCCCGGAGGGCGTACCGGGGGCGGAGGCGGCGCTGCGGGCGGAGTCGGAGCGGGACGAGGACGGCCTGCTGCGGTGCCCGCCGGCCGGCCCGGCCACCGATCCCGCCTTCGACAACCAGCTGCTGGCACCGGCGATGTCCCGCTACGACGCGGCGCGGGCCGAGGCGTCCCAGGGCGTGGCCGGGGCCGAGGCGCGGCTGCGGCTCGCCGAGGCGGAGCTGCGCGGGCTGATCGCATCGCAGCTGCGGCCCACCTGGGACGCGCTGTGGCACGGGGTGGATCTGCTGCGCTCCCTCCCGGAGGGCGCGCGGGTGGCGGAGCGCTGGAAGCGGGACCGCTGGTCCTACACCGCCCACCGGGACCGAGTGCGGGCCGGGGAGCCGCCGCAGCCCAAGCGGGACGACGCGGTGACGGCGGCGCAGAAGCTGGCCGCCCGCGAGACCGCGCAGGCGCAGCTGGACGCCCATGAGGCGCTGGACGATCCGCTGGTCATGGCGGGGCGGCGGCTGGCCGGCGAGGCGTTCGCGGGCGAGGTGACCGATGTGGAGATGGCCTGGTCGGAGGCGAGGGTGCCGCGTCCCCGCCCGCTGATCACGGTCCGCACCGAGGACCGTCCGCATCTGGCCGAGCGGGTCAAGCTGCACCGGGTGCTGGCCGACGGCAGGGCGCAGAGCGGGGAGTTCGTCGGTTTCGCGCGGACGGACGGGGCCGCCGGAACTGGCGGGGCCGACGGGGCCGCCGGAACCGACGGGACGGACGGAGCCGCCGGAACTGGCGGGGCCGACGGGACAGACGGGACTACGGGAACTGGCGGGGCGGACGGGGCCGGTGGCGCGGGCGACGCGGACGGTCCGGGCCGCGCCCTGGTGGTGCGGCTGACCGGCGGTATGGGCCGGGGCAAGCAGCCGGAGCCGGGCTCGGTGCCCGAGAAGGGCGACCGGGTGTGCTGGACGCTGTTCGAGCACGCCCCGCGCGGCGGCCCGGAGCTGCCCGACCCGGAGAGCACTCCGTGGACCCACGGCGGTCCGCCGGACGCCGCCGCGCCGGCCCACGGCCCCGAGCCCGACCCGATGACCGAGGAGGACTATCTGTGATCGGCGCGGACCCGGCCGCCGGCGCGGCCCGTGCCCGAGGGGGCGAGCCGTTCGACCCGTCGGCCGCGGCGGCGCGGGCGACCGAGGCGATCCTGCGGGACACCCTGCACGGGGCGGACCGCGGTGTGGTCGTGGACTCCCCGCCCGGGGCCGGCAAGTCGACGCTGGTGGTGCGGGCGGCGCGGGAGCTGGCCGCCGCCGGGCGCCCGCTGATGGTGGTCGCCCAGACCAACGCCCAGGTGGACGATCTGGTGGACCGGCTGGCCACGGCGGACCCCGATCTCCCGGTGGGGCGGCTGCACAGCAGCGATCCGCATCCGTACGACCCGGTGCTCGACGGTCACGCGTCGGTCCGCGCCTCGGCGAAGATCGCCGATCTCGCCGGGCTCGACATCGTCGTCTCCACGGCCGCGAAGTGGGCGCACGTCAGAGACGTCGAGCCGTGGCGGCACGCGATCGTGGACGAGGCGTACCAGATGCGTTCGGACGCGCTGCTGGCGGTCGCCGGGCTGTTCGAGCGGGCGCTGTTCGTGGGCGACCCGGGGCAGCTGGACCCGTTCAGCGTGGTGGGCGCCGACCAGTGGGCGGGGCTGTCCTACGACCCGTCGGCGAGCGCGGTCACCACGCTGCTCGCCCACAATCCCCGGCTTCCGCAGCACCGGCTGCCGGTGTCCTGGCGGCTGCCGGCCTCCGCCGCGCCGCTGGTCTCGGACGCGTTCTACCCGTACACACCCTTCCGCAGCGGCACCGGCCACGGCGAGCGGCGGCTGAGCTTCGGGGTGGCCTCGGACGGCTCGGGGCCGGACCGGGTGCTGGACGAGGCCGCCGAGTCCGGCTGGGGGCTGCTGGAGCTGCCGGCCCGGCGCACTCCGCGCACCGACCCGGAGGCGGTGGCGGCCGTGGCCCAGGTGGTGCGGCGGCTGCTGGACCGGGGCGCGGCGGCGGTCAGCGAGCGGTCGGACGAGCCGGTGCCGGTCACGGCGGACCGGATCGCGGTGGGCACGGCCCACCGGGACCAGGCGGCGGCGGTCCGGGCGGCGCTGACCGGGCTCGGGGTGTCCGGCGTCACGGTCGACACCGCCAACCGACTCCAAGGGCGTGAGTTCGATGTCACGGTCGTTCTGCACCCGCTGTCGGGGCGGCCGGACGCGACGGCCTTCCACCTGGAGACGGGGCGGCTGTGCGTGCTGGCGTCGCGGCACCGGCAGGCGTGTGTGGTGGTGTGCCGGGCGGGGGTGGCCGAGCTGCTGGACGAGCATCCGTCCACCGAGCCGGTCCAGCTGGGGGTGACGGTGAAGTTCCCGGACGGCTGGGAGGCCAATCACGCGGTGCTGGCGCACCTGGCCGAGCACCGGGTGGCCTGGCGGCCGTAGGGGCGCGTCCGCCGCCGGCCGTACGGGGCGTCACCGGCGGTGTCGGCGCCGGCATGGTTCACAGGGCGGCGAGGTGGGGAGAGACCCCAGGTCGGCGGCGTACGGCGGGGGCGCTCTTGCCGTACGCGCGACAATGGAGACAACAGGACCACCGCGAACCGTACGGGTCTCACGACCCAGGAGGAGAGATCACATGCCCGAGCCGGATTCGGCTCAAGGCCGGCACGGCTCCGCGCCCAGGCGGCTGAAACCCGCGCCCCTGCTCTTCGAACCGGCCGCCGCGGCCTCGGACGAGGCGCACTTCTTCGACCTGGAGTCGATCGAGGACCCGCGTGAGCTGCTGTCCCGCTCGACGGAGCTGGTGCTGGCGTTCCGCGCGGCCACGGACCGGGCCATGGAGTTCCAGGCGATGGCGGCCGCGCAGCTCGCCGACCCCAGGCGGTTCGACCGGCTGACCCCGGCCGTGATCGCCGAGCGTGCGGAGTGGACCGAGGACTACGCCAAGAAGATGGTCGAGTTCGGTCGTGAGCTGATGCGGGGCGGCGAGGTGCCGGACTGACGACGGGCGTGAGCCCGGGGCATATGCAGGCGGAAGGTACCCGACTCCGTCACACGATGTCCCGTTTTTGCCTCATCTCTCTACACCGTCGTCGCCGCCGGTAAAGGTGGAAACATGAGCAGACCGCCTCAGGACTCACTTCACACCGCCGCCTTCGTCACCCCGGCCGGTGCGGACTGGCTCGCCTCGGCCAGCGCCTCCCCCCGCGGTGTGCAGGCCCTGTGGGCACAGTCCCCGACCGCCGCGGTGACCCTGCCGTGCGGTACGGCGTTCGACGTGATCAGCATGGACGCGCTCTTCGGCCGCCAGGTGGTGAGCCGCTTATGGAGCGACGGCCCCGGCACCGGGCCGGTCGCCGCCCAGGGCGGCCGGGTCATGCTGTTCGCCGTCCCGGGGGCCGCCCAGCGGCTGCCGGCGCTGCTCGGCTGGGAGGAGTGGGGGGCGGCCGCTCCCCCGCTGCTCTGCTACGGCCGGGGCGACGCGGTGACCGTGCCGCCCCTGTTCCCGCCGGACCCCGGGCCACCGCCGCCGGGGGCCGCCGAGCACGCCGCCCCGGAGTCCGGGGCCCGGGAGTCCGCCCCGGCGCCGTCGCCGCGCTGGCTGGTCGCGCCCGATGTCCGCGCCCCCTGGCTGCCCGGCCCAGAAGTGCTGCTGTGGGCCTGTGTACGGGCGGCCCGCGCGACCGGTGACAACCTCGGCGGCACGGCTGTGACCAGCGCACCCGCCATGTTTCCGGGCTGAGAATGAGCGATTTTCACTCCATGGCGTCCGGGTGCTAAGGTCTCCTACGTCAGCGGGCGCCGCTAGCTCAGTTGGTTAGAGCAGCTGACTCTTAATCAGCGGGTCCGGGGTTCGAGTCCCTGGCGGCGCACAGACAGTGAAAGGCCCCTCACTTCGGTGAGGGGCCTTTCACGTACCGAGCGCTCGCGCATGCCACGGGCCTTTTCACGCACCGCGGACCTTCCGCGGGTCACCGCCGTCAGATGGCCGGGCCCACGAGCCGGGTGACGGCTCCGGCCGCCTCATCCGGGCCGGGCATCCCGAGCGCCTCCCGGCGCAGGGCGTGCGCCGCCGCCGCGTACGAAGGCTGCTCCAGCAGCGCGAACAGGTCCAGCGCCAGCCGGGCACCCGCCGCCTCCGCCCCGCGCCGGGTGCCGTCGAGGGCGGCGGCGGGCAGATACGTCCCGGCGCCCGCCCGCGCCAGCCGCGCACCGTTCAGCTGCTGCTCGAAGCGGGGCGCGACGACCAGCTGCGGCACCCCGGCCATGGCGGCGGCCAGCACCGCCGCGCCCGCGCCCTGGTGCAGCAGGGCCCGGCAGCCCGGCAGCACCCGGTGCAGCGGCC
>NZ_BBOX01000190.1 GCF_001553455.1 Streptomyces hygroscopicus subsp. hygroscopicus
GAGGCCGCCCCTCGGCGGCGCTTCCGACCCGGACGACCTCCACGCCCCGCGCCTCGGCGGCCCGCAGCGCGGCCCGTACGGCGTCCGGCGGGCCGCCGGCGTCCTCCCACGCCGCGCACACCCGCACCGGCCCGGGAGCCCCGGGGCCGCCGGGACCCCGCCGCCCGTTCGACGCGGCGGCGGGGCGCGCCGGGCGGGTCAGGGCCCGGCGGGCCTCGTACGGCGACAGCGTCTCCCGTGGCGACGGCCCGTCGTACGGGACGAAACGCACCGGCAGCCGCCGCGCCCGCGAGGGAGTGCCAGGCTCGGCGGGCAGGGGTCCAGCCACAGGTCGGGCTCGCGCTCCGGGTCGGCGCCGTAACGCCGCATCAGACGGGCGTAGCCGGGCAGCGGCGGCCCTTCCAGCCGCTGCCGGTCCACCCGCAGGACGGCCGCGCTCCCCCACAGCTGGCCGACCGCGGGCACCCCCAGCGCCCCCGCAGCCACCGTGCCCGCGTACGCGCTCGCGTCATGCACCACCAGCTCCGGCTGCCAGCAGCGGGCGAACGCCACCAGCCCCTGGGCCATCGCCTCGGCGATCCGCACCTGCCGGTCGCCGAGCGCGCGCAGCACGCCGTGCTGCTCCGGGGTGAGCGCGGCGGGCCGCACCGGCCAGTCGGCCGGCCAGATGCCGCGCGGCCGCCGCGCCGCCTCCGGCGCCCTGACCACCGCCGGGGGCAGGGCGCAGATCCGCACCGGCACCAGCCCGGCCCGGGCCACCGCCGCCGCGCACCCGGACGGCACCGCTACCCGCACCTGGTGCCCCGCCCCGAGCAGGGCGCGGCCAGCGGCACCATGGGGACGAGATGGGCGCCCGAGGCCCAGGTCGTGAACAGGACGCGCATGGTCACCTCCCGCAGAGGTCGAGCCGGCCGGACCCCTCCGTCCGGCCGATGAACAGGACACCGGGCCGACCCGCCGCATCCCCCGGCGGGCTCAGCGGCGCCCCGCGAGCGTCAGCGCCTCGCCGGTGACCGTGGCGTTGGCCGCCGAGCACAGGAAGAGGAGGGTGCGGGCGACGTCCCCGGGGGCCGCGGACGGCCGGGCGGACCGGGCGTCCCCCGGGCATACGGCATTGACCAGCACACCGTCGCCGCCCACCTCCGCCACCAGACCGCGGACCAGACCCCGCAGCCCGGACCGGGCCACCGCGTGGAACTCCGCGCCGCGGCCGCCGTCCGGCGCCGGTGGGGAGGCCACCAGCGCGATCCGGCCCCAGCCGCGCTTGCGCATCCCGGCGACGGCCCACTGGACGGTGCGGATCGCGGGCGCGAAGCCGTCGGCCACGAGCGGCAGCCAGTGCTCCTCCCGGACGTCCTCGAACCGGGCGTGCGGCTCGAGCCGCGGGCCCTCGCGCCGGGCGTTCGCCACCAGCACGTCCAGCCCGCCCCAGCGCTCCTCGACGGCGGCCACGACCCAGCGCGGCGACGCGCTGTCCTCCAGGGCGTACGGCACGGCGAAGGCCCTGCTCCGGTCGGGGCCGGACAGCTCGGCGGCCAGCTCCTCGGCGGCCTCCCGGCGGCTGCGGTAGGCCAGCGCCACCCGGGCGCCCTGCGCCGCGAAGGCGCGTGCGGCGGCCCGGCCGATGGCCCCGGTGGCCCCGGTGACCAGGACCGCGCGTCCCTCCAGGCCGAGGTCCATCATGGGCGCTCCTCGCGGTCGTTCCCACTGAGGAGGCCATGGTCGCCGCCGTGACTCGAGCCCGCCTCGACCCGCGCCCGAGCCCGTCCGGATCCGGGGCCCGGCTCGTCTCCGCGGGCCGCTCGGCGCTATCCGGCGCCGCGCTGGAAGGCGGCGCGGTAGCTGTGCGGGCTGGTGCCGACGACGCGCTTGAAGCGGTCGCGGAACGAGGTGGGCGAGCCGAATCCGACCTGGGCGGCGATGCGCTCGACCGGATGGGTGGTGACCTCCAGCAGATACTGCGCCTGACGGACCCGGGCCCGGTGCAGCCACTGGAGCGGGGTGGTCCCGGTGTGCTCCCGGAAGCGGCGGTTGAGGGTGCGGGTGCTCATGCCGACGTGGGCGGCGATGTCGGCGAGGGTGAGGTCCTGCCCGGCGTTCTCCTCCAACCACCGCAGCAGGGGCTCGAACAGCGATCCGCGCGGTACCGGCGGCTGGTCGTGGACGATGAACTGGGCCTGTCCACCCTCCCGTTCCAGGGGCATCACGGACAGCCGCGCGGCGTCGGCGGCCACGGCGGAGCCGTGGTCGCGCCGGATGAGGTGCAGACACAGGTCGAGCCCGGCCGCGGCACCCGCCGAGGTGAGGATCTGGCCGTTGTCCACATAGAGCACGTCCGGGTCGACCTCGATCTTCGGGTGGAGCTCGGCGAGCAGCGGGCCGGCGGCCCAGTGCGTGGTGGCGCGGAGTCCGTCGAGCAGTCCGGTGGCGGCGAGGACGAAGGCCCCGGAACAGATCGAGGCGATACGGGTGCCCCGCTCGGCCGCGTCCCGGAGCGCGTCGATCACCTCGGCGGGGACCGGGAGCAGGGGGTCGGCGCGGCCGGGCACGAAGATGGTGTCGGCCTCGGCGAGCGCCTCCAGCCCGTACGGCGCCTGGAGGGTGAACACCCCCGCGTCGACGGTGCGGGTGGGGGCGCAGACCCGGATCCGGTAGGGCTCCCGCCCGTCGGGCAGCCGGGTACGGGTGAACACCTCGATCGGGGTGGCCAGATCAGGGGCGATGACCTGGTCCAGCGCCAGGATCACGAGCGTGTGCATGGCTCCAATCTAGGCCGTGCCGTGGATGGCGCCGCGGGCGGGTGGCGAAAAGCGGGCGGGGGATGGGTTCCGGCCATCGCGTCCCGGTGTCATGTCCGGCCGCACACTCCGGCGTCGGCGACGCGGATCGACGGATTGCCGTAGGCCATGCGCTGGAGCACCTTGCGGTACAGCGGCGTACGGCGCAGCGCACGCGCGAGACGGGGGCGCACCCGGGTGGTGAACGCGCCGCGCGAGAGGATCGCCCGGCTCTGCAGGGTCTGCATCCTCATCACCGCCGCGATGTCCGGTCCGCGCCGCCGCTCGAACTCCGCCAGCCGCTCGGCGCTGGTGTCGCCCTCGGCCAGCGCTCGGACCAGCAGGGGGTGCAGCACCACCGCGTCCTGCACCGCGAGGTTGATGCCCTGGGCGCCGATCGGGCTGTGGGTGTGGGCGGCGTCACCGATCAGCACCAGCCCGTCGGCGGCCCAGCGCTCGGCACGCGCGGAGAAGACGTCGAGCACGCCGAGGTCGGCGGGGGTGCGGATCTGCTCGCGGATCGGCGCGGCGTACTGCGGCACGGCGCGCACCAGCCGCTCCGTGACCTGGTCGAGGCCCAGGCCGGCGATATGGCGGTAGCGCCGGTGCGGCAGCGTCCAGCCGATCTGGATCCGGTCCGGCCAGGAGCCGTGGACCAGCACCGGGCCGCCGCCGGTGCGGAACACCCGCACATCGCCGACCCGCGGCTCCCCCGGGCGCGCGATGAGGGTGCACCACAGCACGTCCTGGGCGAACGCCTCGGCGCGGCCCGCCCCGATGCCCGCCAGCCGCCGGATCCGCGAGAACCGGCCGTCCGCGCCGACGACCACCCGGGCCCGCACCACACAGCGGCCCGGCGGTCCATCGGCGATGACCCCGGCGATCGCCCCCTCCCGCCGCAGCAGCCCGTCGGCCCGCCGGCCGGGCAGATAGCGGAAGCCGGGCCAGCGACGGCAGTGGGCGAGGAGCTCGTCCAGCAGATGCGGGCGCGGAACGCTCAACAGGTGGTCGTACGGGGCCGGAAGCAGCCGGTAGTCGGCCTCCAGCAGCACCCGCTCGCCCTCGATCACCAGGAACCGGTCGTGCCGATGGGCGCCGCGGGCGCGTGCCCCGGCGAGCACATCGAGCGCGTCCAACAGCGCCATCGCGCCGGGCTGCAGGATCTCGCCGCGGAACGCGCGCTGGTGCGCGCGGGCGCACTCCACCACGGTCACCCGGGCCCCCGAGCGCAGCATCAGCAGCGCCAGCACCAGACCGGCCGGGCCGCCCCCGACCACGCACACATCGGTGTCGATCTCGCGCAGCATCGCGCCTCCTGCTGGTCGGGCCCCAGGACATGGGCATCGGGAGCCCGCGGCAACCCGGAGGCGCAACGGACGCGCTACGGCTCCGCTTGCCCGCGCGGGGGGATCGGGCAGCGGAGCCGTAGCAAGCCCGGCTGAAGGGCGGCGCCGGGCGTTCAGGGGGGGGAAGGGTTCGCCGGACGGGGAGGACGGCCGGCGGGGGACTTCCGACGAGGGCGGTAGCGGGGATATCGGGGCTCTGCGATGGGGCTCTGCGGATGTCGGTGGAGGGCGGCCGGGCCGCTCACCGGCGAAACGGACCGCCGGCGGTCGGCTGCGGGCTGCGGGCTGCGGCCGTGAACCGTCGGCTGCGCGCCACCGGCCGCGGGCTGGAGATCTACGCGGCGAACAAGTCGAGCACCGGGCGGCGCCAGTGACCGTCCAGGTCCAGATCGAGCGCCGGATCGGAGGCGAGCACCGCCTGCTGGAGCTTCTGCAGCCGGGGCGACGGCTCCAGCCCGAGGTCCTCGACCAGTCTGGCGCGCAGCCCCTGGTAGACCTCCAGCGCCTGCCAAGGGCGGCCCGCGCGGTAGAGCGCGGCCATGCACTGGGCGTGCAGCCCCTCGTGCAGCGGATGGCGGGCGGTCAGCTCGGTCAGCTCGGTCAGCAGCTCGGCATGGCGGCCCAGCCGCAGATCGGCCTCGATACGGCGCTCCAGGACCCCGAGCCGGCTCTCCTCCAGCCGGGCCAGCTCGATCTCCAGAACCGGTCCGACCTTCACATCCACCAACGCGGGGCCGCGCCAGACGGCCAGCGCCTCGCGCAACAGCAGGGACGCCTGGACATCGTCCCCGGCGTCCAGGGCCTCCCGCCCCGCCGCCACCAGCCGGTCGTACTCATGGATGTCCACCGCGCCCGGCTGGGCCTCGAGCACATATCCGCCGTAGCGCGTGGCCAGCACGTCCTTGGAAGCCTGCGGGGCCTGCGGGCCGTAGGCGGCGGCCAGCCTGCGACGCAGCTGCAGGATGTAGGTCTGCAAAGTGGTCAGCGCGCTGCGCGGCATCTGCGTGCCCCAGATTTCCTCCATAAGAGTGGGCACCGGCAGCATCTGGTTGGCGTAGACGGAAAGCAATGCAAGGATCTGGCGCGGCTTGCCCGCGCTGGGCACGATCGACTGACCGCACGCCTCGACGCTCAGCGGCCCCAACACCTTGATGTCCATGGTCGTGTACCTCCGTCAACGGTCCGTCAAGTGCCTCCTGGCCGCGCGGCCCTGCCACCGAGGCATCTAAGAGCCTCGCTTGTGGGCGACCTGTACGGCCAGTGCCGGAATAACGAACTCGGTATGAGTTCCAGAGCGCCGACCCATGACAAATTCACACCCCTGGCGATGAGAGAGTCCGCGATGACCGATACACCCGTCCCTCATGAGTTCACGAGCCCCGCCTGCCTGGTGCGTTCCGCCGAGATCACCGGGATCACCGGAGCCACCGGGATCACCGGTAGCACCGGGATCGCAGGAGTCACCGGAACCGTCGGGACCGCCGCGGCCGCCCCTTCGTCCCCCGAGGACGACGACCTGGTCATCGAGGACCTCTCCGGCGCCGCCTGGCCCCTCGCCGCGCCCGGCATCTGCATCTGCACCGTCGGCGCCGAATGACCGGCCCATGACCGGCGAACTGGGCTTCACACCACATCTGCGGGTCGAGCCGGTGCCGGGCGAGGCCGTCTATCTCGTCTCCGAACACGGGGTCACGGCGCTGCACGGGAGGGCGATCGCCGCGCTCGCGCCGCTGCTCGACGGGTCGAGAGATCTCGCCCACATCCTCACCG
>NZ_BBOX01000191.1 GCF_001553455.1 Streptomyces hygroscopicus subsp. hygroscopicus
ACTCCCCGGCGTATGCGACACGGTCACATCGCTCACCTTGGCCAAAATCGTCAACCGCCCCCGACACCCGGCACGATAAAATCACACAGCGCCGCACCGCGCGGAAATGGTATTCAGCACCCTTGCCGCCAGTCGATTGTTCACTGTGGAAGGTTGCAGGAATAGCGGCTGGGCAGGACGGGATTACCAATTGAGCCAAGCAGCAGTAGTAGTACACTCTGCTGCCATGGGACGCATAATCTTGACCTCCGCAATTCACGCTACTGTTGGTACTGGGATATGACCGTCACGGTCCGTTCGCTAATCGAACTGGAACAGGCCCACCTGGTCTGTGTCGCGGGCGCGAGTGGCCTCGATCGCGCGATCCGTTGGGTACACGTCAGCGAGATGCTTGATCCGACACTGTGGATGAAAGGCGGAGAATTCCTGCTGACCACAGGAATCCGACTCATTGACGATGCGGTGATCCATGAATATGTGGATCGGTTGTGCAGTCACGGCATCGCCGGGGTCGGATTCAGCACGGGGGACAGCTTCGGCATGCATCACCAGGTCCCGCCCGCATTCGTCGAGCGTGCCGAATCACATGGACTTCCGGTACTCGAGGTCCCGATCGAAGCCTCCTATGTGCAGATTTCCGAATTCGTCTCCACTCATCTCGCGGCCGAGCAGCATCGGCTCACCCAGCGTGCGTTCGACGCCCAACGCCGGCTGAGCTCTGCCGCGCTGACCACGCGAGGCCGGACCGAGGTCGTCCGCCTGCTCGGGTCACTCATCAACGGATGGGCCGCGGTGACAACGGCGACAGGGCGGGTCATCGATGTGTTCCCCTCCTCGGCTCGTCGCCGGCTGGCCGCGCTTGAAGCCGATCTGCTCCGGGTCCGCGACACGGGGTCCGCGGCATCGGTGAGCGACCCACGCGGCGACAGTATCGGGATCCATCCACTCGGTGCCCACGGCAACGTCCGGCGGATCCTCGTGGTGGGTAAAGACTCTCCCTTCGACGCGTTCGATCAGATGGTGACGGCGAGCGCGGTCGCGCTGCTGTCCTTCGAGACCGAGCAGCAACTGTGCCTGTCCCCGCAGCGCGCCGCCGCATCAGATGTCCTCGGCGCGGTCCTGCTCCGGGCCAAGACCCTCGAATCACAGATGGAGCACGCCGCCGCCGGCCTGGGACTGAATGCTCACAAACCGGTCCGGGTAGCCCGGCTCTCGGTGCCGGATGCGGGAGCCAAGGCGGTCGCCCGGCTCGTCCACGACGTGTTCTCGGTGCGAGAGATCACCAGCGTGACCGTGACCGATCATGATGCCAAGAGCACCTACAGCCTGATCATCCAAGAGCACGAGCCCGTCGAACAGGCACTGCGCGATCTCGTGACACGCCTCGCCGGAAACACCGGGCGCATGGGCATAAGTTCCCCAGTGGCGCTGGCCGACATCGAGCTCGCCCACCGCCAGGCGTCCGTCGCGCTCGCGCAGGCAATGCGCACCTGGCCGAGGCCAGCCGTCGCGTTCGATGAGCTGAGCGCCTACCACGCCATCATCGGTCTCGTCCCGCCACGCGAGATCGACGCCGTCACGGCGACGATCCTGTCTCCGCTCGATCATCTCGACGGGGGAGCCGGCAGCGGCCTGTACGAGGAGACGCTGAAGGTCTTCCTCGCCCACAACGGTCGTTGGGAGAGCGCCGCCCGCGAACTCGGCATCCATCGCCAGACGCTGAGCAAGCGCATCGCGACCATCGAGCGCCACATCGGTTCCAGCATGGAGTCGACCGACACCAGGATGACGCTCTGGTTCGCACTGCAGGCACGGGCCGCGAGCCGCAATTTCTGACCCCGCCCCCTTCGATGACGCTCACGCTCGTACCGATCACCGAATCAGTGAAGGGCGCCGGCATAAATCACCGTAACGTCGATTGAACGCTGCCTTCACATTGCGAACACTGGGGGAACTCCGCAGCACTACTCCCCCAGCTAACGAAGGAAGCGCATGTCGAGCTCCCGTACCTTCGAACTTATCGGTGCGCCCTATGACGGGGCTGCGACGCTGGGCTGGCCTGGATCGCGCTTCGCGCCCGCGAAGATCCGGTCAGCGCTCAACTGGATGACGATGCGCGCCGAAGGCGGGCAGGTCTACGCGCTGGAGACCGGCGAACTGCATGCGGCACCCCTCATCATCGATGGCGGTGACGCGCATGTCGTGGCCCACGACCTGGAAACGACGCTGGAGAACATCGCGGCACGCGTGGGACACAGCATGCGCGCGGGGAACGTGCCGATACTGCTCGGCGGCGATGACAGCCTGCTATATGCCGGGACAAAGGGTGTTCATGACGCCGTCGAGGGCCAGATCGCGGTCATCCACTTCGATGCGCATCTGGATGTCGTGGATGAGAATGAGCAGCAAGGTCGCTTCAGCCACTCGAGCGGTATGAGGCGAGCACTCGAACTCGACCGGGTGCAGCGCAAGCACACCGTCCAGATCGGACTGCGACACTTCAACTTTCCCTCGTCCCGCGCGTATGTCGAAGCTGAGGGACCAGCTCAGATCACCGCTCGGACCTTCGACAAGATCGGAACGGACGAGAGTGTGCGCCGGGTCCTCGAGCAGATCCGAGGGGCTGACACCGTGCATCTCAGTTTCGATATCGACGCGGTCGACCCCGCGTTTGCACCGGGGGCCGGTGCCCACGAGCCAGGAGGGCTCACCTCCAGGCAGGCTTTGGACTTCGTGTCCGCACTTGCGCCGTACTGCGACTCGTTCGCCATCACTGAGGTCAACCCGCTCAAGGATCCCGAAGGTCTGACCTCGAACCTCGCCGCCTACCTCTGTTACTACTTCGCGTTTTTCGGTGCGAAGAAGACCAACTAGCCGACCGGCGTGGCTACCACCATCTCACCGTCATCCTGAAAACAACGGAGTTCGTCATGACGGAAAGAGCCCCCGAATACCTCCCGCCGGGCGCCGCACTCGACACGGGTCCAATCAACGTTATCGAACCGCAAAACCTGAAGAAGACCGTCCGCGGCGCGATCGTCGGCAACATCATGGAGTGGTACGACGTCGGCGTCTTCGGCTACCTCGTCACCACCCTCGGGAAGGTGTTTCTCCCCGACGCGAACTCGGCCACGCAGATCATCTTCGTCCTCGGTACATTCGCGAGTACGTATCTGCTGCGCCCGCTCGGTGGCCTCTTCTTCGGCTGGCTGGGAGACCGAGTCGGTCGCAAGCGCGTCCTCTTCGCCACGCTGGCACTCGTCGCGACGGCGACCTTTCTCATCGGCGTGCTGCCCGGCTACGACACCATCGGGATCGCCGCGGCAGTGCTGCTGATGCTGTTGAAGGTCGTCCAGGGGTTCTCGGCCGGCGGCGAGTTGACCGGCGCGCTGAGCCTGGTCGGCGAGTCCGCCCCGGACAAGCGCCGCGGCTTCTACTGCGCGCTCCTCGATGGCGGCAGCTACCTCGGTTTCGTACTCGGCGCCACGTTCGTCACCCTCCTCCAGCTGACGCTCGGGCAGGACGGGATGACCGACTGGGGGTGGCGTATCCCCTTCCTGCTCGCGGGCCCGCTCGGCCTCATTGCGGTCTACCAGCGAATGCGGATGGAGGAGTCGCCTCATTTCTGCGCGTTGCTGGAGCAGCACGGCACCCCTGCGCAAGGCGACCGTACGAAGAAGCTGAAGGTCAACCCGCTCCGGGTGTTCAGGCAGAACTGGCGCGTCATGCTCATCGCCATCGTTCTCGTGGCCGCGGCGAACTCGGCCGGGTACGCGTTCACGTCGTACATGCCGACTTATCTCTCCACTGTGGAGAGCTATAACGACGCGCAGAGCAACCTGATCACCCTGCCGCTGCTGGCGCTGCTGGCCTTCTCGATGCCGTTCGTCGGAGCCCTGTCCGACCGGGTGGGCCGCAAACCGATGCTGTTCGTCGGGGCAGTGTGGATGATCGTGCTGAGCGTCCCCGCGTTCCTGCTGATGGACTCCGGGAACAGCGGTCTGGTCATCGTCGGGCTGGCGCTCATCGGCATTCCGGTGGCGCTCTACAACGGCACGCTTGACGCGACGTACCCGGAGATGTTCCCGACCAGCAGCCGCAACACCAGTCTCGGGGCCTCGTACAACATCTCAGTCGCGATCTTCGGCGGCACGGGCCCGGTGTTCATCGACTACCTGATCCGGGTGACCGGAAGCCATCTCGCCGCCCCGTACTACCTGATGGGTATGTCGGTGGCCGGGTTCATCGCGATCCTGTTCCTGACGGAAACCGCAGGAGAACCACTCAATGGGTCTGCACCGAATGTGCAGACCGAACTCGAAGCCCACGTGTCGCAGGCCGCTGCCTCAAAGCCGGCACCTGTGATGACCGGAGAGGAGCGGTCGTAATGCCCCGCCCTGACAAGCACGATCCGGCGGCCATCGGATTCGCCACCCAAGCGGTGCATCTCGGCAACGCCGTCGATGCGGGCTCCGGCGCCGTACGCTCGCCCCTGGTGATGGCGAACTCCTACGCCCTGCCTGAGGACCCGTCGACCATGGGCTGGTCGAACACCGAGCGTCCCATCTACACACGGAACGGCGGTAAGAATCAGCGCGATCTCGAGTACAAGCTCGCCGCGCTGGAGCAGGGTGAAGAAGCAGTGGTGTTCGCGACAGGAGTCGCCGCACTGCACGCCGTCTTCTTCGCTCACTTGAGAAGTGGCGACCACGTCGTCGTCTCGGACGTCACCTATGAGGCGGTCTGGCGCCTGTTCAGTGAACTGCTGGTGGACCGGTACGGCATTACGGCGACCTTCGTCGATACGAGCGACCTCCAAGCAGTGCGCTCGGCGATCACGCGGCAAACCCGGCTCCTGCACACGGAAACCATCGCGAACCCGACCACCAAGGTCGCCGACATCACGGCGCTTTCCGGCATCGCCCGGGAAGCGGGCATCCTGCTGACGGTCGACTCGACGTTCACCCCGCCGCCGTTCTACCGACCCCTGCGGCACGGCGCCGACATCGTCATCCACTCACTGACGAAGTACATCAACGGACACGGGGATGCGATGGGGGGCGTCGTGATCGGCTCGTCCAATCTGCTCCGTCCCGTCAGGTCGGACGCGCTCGTCGATGTGGGTGGGGTGGTCTCACCGTTCAACGCCTGGCTGATCAGCCGGGGCTCGATCACGCTGCCGTTGCGACTGCGGCAGCAGTTCAGCTCGGCCCAACGCATCGCCGAATACCTCGCCGGCCACCCGGATGTGGCATTCGTGTTCTACCCCGGTCTCGAGACCCATCCACAGTACGAACTTGCGAAGCGGCAGTTCGGTGGCAGCGGAAACGGCGGCGTGCTCGCGTTCGCTCTCGAAGGCGACTCCCGTCGTCAGAACGACTTCGTCAACCACCTCGGGGTCATCACGTCCGCAGTGTCGCTGGGTCATGACGAGTCGCTGATCGTGCATGTGGGACCGGACGGGCGAGGGGGCTCGGAGAACTACCCCGAGCCGTTCCGGGAATACGGTCACCTACGGCTCTCGGTGGGACTGGAAGAACCGGACGATCTGATCGCGGACATCGACCACGCAATCCGCGAAAGTGGCGACGGCGCGGGCCGCACCTGAGGAGCATGACATGACCACCGCCCCCGCTACGCAGGCCACCGCCACGAATCCAGCAGTGAGCCCCGTTCCGAGCCATGCCAGTCGCCTGCTTGCGGAGGCGCTGGGCACCGCGCTGCTGACCGCTGCCGGTGTCGGCACCGGCGTGTTCGCAGCCGGTTTCCCGTCCCCGGTCGACAACACGCCCGGCGTCGGCTTCCTCGGCGTGGCCCTCGCGATCGGCCTCGCCGTGATCGTCGGCGCGTACGCGTTCGGCCCGATCTCCGGTGCTCATCTCAACCCGGTCGTCACACTGAGCCTCGCCGCCGCAGGCCGCTTCGCAGGGCGGCACGCGGCCGGATACATCACCGCTCAGCTCTCCGGTGGCCTGGTGGGAACAGCTCCGAGGCTGCGCGGAGGAGACGGCCAGAACCCAGAGGACGCCGACGATCTGAGGGGCCTGCATCGCGAAGGA
>NZ_BBOX01000192.1 GCF_001553455.1 Streptomyces hygroscopicus subsp. hygroscopicus
CCTCCCCGGCGTACGCGACACGGTCACATCGCTCACCTTGGCCAAGGTCGTGAGCAGGCCGCGACGCGCGGAGCACCCGACGGTCGGCGAATGATCGCCAAGCCCCTCCTGGCGGACGCCCGTCCGGGCCGAGGCGTCAGACCGACGTCAGGCGCAGAATGAGGACGCCGCCCAGGATGGAGGCGAAGGCCAGCAGACGCGTGAGGGTGATCCGTTCCTTGAAGAGGACGGCGCTCATGACGACCGTGCCGACACCGCCCACACCGGTCCAGATGGTGTAGCCGACGGAGACGTCGAGTTCGAGCAGGGCCAGGGAAAGGGCGTAGACGCCCGCCGCGGTGGCGAGCACGGTCAGTATCGACGGCCACAGCCGAGTGAAGCCCTTGCTGGCATGGGTGCCCAGTGCGAAGCAGACCTCGCAGACGATGGCGATGCCGAGGTAGACCCAGGTCATGGAGCGGGTGTCCTTCTGTGTGAGGGTGCGCGTGGGAAGGATCAGGCGACGGGCTGACGGGAGTCGGGGTCACGCCGGGCGGCTTCCTTCCGGGCCGTGCGCCTGTCGCTGATCTGGAGGGTGGCGGCACCACCGAGGATCAGAGCGAAGGCGAGGACCTTCCACCCGGTGAGCGGCTCGTCGTAGACGAGCACGCCGAACACGACCGTGCCGACGCCGCCGATACCGGACCACACCGTGTAGCCGACTCCGACATCGATCGACTTCAACGCCTGCGACAGAGTGAGGACGGAGCCGGTCAGCGCGGCCACGGTGAGCAGGGACGGACTCAGACGGGTGAAGCCGTGGGTCGCCTCCGTGGACAGCGCGAAGGTGATCTCGAACAGTGCGGAGAGCAGCAGCCAGGCCCAGCCACGGTGCGCCGTACCTGCGCGTTTCGGTGGTGCGGTGGACATAAGAGGTCTCCCAAGAGGTCGGTGGGCACGCCCGGGGCCCGCACCGGGCAGGGCTTCGGCCCCGGGCGCGAAAGGGGGTCAGGGCTGGTCACGCGGTCCGGTCGGTCCCGGGCCGGCAACCGCCGGTGGCCGCCGAGCCGTTCGGACGCACCGGGCTGAGCAGTTCCCGGACCGTCTCCGGGTCCAGCAGCCCGGCCCGGACCACGAGGTCCGCTACGTCCGTACCGGTCTCCAGTGCCTGCTGGGCGATCCGGGCGGCTGCCGCGTAGCCGATGTGCGGGGTCAGCGCCGTCGCCGAGCCCACGGACCGGGCCGCCTGGCGGGCCAGCCGTTCCTGATTGGCGCTGATCCCGGCGACGCAGTGCGTGCGCAGGGCGGCGCAGCCCCGGGTGAGCCACTGGACCGAGGTGAGCAAGAGGTGCCCGATCAGCGGTTCGAAGGCGTTGAGCTGGAGTTGCCCGTTCTCCGCGGCCATCGTGATGGACACGTCCGCACCGGCCACCGCGTAGCAGATCTGGTTGACCATCTCGGGCATCACCGGGTTGACCTTGCCCGGCATGATGGACGACCCGGCCTGACGGGGTGGCAGGACGATCTCGGCCAGCCCGCTCCGGGGTCCGCTGGACAGCAGCCGCAGGTCGTTGCAGATCTTCGACAGCTTGACGGCGAACCGCTTCAGAACGCCCGAGACCAGCAGGAAGACACCGGTGTCGGAGGTCGCCTCGATCAGATCGGCGGCCGGTTTCAGTTCGAGTCCGGTCAGGGTGGCCAGGTGCCGGACCGCGGCCTCGGCGTACCCGGGTTCCGCGGTGATGCCGGTCCCGATGGCGGTGGCGCCGAGACTGACCTCGTGCAGCAGGGGCAGGGTCTGGCGGATACGGGCGACGTCCTCGGCCAGGGTCACGCCGAAGGCGGTGAACTCCTGACCGAGCGTCATGGGCACGGCGTCCTGCAACTGGGTCCGGCCCACCTTCACCACCTGGGCGAATTCCGTGCCCTTGGCCGCGAACGCCTGGGTCAGGGGGGCCAGTTCGGCCAGCAGCCCGTCCAGGGACCGGCTGACCGCGAGCCGTAGGGCGGTCGGGTACACGTCGTTGGTGGACTGGCAGCGGTTGACGTGGTCGAGCGGGGAGACCACGTCGTAACGGCCCCGCTCCAGGCCCAGGTGCTCCAGCGCGAGGTTGGCGATGACCTCGTTGGCGTTCATGTTGGTGCTGGTACCGGCCCCGCCCTGGATGACGTCGACCGGGAACTGCTGGTGGTGCCGCCCCTCCTCGATGGCCTCGCAGGCCGTCTCGATCGCCGAGGCGATCCCCGGCTCCAGGACACCGAGCTCCCCGTTGGCCCGGGCCGCGGCGCGCTTGACCGTGGCCAGGGACCGCACCAGCACCGGATGGGCGGCCAGCGGAATGCCGCTCGCCCGGAAGTTCTCCAGCGCCCGCGCGGTGTGCACTCCCCAGTAGGCGTCGGCCGGGACGGGGAGCGCGCCGAGGGAGTCGCACTCGATGCGTACGGCCGTCATCGCGCGTCATCCAGGTGGTTGACGCAGACGACCTTGGGCTGGGTCATCTCCTCGAAGGCGAAGCGCACGCCCTCGCGGCCCATGCTGCCGTACTTGAACCCGCCGAACGGCATGGCGTCGAACCGGTAGTCGGAGGAGTCGTTGACCATCACTCCCCCGGCCTGAAGGAGCCGGGCCGCGGTCAGTGCCCGGTCCAGGCGTGAGGTGAAGATACCGGCGTGCAGGCTGTAGTCGATGGCGTTGGCCTGCTCGATGGCGTCCTCGAAGGTGTCGAACGGCTGCAGCACGACCACCGGGGCGAACGCCTCCTCCTGCCAGATCGTGCAGGTGGCCGGGACGTTCTCCAGAACGGTCGGCGTGTACAGGGAGCCGTTCAGCTCGTTGCCGCACAGCAGCACCGCGCCCTGGGCCACCGCGTCGTCGACCTTCCTCCGGGTGGCCTGCCCGGCCTCCGGGGTGATCATGGGGCCGACGTCGGTGTGCTCGTCGGCCGGGTCGCCCGTGCGCAGCAGCTCGGTGCGGGCGACGAAGGCGTCGCGGAAGGCGTCGTACACCTCCTGGGCGACCAGGATGCGCTGGGTGCCGATGCAGTTCTGGCCCGCGGCCCAGAAGGCACCGGAAACACACGACTCGACCGCTTCGTCCAGGTCCGCGTCGTCCATGACGATGACCGGGGCGTTGCCCCCCAGATCCATGGCCAGCTTCTTCAGGCCGGCGGTGCGGGAGATCGCCTCACCGGTGGCGAACCCGCCGGTGAAGGACACCATGCGCACATCGGGCGCGCTGACGATCGCGGCGCCGATGTCGGCACCGCCGTTGACGACCGTGACGATCTCCTCCGGCAGGCCGGCTTCGATCAGCGTGTCGACCAGGCGGAGCGCGGACAGCGGCGTGTACGCGGACGGTTTCAGGATGACCGCGTTGCCGCCGGCGATGGCCGGGCCGAGCTTGTGGGCGACCAGGTTGAGAGGGTCGTTGAACGGGGTGATGGCGGCGATGACGCCGAGCGGCTCCCGGGTGAACCAGCCCTGCCGCTGCTCCGATCCCTCGTAGGCGTCGAAGGGGATGACCTCCCCCGCGTTGCGCCGTGCCTCAGCAGCCGACAGGGCGAGGGTGTTGACGGCGCGGGCGGTCTCCCTGCGGGCCTGGTTGATGGTCTTGCCCGCCTCGTTGACGATCAGCTGGGCGAAGGACTCGGCTCGCCGCTGCACCAGGTGGGCGGCGCGCTCGAGCACGGAAGCCCGGGCGGCGCGGGACAGGGCGCCCGCGGTGCGCCGCCCGCACCGCGCACGCCGCATGATGCCGCCGATGGCGGTGGCGTCGACGGTGCAGACGGAGGCGATGACCTCACCGGTGTAGGGGTTGTGCACCGGGGCCATGCCGGTGCCGAGCTCGATGCCGGGAGTGATGCCGGGGGTGGTGAAGGTGTCAGACACGGGAGGTCTCCTGCGGAACGCGGTGCGCGGGAGCGGTGTCGTCGTCCGCGTGATGGCGCTGGTGGATGGCGATGATGTCCGACAGCAGGGCGTACGCGGTCTCGATGCGTCCGGCGCCGGGTCCGGACACGGTGACGGTGCCGAGGAGGTCGGTATGGAAGGCGACCGCGTTGACCGGTCCGGAGATACCGGCGAGAGGGTGGTGGCCGGGCAGCGCGACGGGGGCCACCCGGGCGTCGACGGTGCCGTCCGGCCGGCGAGTGGCCGAGCCGACCAGCTTCCAGCGCAGCCCCTTCGACACGGCGTCCTGCGCGTCCTCGGGAGTGATCTTGGAGATGCCCTCGCGGATGACGTCCTCGCGGCACAGCTCGGCGCCGAGCACCTCGTTGGCCAGGATCATGACCTTGAGCTGGACGTCGTGACCCTCGATGTCGGCGGTGGGATCGGCTTCGGCGTATCCCAGCTCCTGGGCTTCCGCGATGGCCGCCCGCAGACCGACGCCTTCCTCGAGCCGGCCGAGGACGTAGTTCGAGGTGCCGTTCATGATGCCCTGGACGCCGGTGATCTCCAGGCCGCCGAACATGCGCTCGGCGGTGCGCAGAATCGGGGTCCCGCTGAGGACCGAGCCCTCGAACTCGAAGCCGACTCCGTGCTCGGCGGCCAGCTGCTTCAACTCGCGGCAGGCGAGAGCGACGGGGCCCTTGTTGGTGGTGCAGACGTGCTTGCCCGCCGCCAGAGCCCAGCGCGCGTGGGAGAGGGCGGGCTCGCCGTCGGCGGGGTTGGTGAAGGTCGCCTCGACGACGATGTCGGCGGGGACCTCGCGGATCACCCACTCGTTGCGCGGCTCGGCGCTGCCACCGGGCAGTCCGGCGAAGGCCAGCTCGCCAGGCTCGGCCGCCAGCAGCGGAGCCAGGTCGATGCCATGGGTATCGACCAGGGAACCGGCTCGCAGGTCGGTGATCGCGACGACGCGCAGGGCGAAGCCCAGTTCCTCGGCAAGGCGGTCTCCCCGCTGGGATATGAGTTCGGCGAGTGCGCGGTTGACGCCGCCGAATCCGATGAGGGCGAGGTCGTATCGGCCCATGTGATGACTCCTTCGCAGTGCACCGCAGCCACCCGGTGCGGCTGATCAGAGCCTCACGCCGGGGAGTGGCGGTACGGCCATGTCAGAGCGACCACGGACCATGCCGAACCGCACTGTCGTGGTGACGATGCGCTCGGGGACCGCTTTCTCCGGACGCAGTGCGTGTTCTTTCCCCGAACGCAGTGCGTGCACTTTCCCCGGACGCAGTGCGTGTACCTTCTCCGGACGAAGCGCGTGTACTTTCCCCGGAGGCAGTGCGTGCCGGTCAGTCGAAATAGGACTCGAGCGTGCCGCGACGCCGGATGTCGAGCGTGGCGCAGTGGAACGAGCCGCCGAACGGCGCGTAGTGCAGCAGGTCGCACGGGATCGGCTCGAATCCCCATTTCTCGAGCGCGCGCAGCATCTCGGTGTGGTGCCGCTCGGCGATCACCCGCTTGTCACCGATCGACAGCACGTTCATGCTGAGCCATTTGCCGCACAGCGAGGTGATGCTGAGCAGGCGCTCACGGACCGGGGTGGGCTCGGGCGCGATCAGGATGTCCCACGAACTCAGGACGTCGGGCAGGCGGTCGATGTCGATGTATTCGGGATTGACCAGCACCTTGCCAGGGGAGAGCGGGACGAATGTCGTGTCGATGTGCATCGGTGTGCGGCAGCGGCTCTCGATCTGATGGACGCGATAGCCGGGCCCGAGGTGGCGGCGCAACCAGTCGATGCCCGTTTGGTTGGTGACGTTGCTCCGCATGGCGAACAGATCACGGCCGGCGCGTACGAAATCCGCCGCGTCGAAGACCGGCTCGAACTCCGTGAGGATGTGCCGCACGGGCTCACCGGCCTCGGGGATACGGAAATCCGCCTCGAACAGCGCGTCGGTGAGTTGCGGTTTCGGCGCGGCCGTCCACCGCGCACCGCGCCGGAAGTAATCCTTGAGGATCGCGCGGTAGGAGTGGGTCTCGAAATACCGGCACGGCCATGCCATCGGGGTCTCGATGATCTCGTCGCCGATCACCAGCATGCTGTCGCGCGGACAGGTGACGCAGAAACCGCGCGACGACCAGTCCGGGGTGGCGAAGCGCCGCTTGTGATCGACCGCGTCCGGGCGCGTCACCGTGATACCGAGGGACCGCAGGAGGTGAATGAACTGGTCGAGTTCCCGCTGCGCCGGCTCGAGCAGTACCCGCGGATACCTCGCCCCGGCGGCAAGCCGCTGGAACCGCGCGGCCCAGGGCGGGACATTGCAGGTCACCACCGGATGGGGGGAGGGAATCGTCGCACCGTCGAGACGTCCGACGATGACCTCCTCCAGTGGATCCCACTCGTTATGGGAATTGACCGGGGAAACGAGAAGCCGCGCGGCGCCGCCGGTCGTGGCCAAGGGCAGCGATTCCACCGCCCGCGCACGGGTATCGCGGTCTGCCGCCGCCGTCTGATCGCCGGGCCCTCGGCCTTCCCTCATGCTCAACCGCTTTCGATCACGAATGCCAGTTACTCACTGTACCCACGCTTCCACTCAGAGTGGTGCAGCTCGGAGCAGGGTCGTCGCTGCGGGCCAGGCTCTCCGCATCCCTCCGCACATCAGGTGACCCGGCCCTTCGAGGGTCAAGGAGGCCATGAGCCGATAGGGCGCTTTAAGGGTGCATACGCGATACGCCCAAAAGATACGGAAGATACTTATCAGGCCCTAGGTCCCCTCAAGAGTGGTCCACGGTCCCTTCCGGCACTATCGTCCGCTTCATACCGTCAAGGGCTGCGGCATGCCGCTCGACGTCGACCGACTGGATCCCTCCGTGCCCGATCCCACTCGCCCCGCCACCTGGCGCTTTGCCCTGCCGCACACGACGGCCGCCGTACCGCTGGCGCGTGCGCTGATCCGGAACACCCTGGCCGACATCGGGGCGCCCGTGGACGGCGACACGGCGGAGCTGCTGACGGCGGAGCTGGTGGCCAACGCGGTGCGGCACACGGCGGGCGACGAGCCCATAGAGCTGGTGGTGGAGCTGGTGCCGACCGGGGGCTGGCAGGTCGAGGTGCACGACCAGGACCCGAACCCGCCCGGCGAACTGGACGCGCTGGGGCGCCCCGAAGGGCCGAAGAGACCCGACGGCCTCGCCGAGGGCGGACGCGGTCTGCTGCTGATCCGGACCCTCAGCGCGGACGCGGGCTACCGGCCGACCCCCTACGGCAAGGCCGTCTGGTTCGTCCTTCCGCCCATGGAGTACCCCACGGAGCGCGCTGGGGAGAGCCCGGGAGAGCAGGGCACTGCGGAGCGCGCCGCGGACCACCCTACGGAGCGGGGCCGTGCGGAACGCGCCGAGGAGCACCCAACGGACCAGGACCCTACGGAACGCCCCGCGCAGCACCCCACGGAGCAGGATCCCGCGGGGCAGGGCCCCACGGAACGCCCTACGGAGCGCTGAGGGTCGCGACCAGCACCGCCTTGATGGTGTGCATCCGGTTCTCCGCCTCGTCGAAGACGACGGAGTACTCGGACTCGAAGACCTCGTCGGTGACCTCCAGCTCGGTCAGCCCGTGCCGCTCGTGGATCTCCCGGCCGACGTCCGTGCCCAGGTCGTGGAAGGCCGGCAGGCAGTGCAGGAACTTCACGGCGTCGTTGCCCGTCGCGCGCAGCACGTCCATCGTCACCGCGTACGGCCCGAGCAGCGCTATCCGCTCGTCCCACACCTCCTTGGGCTCCCCCATGGACACCCACACATCGGTGGCGACGAAGTCCGCGCCGCGCACGCCCTCCTCGACGTTCTCGGTGAGCGAGATCCGGGCGCCGGAGGCCGCGGCGAGCTGCCGCGCCAGCTCCACGATGGTGTTGTCGGGCCACAGCACCTTGGGCGCGACGATACGGACGTCCATGCCCAGCAGTGCGCCGGTGACCAGGTAGGAGTTGCCCATGTTGTACCGGGCGTCGCCCAGATAGGCGTAGGCGATCCGGTCCAGCGGCTTCTCGCTGTGCTCGGTCATGGTCAGCACGTCGGCGAGCATCTGGGTGGGGTGCCACTCGTCGGTGAGGCCGTTGTAGACGGGCACCCCGGCGTGGGCGGCGAGTGCCTCGACAACGCCCTGGCCGTGCCCCCGGTACTCGATCGCGTCGTACATCCGGCCGAGCACCCGCGCCGTGTCCTTGACCGACTCCTTGTGACCGATCTGCGAGCCGACCGGATCGAGATAGGTGGTCGAGGCGCCCTGGTCGGCGGCCGCGACCTCGAAGGCGCAGCGGGTGCGGGTGGAGGTCTTCTCGAAGACCAGGGCGATGTTCTTGCCCCGCAGCCGCTGCTCCTCGGTGCCCGCGCGCTTGGCCGCCTTCAGTTCGGCGGCGAGTTCGACCAGGCGGCGGAACTCGTCGGCGGTGAAGTCCAGCTCCTTGAGGAAGTGGCGGCCGGTGAGGTCAATCGCCATAAGGGTGGCTCCTAGGTCACGGCGAACACGGTGGATCAGCGGCTACGGCGATGTCGCCGCGGCCAGGAACCATGGAAGCATATACGATGCTCTGCATATATACGGAGGCTGGAGGATAACCCTCGCATCACGGCTCCACGGGATCCCGCTCGACCGGGCAGCTCATGCACCGCGGACCGCCCCGGCCCCGGCCCAGCTCACTGCCCGGGATGTCGATGACCTCGATCCCGCACTTGCGCAGATAGGTGTTGGTCGTGGCGTTCCGCTCGTAGGCGACCACCACGCCCGGCTCGACGGCGAGCACGTTGCAGCCGTCGTCCCACTGCTCGCGCTCCGCCGCGTGGACGTCCTGGGTGGCCGTGAGCACGCGGATGGAGTCCAGCCCCAGGGCCGCGGCTATCGCGCGGTGCATATGCTCCGGCGGATGGTCGGTGACCTTCAGCTCCTGGCTGCCCGCGCCCGGCTCGATGGTGTACGAGCGGAGCATCCCCAGCCCCGCGTACTGCGTGAAGGTGTCCCCGTCCACCATGGTCATCACGGTGTCCAGGTGCATGAACGCCCGCCCCTTGGGCATGTCGAGCGCCACGATCGTCCGGGCCGAACCGGTCTCGAAGAGCCGGTGCGCGATCATCTCCACCGCCTGCGGGGTGGTCCGCTCGCTCATCCCTATCAGCACCGCGCCCTTGCCGAGCACCAGCACATCGCCGCCCTCGATGGTCGAGGGGTACGCGGCCTGGCCCTCCGACCACACATGGAAGTCCTCCGCCGCGAAGAGGGGGTGATGGCGGTAGACGGCCTCGTAGTGCACCGTCTCGTGCCAGCGGGCGGGCCAGCGCATCGCGTTGATCGACACCCCGTCGTACACCCATGCGGAGGCGTCCCGGGTGAAGAGGTGGTTCGGCAGCGGGTTGACCAGGAAGTCATCGGGCTCCATGACGTGGAAGCGGACGGAGACCGGCTCCGGATACCGCTCCAGGTACTCCCGCTTGGTCATGCCGCCGATCAGCGCCCCGGTCAGCTCCGGAGGGGTCAGCTCGTCGAAGGCGGCGCGCAGATGGTCGGTGGCCAGCGGGCCGTACTCCTTCTCGTCGAAGACCCGGTCCAGCACCAGCGCCCGCGCCTCGGGCAGGGCCAGGCTCTCGGTGAGCAGATCCCCGAAGAGATGGACCTCGACCCCGCGGTCGCGCAGGACATCGGCGAAGCCGTCGTGCTCCTGGCGGGCCCGGCGCACCCACAGGAGGTCGTCGAAGAGCAGGGCGTCCTTGTTGGAGGGCGTGAGCCGCTTGAGCTCGAGATCGGGTCGGTGCAGTACGACGCGGCGCAGCCGCCCGGCCTCGGAGTCGACATGGAATCCCATGACCCCATCTTCGTCGCTCTTGGCCCACCATGGACGCCCGCCGACACGCTTCTTTCACCGATCGATCGCAACCCGTCGGGGTGTCGGGGAGGCAGGGGCGAAGGCGGGGAGTGGGAGGCAGGGGCGGGGCGGGGGTGCGGCGGGGGGGCGCCACCGTGGTCCCTTGGTTCCACCACGGGCGGGGCACGGCCCGCCGACCGCCCCTGGGCGGGACTCACGGGACAGCGACCCACCGGCCGGTCCCGGCGGGGCGGGGTCCGGTTCTGGCGGGAGCGGACGGGCGGGGGCCGGTCCCAGCGGGGACGGAGGCCGGTCCCGGAGGGGGAACCTCGGTCCCAGCGGGGACGGAGCCCGGACCCGGAGGGGCAGAGGCCGGTCCTGGCACGGGCGGGGAGCCGGTCCCGGCACAGGCGGGGCTGTCCCGGCACAGGCGGGGCCGTCCCGGCACAGGCGGGGGCCGGTCCCGGCACAGGCGGGGGCCGGTCCCGGCACAGGCGGGGGCCGGTCCCGGCGGGCGGGTTATCCGGCCGCGAGTACCACGATCAGCACCAGCGCGACCGCGATGAAGCCCAGCAGGAGGGAGACCCACAGCTGACCGGGCTGGAGGTCCAGACGGCCCCCGTCGTCGGTGCCGCGGCGCCACCAGCGCCGCCGGGCCTCGCGCCGGGCGGCGCTGGCCGCCGCCTCCTCGTACTCCCGGCACTCCTCGGCCACCCCGCCGAACAGCGCCTTCCAGCCCTTCTCACCGAACCCGGTGGGCTGCCGGGTGCCCGCGATCCGGCGCACCACCTCACGGCCCGCGCCGTCGCCGGCCGTCCATAAGCCGGGCAGGACGCATGCCATCAGCTCCGGTACCGCCCCGCGCCGCGCGTACGGGCGGACCAGGCCCTCGTACAGCATCAGCGCGTTGCGCACCCGCAGCCGGCGGCCGGAGTCCACGGCCGCTCCGCCCTCACCGTCCGGGACGCGGGGCGGCGGGTCGAGGTAGAGCTGGGCGAGCAGCACCTTCTCGCAGACCGCGTCCGCCAGTTCCGGCCCGCGGCCGGGCGCGCGGCGCACCAGCTCGACCACGACGCGGGTGGCCCGTTCGGCGGGCAGTCCCTCGTCGAGCGCGCTCAGCAGCAGGCCGTCGTCGGCCTCCCGCAGCGCCGCGGGCAGGGCGTCCCCGCCATGGCGCAGTGCCTCGCGCAGCGCCCGCGCCCCGGTCACCGAGACCCGGGGCGCCACCGCGCCCGCCGGCCTCGCCGTCGTGTCGTACGTGGTTTCCGTGTCCGTCGGGTCCGCTGTCTCTTTCACCATCGACGTCCTTCTCCTCACAGCGCCTCCAGCACCTCCCGTATCCGCGTGGCCGCCCCGGCGTCGAGCGGCTCGTCACCGTCCTGCGCCAACCGGGGCAGAAAGCCGCACATCACCGCCAGTTGCCGCTCGTCGCGGGCCGCCCGCCGGATCCAGCCGACCAGCGCGTCCTCGGCCGCCCCGGCCGATCTGGCCCAGGTCAGGGCGGCCCGCAGCAGTTCGGCCAGCCGGGGCTCGCACTCCGGACGGGCCGCCAGCAGCGCCGTGGCCAGCGGCCAGGCGGCGTACGGTTCCAGCTCCGGCACCTCGCACAGCCCCCACAGATGTGAGGTGCGGGTGGTGACCGCGCGCAACACCGTGAGCAGCGCCAGGTCCCGGCGGGGCCGCCGGGTGTCGCGCAGCCAGTGGGTGAGCACGGCCAGCACGGTCTCCGGCTCGGTCCCGGCCAGCAGCCGCAGCACGCTGTACGAGGTGGTGCGGCCGTCATCCGCGCAGGCGATCCGGCCGAGTTCCTCGAGGGACGCCACCACCGAACCCGCCGCCAGGCCGTAGCCGTGGGCGAGCGCGGCGGTCTCGCGCTCCCGCTCGTCGTCACCGCGCGCCCAGTCGTACAGCAGCCCGTTCACGGCGGGGCGCACCTCCGCCGCACGGGACGTCTCGGCGAGTGCGGTGGCCGCCGCCATCCGCTGCACCGGGCTGTCGGTGCGGGCCAGCGGCAGCAACAACTCGACCAGGCCGTAGAGATAGTCGCGGGCGCACAGCACACCCGCGGCGACCGCCGCGCGCACCCACACCTGGGGGCGCGGGTCGTCGCACAGCGCACGCAGCCAACGGGCCATCGGGCCGCGCAGGTTGTGGTGGGCGTCCCAGGACTCGTGGAGCACGGCGGGCGCCAGCCGCCGCCCCGCGAACCACACCGCGCGCACCGGCACCGAGGCGTCCCCGAGGTCCTCCACCCCGTCGCCGTGGACCGCTCGCGCCGTGGTGAGCGAGGCCCCGGGGCGGGCGGCGAACAGCGGGCGGCCGGGCGCGTGCTGTGGATCGACTGTGACGGCCAGTTCCCAGGTCAGCAGCTCGGCGGCCTCCGCCATGAGACTGTGCGCCGAGCCGTTGAAGACGGCGAGCGCGATCCGCAGCGCGGCGGCGCGCAGTGCGGGCAGTGCAGGTAGTGCGGGCGGCGCAGGCAGCGCCTCGGGCAGGCTGCCGGGGCGCGCTGCCGCCAGGAACCACTCCCGGGCCTGGTCCGGTGCGAACGACCGGCAGTGCTCCAGCAGCCGCTCGTCGGACAGCCTGCCCTCGGCGTGCGCGGCCAGATGACCGGCGAGCCGGGCGGCCTCACCGGGCCGTGGCTCGTCCAGACCGAGCGCCTCGGCCAGCTCCGGGCGCACGGCGGTGGCGCGGGCCGTCTCCAGCAGCCCCGCGGGGCGGTGGGCGAGCAACTCGGTGAGGTGGCGGTCGAGGACATCGGCGGCGGCCGGGGGCTCGTACGGCATGGCGTGGCGGCGGCCGCGCAACAGCCGGTCGGCGACCGGGCCGCCCGCGACGAGGACCACGCAGAACGCCTCGTGCTCGGCGAAGTGGGCGCGCAACCGGTCCAGCAGGAGTTCGACGGCGGGGCCGGTGCGGATGGGATACCGGGTGTGCGCGGCGTGCGCGGTGTGCGCGGTATATGTGGTGCATGCGGCGCGCTCGCCGCCTCCCGCGCATTCGCCGTATTCGGCATATTCGGCGTGTTCGCCGTATTCGGCGGGGAGTTCGAGGAGATAGCCGTGGCCTCGCTCGGTCTTCTCCACGCCAGAGGCTCCGTACAGGATGCCGGGCCCGAGCCGCGAGACCCCGCCGCCGGTCAGCTCGGACAGCTGGGTGAGAAGGGCGAGCCCGGTCCAGGCACGGCCGGTGCCGGGCTCGCCGCACAGCGCCAGCAGCCGTGTGCGCCGCAGGTGGTCGCGCATCGCGGCGTAGCCGGGAGCGGTTCGGTAGAGCCTGCGCAACCGGTCCAGCTCCTCACGCGGCACCGGGCCCTCCGGGAGCGGGTGGGAGGCCGGTTCGGCGCAGAGCCGGGCGGGGCCGACGGCGATGTGCAGATGGGCCCGTGCCTCGCGCGCCGTACGGGCGCCGCCCGGCTGGCCCGCTCCGTCCAGCGGACTGCCCTTGGGGATGTCCAGTCGTCGTCCCCCGGAGTCCGCCAGGGCATTGACGTCTTCCCGTGCGCTCATCGCCCGCCGTCCTTCATGCCGTGACCCCCGTTTCCCGCTGTGGTGACGGAGCGTTGGTAAACGCCCGAAGCGGGCGGCGGGGTCTCTGGCCCCTGCCCGCCCCGCCGCCCGTCTCCGGTGCGGGGCACTGGGCCGTGCGCACCCCCGTCGCACACGGTCCCGCGCCCTGTGCCGTCTCCAGGGTCGCCGGGGGACGGCGGGACGGCTGTAGCCGTTTACACAGTCACGGAAAACAAGTGAGGCTCGCTCGCCCACACCGTATGGCGGGGACGAGCCGGGGCCCCGGTCGGCGGGAGCGCCGGATACTCGGTCGACGGGGGTGCCGGATCCCCGGCCGGGGGAGGCGCCGGGCCCTCGGCCGACGAAGGCGCCGGATCCGCAACCGGCAGAGGCACCGGGCCCTCGGTCCACGGTCGACGGGGCGCCCGGTCCACGGCGAGGGCGCGGCCCCATGTCCGCAAGCGCGGGTCGCGCCAATGTCCACGGGCGCGGGTCGCACCAACGTCCGCGAGCGCGGGTCGCGCGTCCAGCGTCCACCGGCGGGGATCGCGTCAACGCCCATGGGCGCAGGGCGGGCCAACGTCCGTAAGCACGGGACCCGCAGGGTTCCTCGATCGCGGGAGCGAGCGCCGGATCGCTCAGTCGCGGGGCCGCGCCGGGATGTGTTCCCCCGTCGCACGTCCCTCGGCCAGCAGCCGCAGCAGTTCGATGTCCATCACCACGAAGCGGCGTGAGGCGGTCCGGACGATGCCCTGGTCGCGCAGCAGCCGCAGCGCCTTGGCGACCGCCTCCCGGGTGGAGCCCACAGCGGCCGCGATGTCGTGCTGGGGCAAGGGCAGATCGACGGTGATGGCGCCGTCGGCGCCGGGGTGGCCGGTGCGCTCGGCGAGTTCGACCAGCCGGGCCGCCAGCCGCTGCAGCACCTTCTCCGAGGCGAGTGAGCGCCGCTCGCCGTCGGAGCTGCGCAGCCGGGAGCTGAACTGACGCATGATCAATACGGTCGCCACGGGACGTGCGGCCAGATAGGCCCGGAACCGGTCGCCGGAGACCACCACCGACTCCATCCGGCCGAGCGCGGTGACAGTGGCGCTGCGCGAGCCGTGGTCCACCGCGGCCTGGTCGCCCACGACCTCTCCCGTCCCGCGCAGCGCCAGGATCAGCCGCACCGCGCGCTCGGTCTCCACCGAGACGGTGGCCCAGCCGGAGGTGATGGCGACAACGAAGGTCGTGCGGTCGTGCTCGCGCAGCACGACCTCGCCTGGGGCGTAGGCCCGGTGCGTGCCGAGGGCGAGCAGCGCGCGCCGGTCCTCGGCGGGAAGCGCGTGCAGAAAGGGCCGTCCGTCCTCGAAGAGACTCATCCGCCCTCCCCGCTCAGCTAGTCGTCGTCATGCCTGCGGAGAACCGAGGGAACGACCAGCACGCTAGGCAGCCGACACGGACACGTCAATGGTGCCGTACCGGATCCGCGCCGGATCCGTGGTTTTCCCGGGACCCGGTACGAACACCCATACCCAGGGCGGCGCCCGCTACGGCCGCGACCGCCGCGGTCACCGCCGTGAAGACCCAGCCCGCGCGCAACGCGTCGAGCCCCGGCCGGGCGACGCCACCGGTGATCACGACGAGCGCCGCGACGCCCAGGGCCGAACCGCCCTGCCGGGACATCATCAGCACCCCCGAGCCGAGGGACAGCTGCCGGGCCGGAAGCAGTCCGGCGGCCGCGAACATCACCGGCTGGTAGAGCCCCGCGCCGATCCCGGTGAGGACCAGTCCGGGTATGAACTCCACGGCGTAGTGCGCGCCGTCACCGCCCGCGAGGCCCAGCCACCACACCGGTCCCGCGGCGAAGCACACCCCGCCGACAACGGCCGTGGCCCGCTCCCCCAGCGCCCGTATGACCCGTCCCGACAGCATCGACACCACCAGGACGGTGAGCGGCCACGGCGTGACGGCCAGGCCCGCGCGGGCCGGGGACCAGCCCCACGCCCCGGTGAACAGCAGGGTCGCGGCGAGGAGCGAGGCGGCGTAGGCGAGGAAGTAGCTCAGCAGGCCGAGCGCGGCGGCGGTGAAGGCACGGGTCCGGAACAACGCCGGATCCACCACCGGATCCGGGTGGCGGCGTACGTGCGCCACCGCCAGCGCGCCCACGACCAGACCGGCGGCGAGGAAACCGACAGTGGCCGGGGCGCCGTAACCCCAGTCCGCGGCCTCGACGCAGGCGGTGGTGAGGGACCCGGTGCCGAGGAGGACGAGGAGCGTCCCGAGCGGGTCGAGGCGGCGGCGCTCACCCCCTACGGGTCCGGTGCGCGGCAGCAGCCGTAGCCCGGCCGCCCATGCCGCGAGCACCACGGGCGGGTTGATGAGGAAGATCCAGCGCCAGTCGGAGGCGGCCAGCAGACCCCCCGCCACCGGTCCCGAGCTCGCCGCGACCGCGCTCACCGCCGTCCAGACGCCGACGGCCGTGGCCCGTTCGCGCTCCGGGAAGGCGGGCAGGGCGAGCGAGAGGGAGGTGGGCACCAGGACGGCCGCCGCCGCGCCCTGCACCACGCGCGCCGCGATGAGCGTGCCGAGATCGGGAGCGGCCCCGCAGGCCACCGAGGCGAGCCCGAACAGCGCGATACCGGTCAGGAACGAACGCCGCCCGCCGATCGCGTCGGCCAGCCGCCCGGCCGGGACGAGGAGGGCCGCGAGCACGATGGTGTAGGCATTGAGCACCCAGGACAGCTCGGCGGTGGACGCCGAGCGGAAGTCCGCGCCGATCGCGGGGAAGGCGATATTGACCGCGATCATGTCGAGCACGGCGAGGAACTGGGCCGCCGACGCGACGGCGAGAATCAGCCAGCGCCTGGGGTCGGGAGCGGAGGAGGGGGCCGCGCCGGCGGCGGACGTCGCGCCGGAGCCGGGAGCAGCGACCGCGTCGGGGACGGTATCCGGAGCGGCGTCGGGGGCAGGATCGCGAGCCGCGTCGGGGGCGGGATCGCGGGCCCCGTCAGGAGCTGGATCGCGGACCGCGTCAGGGACGGCATCCGGAGCGGCATCAGGCACAAGATCGCATCCCACGTCGGGAGCGGCATCGCATGCCGCACCGGAGTCGGGATCGCGAGCCGCATCGGAGGCGGCCACGGGTGCACCCCTCCCCTGCGACTTCGAGGAAAAGATCGTCATGCCCACCCAGCATCGGCTCCGGGGCATGGCGGAACGAGTGGCAGGAGTGACAGCATGCGCTACATTCCTGCCATGTCCGCTCACCACCGGTCCATCGCCCTAGCCGTCACCCCGGGCATGCCGATCTTCGACCTGGCGGTGCCCTGCCACGTCTTCGGCACTGATCGGCCCGGACTCCCCGACCCCTGGTACGACCTGCGAGTCTGCGCGATCGGACCGGGCGGCGAGGGGGCCGGTGACCCGGTCGCCGCCCGCTCCTGGTTCGCCGCCCACACCCCGTACGGCACCGAGGAGCTGATCTCCGCGCATACGGTGATCGTCCCGGCCTCGGCCGATGTGCGCGGCGATCCGCCCGAGGAGCTGATCGACGCGCTGCGCGAGGCCCACCGGCGCGGAGCCCGGGTCGTGTCGCTGTGCTCGGGCGCGTTCACCCTCGCCGCGACCGGACTTCTCGACGGCCGTACGGCGGCCACCCACTGGATGTACGCATCGCTGTTCGCCGAGCGCTATCCGTCCGTGCGGCTGGATCCGTCCGTGCTCTACGTCGATCACGGCGATGTGCTGACCGGGGCGGGGTCCACCGCCTGCATCGACGTCTGTCTGCACCTGGTGCGCGAGGACTACGGCATCGAGGCGGCGAACACCCTGGCCCGGCAGCTCGTCGCCCCCGCCCATCGGCCGGGCGGCCAGGCCCAGTACATCGAGGCGCCGCTGCCGGAGCGCACCGACGACTCGCTCGCCCCGCTGCTGCACTGGGCCGCCGAGCGGCTACAGGAACCGCTGACCGTCGCCGACCTCGCCCGCCGCGCCCACACCAGCCCGCGCACACTGGCCCGCCGCTTCCACGCGGCCACCGGCACGACCCCGCTGCGCTGGCTGCAGGGCCAGCGGATCGCACGGGCCCGTGCGCTGCTGGAGGGCGGTGATCTGCCGGTGGACCGGATCGCGGAGCTGTGCGGGCTGGGGACGGCGGCCAATCTGCGCCGCCACTTCGCCCGAGCGGTGGGGGTGCCGCCACACGACTACCGCCGCTCGTTCCGGGCCCGTGCCCTCCAGGACGAGGAGTCACAGGCCCGGGACCCACAAGCCCAAGCCACGCGGACCGGGAACCCGCAAACCGAGGACATACGAACCGGGAACCCACGAGCCCAGGACTCCCGCACCCCACAAACCCAGGACAGGCCAACCCGGAACCCACGCCCCCAGGGCTTCCGCACCCCACAAGGCCGGGAGCCGCAGGAGTCCCGGGCACCGGCCGTCTGACGCCCCGCGGCACTGGGCCGGGTAGCTGCACCAGGCCCGCGGCGGGGCTCACCGCGGCAGCCCGCGCCGAGCCGTGGCGGCGGCCCGGCGACCCGGCGACCCGGCGACCCGGCGACCCGGCGACCCGGCGACCCGGCGACCCGCGATGGTTCCCCCGCTCGGCCCACCGCCGTGGGCCCCGGGTCGGCCACGACAGTGGCTCCATGACGTGGTCCACGACAGTGGCCCGGGTGCGGGGCCGCGTCCCGGCCCCCATCCGCCCCAGGGCCACCCAACCCAACCCCGGACCTGGCCGGAACCACGATCCGGACCCGGATCGAACCGGAGCCGCACCGGAAGCCGCACCGGATCGGAACCCGCACCGCACCGGAAGCCGAACCGGATCGGAACCCGCGCCCGCACCCGGGTCCGAACCCGAACCCAGATCCGTGCCCAAAGCCGCACCTAAATCCGTGCCCAAAGCCGCACCCGATCCGGATCCGGATCCGGATCGGGTGCCCTGCCGCGGGCCCCGGTCGCTACAGCCTCGGGTCCACCGGCTCGGACTCCAGCGCGAGCACCGCGAACACGGCCTCGTGGACGCGCCACAGCGGTTCGCCCTCCGCCAGCCGGTCCAGCGCCTCCAGCCCCAGCGCGTACTCCCGCAGGGCGAGTGAGCGCTTGTGGCCCAGATGGCGCACCCGCAGCCGTTCCAGGTTCTCCGGGCGGGTGTACTCCGGGCCGTAGATGATCCGCAGATACTCGCGGCCCCGGCATTTCACACCCGGCTGGACCAGCCGGCCGTCACCCTTGCGGACGAAGCCCTGGAGGGGTTTGACCACCATGCCCTCGCCGCCCGCCGCCGTCAGGTCCAGCCACCACCGCACGCCCTCGGCGACCGATGCCTCGTCCTCGGTGTCGACGATCAGCCGGCGGGTGGGGGCCAGCAGCCGGGAGCCGTCGGCGGCCGGTTTCTCGGCCTCGATCATCCGGTCGATCAGGGCGAGCTGCCGGTCGTGCGGAAGGGCGGTGGCGAGGTTGCGGCCCCGGACGGCCAGGATCTGGAACGGCGCCATCCGGATGCCGTCCAGCCCGTCGACCGGCCAGCAGTACCGCCGGTAGGCATCGGTGAACGCCGCCGCGTCCGCCGCGCGTTCGCGCTGCTTGCCGAGCAGGGCGGACACCTCGACACCGCGCGCCTCCGCCCCCTCCAGCGCCGCCAGGACGCCGGGGAAGACGGCGCGCGAGGCGGCACCCACCGCCGCGTACTGGTTGCGCAGCAGCCCTTCGGCCTTGAGCGACCACGGCATCAGCTCGGCGTCCAGCAGCAGCCAGTCGGTGTCCAGCTCCTGCCAGAGCCCGGCCCCGTCGAGGGAGCGGCTCAGCCCGCGCAGCACGGTCTCCGTGAGCGCCGCGTCGTCGAAGAACGGCCGTCCGGTACGGGTGTGGAGCGCACCGGAGACACCGTCCGGCACGCCGAACCGCTCCCGTGCGACGTCCGCGTCACGGCAGACCAGCGCCACCGCGCGGGAGCCCATGTGCTTCTCCTCGCAGATCACCTGACGGACCCCGTCCGAGCGGTAGGCGGCGAACGCCTCCGCCGGATGCTCGAGGAAGCCCTCATCGGCGGCTGCGTCACCGGCCCCCTCCTTGGAGGTGGCGGTCGGCGCCATGGTGGGCGGGAGATAGCCGAGCAGCCGAGGGTCGACCGCGAACCGGCTCATGACCTCGAGCGCCGCCGCCGCGTTCTCCTCCTTGACCGCGATCCGGCCCATGTGGCGGGTCTCGACGATCCGGCGGCCCCGCACATCGGCCAAGTCGAGCGGGCGGCCGTCGGCACCGCCGGGGGCCTCGCTGGTCAGGGGTTTCACCGGTTCGTACCAGACCCGCTCGGCCGCGACGTCCACCAGCTCGCGCTCCGGCCAGCGCAGCGCGGTCATCCGGCCGCCGAAGACACAGCCGGTGTCGAGGCAGATGGTGTTGTTGAGCCAGGAGGCGCGGGGGGTAGGGGTGTGGCCGTAGACGACGGCGGCGCGGCCGCGGTAGTCCTCGGCCCAGGGGTAGCGCACGGGCAGGCCGAACTCATCGGTCTCCCCGGTCGTGTCCCCGTAGAGGGCGTACGAGCGGACCCGGCCGGAGGTGCGGCCGTGGTACTTCTCGGGCAGCCCGGCGTGACACACCACCAGCTTCCCGCCGTCCAGCACGTAGTGGCTGATCAGCGACTCGATGAACTCCCGCACCCGGTCGCCGAAGCCCGGGTCCGCGGCGTGCTCCCGGTCCAGCTGCTCCACGGTCTCGGCGAGGCCGTGGGTGACCTGCACCTTGCGGCCCTTGAGATAGCGGCCGAGCTTGTTCTCGTGGTTGCCGGGCACGCACAGGGCCGCGCCGGAGGCGACCATGCCCATCACCAGGCGCAGCACCCCGGGGCTGTCGGGGCCGCGGTCGACGAGGTCGCCGACGAAGACCGCCGTACGGCCCCCGGGGTGGCTGGCGTCGACCGGGCGGCCGAGGTCGTCGCGGCGCAGGGCGTAGCCGAGCTTGCCCAGCAGGGTCTCCAGCTCGGAACGGCAGCCGTGGATGTCGCCGATGATGTCGAACGGGCCGGTGAGGTGGCGCAGATCGTTGTAGCGGCGCTCGGTGACAATCTCCGCGGCCTCGATCTGCTCGACGCCGCGCAGGATGTGCACCTTGCGGAACCCCTCGCGCTCCAGGGACCTCAGGGAGCGACGCAGCTCGCGGCGCTGGCGGGGGATGACATGGCCCGGCTGCCCGGCGCGGTCTGGGCGCTGGGCGTTCCGCCGGGCGCACTCGCCCTCGGGGACGTCGAGGACGATCGCCACGGGCAGGACGTCGTGCTCGCGGGCGAGCTTGATCAGGCTGCGGCGGGCCTCGCTCTGGACGTTGGTGGCGTCCACGACGGTCAGCCGTCCGGCGGCGAGCCGCTTGCCCGCGATGTAGTGGAGGACGTCGAAGGCGTCGGGGGTGGCGCTCTGATCGTTCTCGTCGTCGGCGACCAGCCCTCGGCAGACGTCGGAGGAGACAATCTGGGTGGGCAGGAAGTGGCGCCGGGCGAAGGTGGACTTGCCGGAGCCGGTGGTGCCGACGAGCACCACGAGGGACAGGTCGGGCACGCCGATGGGGCGCTTCTCCTCGGTCATGCTGCTGCCTCCTTCGCGGTGGTCGCGGTAACCGCGGTAGTCGTCCCCACGGCAGTGGTCGCCGTGACCGCCCCCGCCACGGTGGCCGTGCCGGTCGTCCCCGCCGCGGTGGTCGCGGTCGCCGCCCCCGCCACAGTGGCCGCGGTCGCCGCCCCCACCGCAGTGGTCGCCGTGACCACCCCCACCGCAGTGGACGCAGTGGCCCTCCCCACCGCAGTGGTCGCCGTGACCGCCCCCACCGCAGTGGTCGCGGTGGCCGTGCCGGGCGTACAGGTCATGGCGGCGCGGTCGGCCAGGCCAGCCCGCCCGGCCCGGTCCGGGCGATCGGCACGGTCCGGGCGATCGGCCACGCCAGCGCGGTCGGCACGGTCCGGGCGGTCGGCCGCGCGGCGGATGTGCGGGCCGTCGCCGCCGCCCTCGGCGCCGACACGGAACAGCGCAAGCTGGGTGGGCGGGCCCACCTCGGGGTCCTCAGGACCGACGGGGCGGAATTCCACCGTGTAGCCG
>NZ_BBOX01000193.1 GCF_001553455.1 Streptomyces hygroscopicus subsp. hygroscopicus
GGGGCGGAATTCCACCGTGTAGCCGTGCCGTTCGGCCACTTCCCCCGCCCAGTCCCGGAACTCCACCCGCGTCCATTCGAAACGGTGGTCCCCGTGGCGCATCCGCCCGGCGGGCAGGGTCTCCCAGCGCACGTTGTACTCGACATTGGGCGTGGTCACCACGACGGCCTTGGGCCGTGCGGCGCCGAACACCGCGTGCTCCAGGGCGGGCAACCGGGGCGGGTCCACATGCTCGATCACCTCGCTGAGGACCGCCGCGTCATATCCGGCGAGCCGGGAGTCGGTGTAGGTGAGCGCGCCCTGGGTCAGCTTCAGCCGGGCCGACTGCCGCTCGGACATGCGGTCCAGCCGCAGCCTCCGTGCCGTCTCGTTGAGCGCGCGCATCGACACATCGACGCCCACGATCTCGGTGAACCGCGTGTCCTTGAGCAGTTCCCCCAGCAACTGGCCCTGACCGCAGCCGAGATCGACCACCCGGGCCGCCTCGACCTCACGCAGGGCGTCGAGTATCGCCTCGCGCCGCCGTACCGCCAGCGGAACCGGCTTCCCGGGCCCCTCTGCGCCTTCGTCCCCCTCCATCAGCTCGGCCGCCGGGGCATCGACGGCGTTGTCGATCTCCTCCGCCTCGGTGTCGTCGGCCTCGGCGAGCCGCGCCAGCTCCAGACGCTCCAGCGCACTGCGCGTCAGCGACCAGCGCCGGGCCAGATAGCGGTTGGTGATCAGCCGCTGCTCGGGGTGGTGCTCCAGCCAGCCCTCGCCGGAGCGCAGCAGCTTGTCCACCTCGTCCGTGGCGACCCAGTAGTGCTTGGCATCGTCGAGCACGGGCAGCAGCACATACAGATGGCGCAGGGCGTCCGCCAGCCGCAGCTCGCCCTCCAGCACCAGCCGTACGTACCGTGAGTCGCCCCAGTGCGGGAACTGTTCGTCCAGCGCCACCGGCTCGGCCGTCACCGCCCACCCCAGCGGGGCGAAGAGCCGCTCGACCAGGGCGGCGCCGCCCCGGGCGGGCAGCGCGGGCACCTCGATCCGCAGCGGCAGCGGCCGCTCCGGCAGCTCGGGCCGGGCCTTGCACTGGCCCTTCAGCGCGCTGGAGAAGACCGCGCTCAGCGCGACCGCCAGCAGTGAGGAGGCGGCATAGGGGCGGTCGTTGACGTACTGCGCGAGCGCGGAGTCGGGGGCGCCGCCCCGGCCCTTGCCACGGCCCCGTCGCACCAGCGCCACGGGGTCCACCTCCAGCAGCAGCGCCGCGGTGCATTGTTCCGCGGTCGCCTCGGGATAGAGGACATGTGCGGTGCCGTGGGAGGTCGAGAACCGCTGGGCCTTGTCGGGGTGTTTGTGCAGCAGAAACCCGAGGTCGGTCGCGGGGCGCTCGGCGGTGCCGGTGGTGGTTATCGTCAAGAACACCCGTCCGAGTATCGCCGGGCGAAGCGCCCGCCACCTAATGGTTTCTCACCATGGCCGCCAGCTCCGCGATCCGCTCCGGCCCCACCCGGCAGCAGCCGCCGATGAGCCGCGCCCCCGCGTCATGCCATGCCGTCACCCGGCCCGGGTCGAAGGTCGCCCGGCCACGCCAGCTCCGTGCCGTGGCATCCCACTCCTCTCCGCTGTTCGGATAGACCACCACGGGCTTGTCCGTGGTGTCGGCCGCGATCTCCACGGCCCGGTCGGCGTCGCCCGGCTCACAGCAGTTGACGCCCACGGCGATCACCTGGTCGACCCCCGCGGCCACGGCGAACGCGTCCCGCAATGGCTGCCCGGCCCGGGTGGTCTCCCCCGCGATGCTGTAGGAGAGCCACACCGGCACCCCGCATCCCTCGACCGCCCTCAGCATCGCCGCGGCCTCATCCGCGTCCGGCACCGTCTCCAGCGCCAGCACATCGGGCCCGGCCGCGGCCAGCGCCTCGATCCTCGGCCGGTGGAACCGCTCCAGCTCGGCCACGCTCAGCCCGTACCGCCCGCGGTACTCGCTGCCGTCCGCCAGCATCGCCCCGTAGGGGCCGACGGAGGCGGCGACCCACACCGGCTCCGCGCCGCGGTCGGCCGCGCCCGCCCGCTCGGCAACCGCCCGCTCGGCAACCGCCCGGTCAGTAGCCGACCGCTCGGCAGCCGCCCGGTCAGCCACTGCCCGCTCGGCTGCCCGGCGCGCCAGCTCGACACTGCGCCGCAGCAGCGCCGTGGCCTCCTCGCGGCCCACGCCCCGGTGACCGAAGCCCTCGTAGGTGGCCTGATAGCTGCTGGTGATGAGCACCCGTGCGCCCGCCCGTGCGTAGGCGGTGTGGGCCGCCTCGATCTGCCCCGGGTCATCGGCCAGCAGCCGGGCCGACCACAGCTCGTCGGAGAGATCGCAGCCCTGAGCCTCCAACTGGTTGGACAGCCCGCCGTCGAGAACGAGCGGTCCATGCCGCAACGCGGCGGCGAGGGACGAAGGGGGTATGGACGTCACGGGCACTCCTGATGGTTCGCTCAGCCCAGCTGGGCCTGGACCTGCGAGGAAATCAGCTCCAGGTGGTCGAGGTCCTGGAGGTCCAGCATCTGGAGGTAGATCCGGGAGGCGCCCACCTCCGCATAGCGGCCGATCTTGTCGACGACCTCGGCCGGGGAGCCCGCCAGCCCGTTCCCCTTCAGCTCATCGACCTCCCGGCCGATCGCCGCGGCCCGCCGGGCGACCTCGGCGTCGTCCTTGCCCACGCACACCACGAGCGCGTTGGAGTAGACCAGGTCGTCGCCCTTGCGGCCGGCGGCCTCGGCCGCCTCCCGCACCCGGCCGAACTGGCGCTCACTGTCCTCGACCGAGGCGAACGGCATATTGAACTCGTCCGCGTACTGAGCGGCCAGCCGCGGGGTGCGGGTCGCCCCGTGGCCGCCGATCAGCACCGGCACCTTGCTCTGCGCGGGCTTGGGCAGCGCCGGGGAGTCCACCAGCTGGTAGTGGGCGCCGTCATAGCCGAAGGTCTCGCCGACCGGCGTCTGCCACAGCCCGGTGACGATGGCCAGCTGCTCCTCCAGCCGCGCGAACTTCTCCTTGGGGAAGGGGATCCCATAGGCGCTGTGCTCCTCCTCGAACCAGCCCGCGCCCAGACCCAGCTCGACACGACCGCCCGACATCTGGTCGACCTGCGCGACCTGGATCGCCAGCACACCGGGCAGCCGGAAGGTGGCGGCGGTCATCAGGGTGCCCAGCCGGATCCGCCGGGTCTCGCGAGCCAGCCCGGCCAGGGTGATCCAGGCGTCGGTGGGGCCGGGAAGGCCGTCCACGCTTCCCATGCGCAGATAGTGGTCGGAGCGGAAAAAGGCGTCGAAGCCCAGGTCCTCGGTGGCCTTGGCGACGGTGAGCAGAGTGTCGTAGGTCGCGCCCTGCTGGGGCTCGGTGAAGATGCGAAGATCCATGCCCCCCATCCTGCCTCCTCATGCGGCACCGCCCCACTCCCCACCCCACTCGCGGAACGTGAGGTGCCTGAGCATCCCGTGCACCCGGTCCCTGGCCTCGTCCGCCGCGTCGATCGCTTCCACGCACTGCCAGTACAGCGCCTCCTCCTCCGTGTTGGAGGCCACGCCGACCAGCGCGAATCCCGCCTCCGCGAGCAGATCTCCCAGCGCCAGCAGCACCCCTCTCGGATCGCGCACCTCCGAGAGCTGCGCGGCCCGTAAGCCCCCGCCGCGCAGCGCGGGATGGTGCAACGCCGGACGGAACAGGGCGCCGCGCGCCCGCCCACCGGCCTCGCACAGACCGCGCGCCTCCGCTCGCGCGGCCGCCGGGCCACTCACCACGAAATATCCGCCGACCGCCTCGGCCAGCGCCTGAACCTGCCAGGCTTCGGCCACGATGTCGTGCACGCTCCCGGCCTTCGCCAGGGCATGCCGGGTGACACCGATCAGCCGCATCGCGTCCATTCCCCGCACCCCTCTCAACGGACTCCTCGCACCCGTCTCTCCTCCACTACCCAGAGTGATGACTAACAGGCCGAAAAGCTAGGGGAATTCAGGAATCTGTTGACAACAGTTGCGATGTGGATAACTTTTTCACCACGGAGAGTGACGGATGGAGGTGTCAGGGGCCCACGGCCGCCGTCCGCGAAACCGGTTCACCGCCGCGGCCCCCGTTCACTGACCGTTCACGGCGGCTGCGACCGCTCGTGGTCGGCCCCCGCCCCTCGCGGTGAGCACCCGCCCTCCGAACCCTCAACGGCCGCCCCTCACGGTGAGCGGCCACCCTCGCACCCTCAACGGCCGCCCCTCGTACTGAGCGGCCGCCCCTCGCCGTCAGCGCCCGCTCTTCAAACTGTCAGTGTCCAGCCCCGCGCCGTCAGCGCCCGCCGTTCACCGGGAACCGCCCCTCGTTCCGGTCGATCTTCGCGGAGAGCGCCGCCAGCGCGTCGATCCCCAGCACCTCGCAGAACTGGAGCAGATACGCCAGCACATCCGCGACCTCGTCCTCGACCCGGGCCGCCGCGACCTCGTCCTCCATCACCCGCGCCGACTGCTCCGGCGTCAGCCACTGGAAGATCTCCACCAGCTCCGACGCCTCGACGCTCAGCGCTGCCGCGAGGTTCTTGGGCGTGTGGTACTGCTGCCAGTCGCGGGCCGCCGCGAAGGCGGCCAGTCTGCGCTGGAGCGCCGCCACGTCCAGGCCGTCGGTTCGTCGCTCACTCTCATGGAACTCGCTCACGCCCCAGGTCTACCACCGTGACGGGGGCGTCCCCGACCGCCCCCGTCACGTCTCCCACCGTCCCCACGAGCCGGATGTGCCCCCGTGCGCACATCCGGGCCGCCACCCCCAGGAGCTCCCGCGCCTGTCGCCGGTCCAGACACCGGTCGAAACCGTCGGCCAGCACGGTCAGCACCTGCCGCGCGGGGAGCACATCGGCCGCCGGGTCCACGGCCAGCACACCGGGCCCGGTCAGCAGTACCAGCGCGAGCGCGAGATAGCGCAGCTCGCCGTCGCCCAGCCGCTCCACGGGCATCGCGCCGAGCTCCCCCTGCTCGACCAGGGCCCGCACCGCCCCGTCCGCGTACCCCTCCGTGACCAGGCCCTCGACCGGTCCGGCGCATCCGGCCCGGACCGCCGCGACCAGCGCCGCATGGCGCGTACCGCACTCCCGGCTGGTCCGCCGCAGCACCGCCGCCAGGTTCTCGCAGCCGCCGCGCAGCCGCCCGTCCCTCGGCGCCGCCGGGGCCCGCATCCGCTCCGGCCGCGGATCGCAGGGGAAGACCGAGCGCAGCGCGATGACCACCTGCTCGGCGGCGGCCAGCGCGAGCCGCTGCCCCTCCGTCGTGCCCGCCACCCGCAGGGGCAGCAGCGAGGTCGCCAGCCGGTCGTCGGGCAGCGGGGCGCGGGTGACCGCGACGGCTCCCGCCGTGTGCCAGGCGGCCTGCACACAGCGCCGCCCCGGGTCGCGCAGCGCCGTCTCCAGCAGGGTCTCTCCCGCGCCCGTCATCCGCTCGCCCACGATCCGCAGTTCGGGCTCGGCCTGTACGGCGACATCGAGCCGCACGGGCCCGACCGGGCCGTCCACGGTGCAGCCGATGCGGAAGCCGCGCCGCCCCTGCCGGTCCGGCCGCGCCCGGCGCGGGATGTACGCCGCCGGCTCGCGGAACACCTCCGCGAGCCGGGCTCCGCTCGCGAGCCGCGCGAGCGCCGCGTACGCCTCCAGCACGCCGGACTTACCGCTTCCGCTCGGCCCGGAGATCAGGGTCAGCGGGCCCAGCCGGAAGGCGGCACGGCGGTGGGTCTTGAAGGCCGACAGCCTCAACTCGGAGACAACGGGACGCAGTTCGGTCCTGGCGGGCAGCAGCCCGGATACGCTCATGTCCCGGAACATATCTGTGGCACATACCGCCGAACCGTTACGCCTTCCGTATCTTCCTACCATCGGGGGATAGCCGTGGTGGCTGATGATGACCAAGGGACAGCGGTTAACCGGTGATCAGGGAGCTACAGCGGACGCCCGGTGATCAGGGAGCCGAGATCCCGCGGGTGCCCGGTGATCAGGGAGTTGAGGACGGCACGGGGGCCATGGCGGACCACACCTTCTGGATCGTGGCCGCGCACGGGCGCTGACGTCCGCCGCGTGGCGCACGGCCGAAGTGGTGGCGGAGAAGCGGGCGAGCGCGGCGATCAGCGCACGGCGGGCCACAGCTGGACCAGGTGGTCGCAGCTGAGGGGCGCCGGCCCCTCCCCGGCGGCGGGGGCTTCCCGGTGCCCGCGGGCGGCGACGACGGGCACCGCCGACGAGCGTCGACCACGGACGGCGACGACGAGCACCGAGCGCGGGCCCCGACCACGAGCACCGACCACGGGCGCCGAGCGCGGGCACCGCCGACGAGCACCGACCGCAGACGACGACGGCGAACGGCGACGACGGCGAACGGCGGCGACGGCGAGAGGCACCGAACCGCCGCCACCGCCGGAAGAAGACCGCGGACCCACGCACGTTCCCGCCCGCGCGCTGGCTACCGGACCGGTGTGAAGTCCCGCGCTCCGATGAACTCGGGCCGCCGGAGGGGGGCCGCGAACGGCTCCACCGCCGTGTTGAGCACGCTGTTGAACACGATGAAGACGTTGCTGCGCGGATACGGCGTGATGTTGTCGGACGAGCCGTGCATGCAGTTGCAGTCGAACCACGTCGCCGAGCCCGCGGGACCGGTGAACAGGCGGATGCCGTGCTCGTCGGCGAGGCGCCTCAGCGCCCGGTCGGACGGTGTGCCCGCGTCCTGCGTCCGGAGCGACTTCTTGTAGTTGTCCTTCGGCGTCCGGCCGGCGCACGCGATGAACGTCTTGTGCGACCCCGGCATGATCATGAGGCCGCCGTTGGTGTCGTGGTTCTCGGTCAGCGCGATCGACACGGACACCGCCCGCATCCGCGGCAGTCCGTCCTCCGCGTGCCAGGTCTCGAAGTCCGAGTGCCAGTAGAAGCCGGACGCGCCGAAGCCCGGTTTGACGTTGATCCGGGACTGATGGACGTACACGTCGGAGCCGAGGATCCGGCGGGCCGGGCCCACCACGCGCTCGTCGCGCACCAGGTTCGAGAAGATCTCGCTGAGCTTGTGGACCTCGAACACCGACCGCACCTCCCGCGACCTCGGTTCGACGACGCGGCGCTCGTCCGCGCGCAGCGCCGGGTCGCGGACCAGCCGGTCCAGCTCGGCGCGGTACTCCGCGACCTCGTCCCCGGTCAGCAGCTGTCCGACGGTGAGGAAGCCGTCCCGCTCGTACGGCTCCAGGTCAGGGGTGAGCGGCCCGTGGACGACCGGATCCTGGCGGGGCGTGACGACCTCACGGCTGCCCCGGGTCGGGTACAGGTCCCGCTCAGCCGCGGTGGTCCTGGTCATCGTCATGGTCAGCCTCCTCCGGCAGCAGCGGATAGACGCCGTTCTCGTCGTGGTCCTCCCGCCCGGTCAGGGGCGGGTTGAAGACGCACACGCACCGGAAGTCCGTCTTGGGGCGCAGCGTGTGCCGCTCGTGCCCGTCGAGCAGGTACATCGTGCCGGGTGTGATCCAGTGGGTCTCGCCCGTCTCGTCATTGGTGAGTTCGGCCGTTCCCGCGAGGCACAGCACCGCCTCGACGTGGTGCGCGTACCACATCGACGTCTCCGTCCCCGCGTACAGCAGGGTCTCGTGCAGCGAGAAGCCGGCCTTCTCCCGGGCGAGCACGATGCGCTTGCTCTCCCAGGTGCCGGAGGCGGCCCGCACATGGCGCTCGGTGTTCTGAATCTCCGCGAAGGACCGGACAATCACGTGACTGCGCCTTTCTCTTGCTCAGCCCGTTTCCCGTACCGATCGGGCGAGGATCCGCAGCCCCTCGTCCAGCTCCTGCGGGGCGACGGTGAGGGCCGGCAGCAGCTTGACGACCTCGTCCCGCGGCCCGGACGTCTCGACCAGCAGCCCCAGGTCGAACGCGCGGCGGGCCACGGCCGCCGCGCGGGAGGCGTCCGCGAATGCCAGGCCCCACACCAGGCCACGGCCGCGGACCTCGGCGCCGAGCCGCGGGTGCTCGTCGCGGATCGCGTGCAGCGCCTGTTCGACCTGTTCGCCGCGGACCCTGGTCTGCTTCTCCATCCCGTCGTCGGTCCAGTAGGTGTGGAGGGCGGCGGTCGCCGTGACGAAGGCGGGGTTGCTGCCGCGGAAGGTTCCGTTGTGCTCGCCCGGCTCCCACACGTCCAGCTCGGGCCGGAAGAGACACAGTGACATCGGCAGGCCGTAGCCGCTGATGGACTTCGAAAGGGTGACCACATCCGGGGTGATGCCCGCCTCCTCGAAGGAGAAGAAGGCGCCGGTGCGTCCGCAGCCCATCTGGATGTCGTCCACGATCAGCAGCATGTCGTGCCGGTGGCACAGACCGGCGAGGTCCCTCAGCCACGGGGACCGGGCCACATGGACCCCGCCCTCGCCCTGCACCGTCTCGACGATCACGGCGGCGGGTTTGTCCAGACCCGAACCCTGGTCCTCGAGCAGCCGCTCGAACCACAGGAAGTCCGGGGTCCGGCCGTCGAGGTAGCGGTCGAACGGCATGGGAGTGCCGTGGACCAGTGGAACACCCGCCCCGGCCCGTTTGAGGGCGTTCCCGGTGACGGCCAGCGCTCCGAGCGTCATGCCGTGGAAGGCGTTGGTGAACGAGACGACCGCCTCGCGCCCCTTCACCTTGCGGACCAGCTTCAGCGCGGCCTCGACCGCGGTGGTACCGGCCGGACCGGGGAACATCATCTTGTACGGCAGCGCCCGCGGGGACAGCACCAGATTCTGGAAAGCCCGCAGGAAAGCCCGCTTGGTGGTGGTGGCCATGTCCAGGCTGTGGGTGATGCCGTCACCCTCGAGGTAATCGACGAGCGCGCGTTTCAACGCGGGATTGTTGTGGCCGTAGTTGAGTGACCCGGCGCCCGAGAAGAAATCGAGATAGCTGCGGCCGTCCTCGTCGTGGAGGTGGCTGCCCTGCGCCCGCTCGAAGACGGTGGGCCAGCCGCGGCAGTAGCTGCGTACTTCCGATTCCAGGGTCTCGAAGACGCTCAGGTCGGGCTGGTTGGTCGTCATGACACACGCTCCTCGGTGCGGGAAGAGTCCGCACACGCCAGATCCTGCCGACGATGCGCCGGCTAGCGCAGTGGTCCGATGCGGTACAGATACTCGGCCTCATGGGAATCGGGGAAAAGCGCTGCCGGGAACAGCAGCTCCCGTTCCACCGACGCCCGGTGCCGGTCGGCGAAGGAGTGGAACAACCGCTGCGACGCGGTGTTCTGCAGGCTGATGGTCGTCTCCATGCTCCGGGGGACGCCCCGTGCGTGCGGACGGGCGGTGAGGTGGTCCAGCATGGCGCCGGCCAGCCCGCGTCCCCGCTGTTCCGGGTCCACCGCGACCTGCCAGATGACGAGCGTGCCGGGCCGATCGGGCCGGCGGTAGCCGGTGACGAAACCGATCGGCGCACCGCCCGGCTCCCGCGCGACCACGGAGGTCCCGGCGAAGTCCCGGAACCACAGGAGGTAGCTGTAGGAGGAGTTCGTGTCGAGCACCCCGGATTCGCGGGCAATGCGCCAGACCGCGGCACCGTCCTCGATCGCGGGTGCGCCCATGGATTGCGTCAGCGTCGCCATAGAACCAGCACCTCTGCCTCATCGACACGGGAGGAGCATCTCCGCAGCAGTTCTGTGGGGGTTTCGTACACCGACCGGGAATGCCCGATGCGGCACATTCCTGTTTGCCGAGTTTGCCGGGGAGGAATTACTGACGATTCGGCCACGTGCTCGCGACAACCATGTGGCGTCTGGGTGGCATTACTTACGTCATTTTACGTCCGCGGTCCCTCTTCGGCACCACGGGCATGGCTATGCGGCCACATTGGACAGTATCAGCGTTTCATCCGTTCGGCAGCGGGTACTCGTTCCGGCGGTCGCGCAGGACTGCCGGTGGTGGGTACCGCCACCCCGCCGCGGTTCTGCCGTCCGGCCACTGGCGGGAAAGGCCGCGGCCGGGAAAAGCCGCGGGGCAAATCCGCGGGCAGGGAATTCCCGGCGGCCTCTGCCGTCGCGGCGAAATCCTTCCCTTGAGCCAGTACGTGTACCACTGACCAAGGGCGCTTCTGCGCAGGTTCGAGGATCGCTACGCACTCCACGTGGTGCGTGACCGGAAGCATGTCGCCCGGGTGAGCCCAGAGAAAATCGCAGGTCAAGTGCAATCTCTTGTCTCGCCTGGGGACACAGGCGCGCAGAGCGTCAAACGGGCGTCACGGCGGAGAAAACAATAGCGCGCGGTGATCTCAGCAAGGAGTGCACCAGACGCCGTCACCCGCGGTCACGTTCAGCCTTTGGCACTCACACGAGGGAACATTAGTTCTTATCGGCGTCGATCGTTGGGACGCCTTATGCAGGCGGCGCCTCGCTCATGGAGCGGATGACGTGCTCCCCTCCTCCTTCGTTCCGGCCATCGGAAGCACGTACTCACCGGCGAGACGCGCCAGGTGCAGCGGGAGGGGCCGGGCGAGCGGCGGGTAGTCGTCGTGGTAGCGCAGCTGGTGCGTGAGTGTTGCCCACTCCGCCGGCCGGTCAGGCAGGTCCCCTTCACGCCCCGAGTCCGCCAGCGCCTTCTCCGACAGGCAGCCGAGCACAGTGATCTCCAGCTGCCCGGGATTCCAGGCGGTCTTCCCGGGTGCTGTCCGGCCCTGTGCCGTGGGCGCCAGCTTCATGAGTCCCTTCGGCAGTTTCGCCACCGTGTGCGGCTTCGAGGCCGTACTCGCGAAGACACGGCTCCCCGTCTCCGCCGTCCCCCACACACCCTCGGCGAAGCCGACCCCGCCCTTGGCATCGCGGGCGTACCACTCCGCCACTTCCCCCCGTGCATTGGCGTCCCGTACAAGCACCACCCGCAGGTCCTCGCCGTAGAGCGTGTGGCGCTGGGCGGGCTCGGTGCCGAAGCTGAGCATGTCGCGGTCCAGTTCACCGTTGCGCAGGCCGGGCCAGCACTGGCGCAGATTGCCGGCGTCCGCCAGCAGCAGCGTCGGGCGGTCGCGGAGCTGGAAGAGCAGCGCGCGGATCTGCCGCTCGGTATCCCGCTGCCTGTGCTGCTTCACGCCCGGGCGGGTAGCGGGTCGGCGCCCTCCCCGGGCGGCCGCGCCATCGCCAGGCCCTCCCGTATCAGCCTCCTCCCCCTCCCCCGCCACCGGTTCCACTGCCTGGGAGAGCAGCAGCAACAGCTTCGGGTACGGCACCCATTCGGCGCGCTCGGCGTCCCACCCCTCGATGACGCCTGGTCCGTCCCCGGGGCGGACCCGCACCGCGACCAGCCGGCGGACGGGGCATCGCGTGGGTCCCTTCCTGGTGTGGCGTACGAACCAGAGCGCCGCGTACTGGAGGTCGCCGGGAACTCCGGCTCCCACTCGGTGGGCGGGCGGGCTGATCGCGCCGAGCTGCCGGAAGACGTCCAGCCAGGTCCACCTGGCCCGGTGCTCCAGGCCGCTGTCAGTGCGGTCGGGCAGGTTGACGAACTGGCTCAGCCGGCCCTGCCGCGCCCAGGCGATGCGCAGCGCATGCTTGGGGTCGGAGTCCGGGACGGCGGAGAAGCGCTCCTTTCCGGCGATTTCCGTGATCACGACTCCGGCCGCGTCGGGGCGCGGGACCCCCTGGTCCGCCACAAGCCGGCAGCGCCCTTCGACGGCTTCGGCCAGCCGGACGGCCCTGGGGCGCCTGCGCTCCAGGGAGATCGGCAGGGCATCGGCCAGGGTCCCCGCGGGCCGGGCTCGTACGCGGATCTCGACCCCCTCACCCCGCCACCGCCAGGTGTCGTCGTCGGCCGGCACCACTATCTCCCCGGGAGGGAAGCCAATGAGCTTCGGCAGTTCCGCGAGCAGTGCCGCACGAGTTTCCGGGGACTGCCAGAAGATGTCGATCTCCAGGGCACGGCCGTTCAGTGCGCGTGCCAGCGCCGCCCGCCGCTGCAAGGCCAGTTGCGCGTCCTGGACGCCCGGGTCACGTCCGGCGCGCGCACGAGGCAGCAATGAGGGGGTGTTACTCCGGGTGACCCGCGTGAGGTCGGGGACCCGGGTCAGCATGGGGCGTAACCCTTGCTCGACCCAGGCGTCCAGATCCGCCCGCTCCCGTGGCATCAGCCCCGGTCCGACCTCGTGCGGGCCGATCGACGGGTGGTAGACGATGCCGGCCGCCACGCCTCCGGACCCGTTGATCCAACGTTCCGGGTGGGAGAAGAGCGCCTCGGGCTGGGGGTAGTTGCGTACGATGTCCAACTCGGGCACGAGCGGTGCGGGGCTGTGGTGGCGCCAGGCCAGTTCCTTCAGCCGCCGGTCGTAGCCGAGAGTATTCACCATCAGTCGGTAGCCCCGGTCCGGCCCTCCCGGCCACGGTAGCGGAGCATCAAGTAGGACGGTCGTGCCGCCGAGCTGGTGGGGGCGTACGTCGAGCCGGGTGGCCCACCGACGTACCTGAGTGGACACATGGACGCGAAACCGTGATGCAAACGGCACGGTGTGGACGCTGATGTTGAGGCAGGCCGAGTAGTACCAGGTCTGCCCCCGTCGCTCGTACCGCTGGGGCGGCCAGGAGACGAGTCGCGCACCATTGCCCGAGCTCTCGACGCGGAAGCGGAGTGTGATGCCCCCGGTGCGGAACGTCCGGGCGGCCAGTCGGAAGGCGATCCACTCGGGCAGCAGGCTGTAGAGCCGCGCGGCGGGTTCGGCGGTTCCGCCCACCGACGTCACGGTCTCGGCGAGGTCGACCGATTCGGCCTCCCAATGTGGCAGATGGACGGCCTCGGCCGGGTCGTCGGAGCGGAGCCTCTGCTCCAGATCGGCGCCTTCGGTGTCGTCCTCCTCCCGGAACATGCCCGCCGCCCAAGTGCCGATCACCGGCGTCAGCACCTCCCGCGGGACGGCTTCCCGCGCGTAGAGCCACGGCAGGCAGCCGTCCGTTCCGGCGTTGCGGCCGGTCGCGATGACACCGGGAGCCATCGCCTGCAGCAGGGAGTTGAGCCTGCGTACAGGGAGCCGGTCGGGGCGGACGGAGCCCTTGTCCGCCTCGGCGTGCATCCTGGTGAGCTCGGTATGCAACTCTTCGCCGAGCCGCAGCACCCTCATCTCCTCCCGCCACGGTCCAAGGAGCGGGTCGGGTTCGTAGGCTGCGACGCGAATGGTGTGATACACGACATTGCCTCCTGGAAACTGAAGTTCGGCGCTTACGGATGGGCGGGTGCAGGGACGAGCAGACGGGTGAGCATGCGCCGGAGCGGTTCGTACAGGGCGCGGGCGATGAACTGCTCCTCCGCGCTCTTCGTGCTGCCGTCGAAGTACGGGTCCAGCACGTCGAGCATGCTGTGCAGCAAGCTGGAGGCGGGGGTGTCGGTTCGCGGTGGTACGACTCCGCGGTTCGGGGCGAAGGCGGCGTCGACGAAGACCACCCGGGCCGGTACGCCGCCGCGCACCAGCCGCCCGATCACCTGCCACATCAGGACCAGGATGTCCCAAGTGACCTGCTCCCGCGCCCCTTCGTCGAGGCGGCTCCACGCCATCGAGCGGGCGAGCACCTGGTACCAGCGCGAACGGGCGATGCGGCGGACCTCGTCGGCACCTTCCTCGATCGTGGCCTGTCCCCGTACCCAGATGTCGAAGTCACCGCCGGTGACGGCGCGGACGATCCAGTCGTTGACGGCGTGGACGGCCAGGGACAGGTCCTCGGGGTGCGGATTGGGCCGTGCCAGGAAGTAGACCGTGCCGATGGCCGCTTCGTCGTCATCGTTGAGGATGTTGTGGCCCCGCTCCACGGCCAGCAGAGGCGCCACGAGGATGTCCGCACCGAGGTCCTTCAGGTGCTCGACGTCGCCCCGGCGCAGTGACCGGGCGCGGTAGGCGGACGGCGCCTCGTCCTCCGGGGCGATCTCCTCATCGTCCGAGACCAGGCACAGCACGCTGTCGCGCCAGCGGGAGTTGAGGTTGTGCAGGGTGTCGGCCACAATGCGCGCCTCGGTGTAGCTGCCGACCAGCAGGAGGATCTGGTCTCGCCCAGGAGGAAGGGAGAGCAACTCGCGCTCCAGTGGGCCTCCCTCGAGGGCGTCGTACTCTCCCGCGCCGAGGTGGGTGGCGATGCGGCGCAGCTTTTCGGGGCGGTCGTCCGGGTGGGTTCCCGACAGGCGCAGCTTCTCGTCGCCGTCGTCGATGAACTCGAAGCGCATCAGGCTCTCGTCCGCGATGCGTTCGGTCACCTCGGCCGACGGCTCGATGACGACACCGACCGGCACGCAGACGTGGTAGCGGCTGGACGCGCCCGCCCAGCTGCTGCCGGACATGAGCAGCAGATGGGCGCCGGGCCTGCCGTCGACGGAGGCGAGGTGAGGCATGGCGCGCAGCAGCTCACGTCCGACGCCGCTGCAACGGAAGAAGGTCAGCTCGCCGCTGCGGACTCCGCCCTCGTCCTCGCCTGGGACCCTGAACTGGAAGCCGAGTACGTTGCCCATCGGAGCCTCCGGCACCATCGGGCCGTAGTCGAGCGGCCGACGGTACATCGTGTTGTAGCCCAGGCTCAGGGCGGCCTCGACGCGGGGCCACATTGCGTTGATCATGGCGAGCGGGGGTTCCAGGGCGCTGAGCAGCAGCGTGAACTCGAAGCGTTCGGCGAGCTTCTGCCGCCACTGCTCGGGGGTCTGTGGCGGTGGTCCGGGCTTCCGGCGGCTCCCGCGCTTCTTCTGCCGTTCCCCCTCCTCGCGCTGCCACTCGTCGTACTTCTCCTGGTACTCCTGCTTCCGGGTGGCCATGTACTGCGGGTCGATATGGAAAACCTCGTCCATGACTTCGGTCAGATGGCGGCGGGTGTTCTCCGGGTTGCCGGTATGAAGCAGTTCGTTGAGGAGGGCGGTCAGCCGGCTGAAGTCCTCCTCCGTCCTCCGGCGGCGGTCGCCGAAGGGGTTGTCGCGGAAGGCGTCGAGAAGCTTGCCGAGGGCCTGCCTGGGGGCATGGTTCCGGTGTTCCGGACCGCTGTCGCCGGGGAGTTCGTAGCGTTCGTCGAGCAGTCCGAGCTGGAGCGTCCACCCGCTGAAGTAGCCCGTCCGCACCCATTCACGCAGCTCGTACCCGGCGACGAGCATCGCGTACAGCCGGTCAGTGGCCGCTGCGGCGGTGTTGAGGGCGGCGGCGAAGGTCTCCACGTCCCGTTCGGAGAGCTGGGTGCGCCCGCTCGCAGCGAGTTCCCGGATCTTGTGCCGGCTCAGCTGGTCGATGAGGCCCTTGTCCTCGTCGCTGGCGAGGACAACGGCGGGTGCGAATGTCTGGTCGAGTTGCATCTGCACGCGGTCGGCCTCGTCGATGATCACGAGGTCGCTGCGGCGGCAGGCGAGTTCGAGGTAGCGGATGCGCTCGCCGTTCTGAGGGCGGGGCGGCGAGGCATCGATCAGTCCGGCCGGCGTGGCCACCCAGATCAGTGCGCCGACCAGAGTGCGGGCTCCATGGTGCCGGGGGCAGGCGGACCAGTACGGGCAGCTCGTCACCCTCTTCTGCCATTCGGAGGCCCGTCCACCGCCTTTGTCGCGCCGCGGGTCCGACGGTGGCCGGAGCCGGGAGCAGGGCGCCTCGCCGAAGGCGAGCGGCTCGGTGGACGAAGTGGCGCCCCGCCGCCTGACGTTGAGCACGCAGGAGGTCCCGAGGTAGGCGAAGGCGGGGTCGTCGTGGGCGAGCAGCCGGTGCTCGCCTCGGCCTGCCAGCCGACGGTGCAGCCGCTGGGCGTGCCGCTCCCGGCCGGAGGACCCGAGCACGGGTGCGGCGCCGTCGGTGTAAAGATTGTAGAGCCGGACCAGCTTCAGCACCTCCGCGACGTCGGTGACCACGATGGTGGTGCGCTTGCCGAGTTTGGCGAGATGGACGGCGACGATGTCGCGCAGCGTGCTCTTGCCCGCGCCGACGATGCCGAGCAAATGCTGGATCCCGTCGATCGTGAACGTGAAGTCCTCATCCTTGCCGACCTTGTGAAACGTGCCGTTCTCCTTGGTGGACAGGTCGAAGGCCCGCAGCCGCTCCAGCCAGCACGGCGGCCTTCCCTCGCCGACGCGGGCGTGCGTGGCGTCCATCTCCGCCGCGGTGCGCTCCAGACTCTTCCTGGTGAAGGCCAGGGGCTCTCCGCCGCCGGCCGGTTCCAGGTCCATGTCGTGGGCGACAAGGGGGGTGTAGGGAACGCGCGGCAGGTCGACGACAGCCAGGGTGCGGCTGACGGGGAAGGCGTACGATCCCTGGCCCGCGACCGGCATGGGTTGGCCCGCGAGCGGCGGGGCGACACGCAGCAGTTGCTCGTAGACGGGAAAGCGGTCGCCGGCGACGGAGAGTTCCCGGCGGGTGGCGGGCGACTCGGTGTCCGGTACGTCGTAGCCTCGCACCCTCGGGTCGAACAGCTGGTAGCTCTCCAGCGCCTCGCGCCAGGTACGGCCCCTGCGCAGTGTCCACAGCGAATACCGGGCGACACGCAGCGTCCGCGTGGTGTCCGGCGGCAGCGGTGCTCCGTATGCCTCGGCGAACCCGTATCCGCTGAACAGTACCCAGGCACTGCCCGCGGGGGTGCCCGGCATCAGCTTCTGCTGGAGGTACAGACCGAGTTCCACCTGGCACAGGGCTTCCAGGGCAGGCTGCGGGACGGACGGCCCCAGGAACGCCTTGAGTGCGCGGAGTACGTCGGTCAGCGGCGGGGTGATGCTACGCATCGTCCTTCTCCTCTTTCCGGGCCCGTCCCAGGTCGGGCACGAGGTCCACGGGCGTGGTGAGCACCAGCCGGTCCCGCAGGAGTGCGGGAAGGGCGTCGGTGAAGGCCTCCCGGTAGCCGTCCCGCCCGGCGAGCCCGTCCGGGACCACGACGAGGGTGCGGTCCGCGAGGGGCGCGCTGTCGGTGAGATGTGCGGCAAGAAGCGCCGGCTGCAGGCGGTCGTACACCTGGATGTCCACGATTCCGGGACCGGTGCCCCTCAACCGGTAGGCGGACAGAGGCCCCGACAGGGCCTCGTGGTCGATCCCGGCGCGATCCAGTGCGTCCCGGGCAGCCTCTTCGGTCCGGTGCGGTAGTGCGAGGAACGTCCGCAGCGAACGCCGCAGAATCCACGCGTGGTCCGGCTCGCGGATCAGTTCCAGAGGGTCGTCGCGCGGGCATTCCTCCCCCTCGCACCAGATCTCCGCGTCGGTGTCGGACGGCCCGGGTACGGGCACTGCCCCGTCCCGGGGCAGCGCGGGGAGCCCGCATGAGGGGCACAGCAGGAAGACGTCGTCGACAAGCAGGGATTCGGGCAGCGGCCCGTAGAGGTCCTTGACCCGGCTCCAGACGGCCTTGTTCCAGCCGAGCCCGAAGCGGTCCCGCTGGTGGACCACGGGGCGGCGGGCCAGGAACCTCCGGCACTGCCGGTAGTGCTCGCCCCTTCCACACCGCGCTTCCAGGTCGTCCAGAAGCGCGCGGGCGTGCGCCGCCACACCCCCGTCCGGCCCGTACGAGGCGATTTCGAGGCACGAACGGGTCGGCATTCGGCCAACCCGGTGCACCAGCGTCGTGCCCGGGGTGACCAGGGAGACGGGAACCGCGAAGAGCGGATCGCCGGCCGGCCTGGTCCTGCACCACTCCCACAGTTCCGGAAGGCTCCTCGGCGGTGTCTCCCCGACGTCAAGGCAGTGCATTACCGTGCGGTCCAGCGCACGCTGGGCGAGGCTGGGATAGGGCAAAGCGAACGAGCGGAGTCCCTGGATCTCGGCGAGGGCCGCCACCATGCGGGCGAGCTCTTGGAAGAGTTCGCTGCCCACGCACTCGGACGCCTCCCCGGTGTCCGGCCGGCCGGCCCGGCGAGCCGCCCCCACCCTCATGCCGCGGCCTCGGTGGCGGGCGACGCCGAGCACCAGCGGGCCACTTCGCACCGCTCGCAGGAGCGTCCGGGCACGGCCGCGTAGCGGTCGTCCCCGTGCCAGTCGGCCACCATCGCCCGCAGGACTCCCTCCGCCGCGGTCCGGTTGGCGGAGGCGAAGGGGTCGATGATCTGCAGGTCGGCACCGCCGGGGCGCAGCACCTCCAGCTCGACCCGAGCACGGGACGGAGCGCCGCCCAGGTCACCGCGGGCGATCAGCACGACCGCCAGGGCCAGTTGGGGGTAGAGCTCCAGCCGGGGGCGGTTGGACCGCCGGTCGGTGGCGGAGGTTTTGGTCTCGCGCCATACCCATGAGTCGGCGTCCCGGTAAAGCAGGTCAGGTGCGGCGATCACCACCACGTCGGCAGCGGTGTCGTGCCGCACCACCCGGGGTTCGGTCCGCACGTCCGTCCCATCCCCGACGCATCGCAGCGGGCAGACCGCGGCGTGCCGCCGCAACAGGAGGGCGCCGAGTGTGCGTTCGTGGTCGGGCAGGTCGAACCCGTCCGGCACCCACTCCTCGGGGACCTCGACCGTGCACGGTCGTGGCGATCCGTGGCCATGCCGGTCGGCGAGGTAGGCGTGCAGGGCCCGGCCGCGCTCGGCCGTCACCTCGCGCTCGACGGAGTCCGCCGTGGGCAGGTGCAGTCGGCGCATGTGGTCGCGGGCCGGGCAAGCCCGGTAGTTGCGTCCGTTGGTCACCGACCAGGTGCGGCGGGGCCGGTCCGGCGCCTCGATGCCCAACAGTCCGGGCGCCGCGCGCAGGGCCGGACAGACCGAAAGGTAGGGGCATCCGCCGCAGGCGGACCCGGGGCGGTATTCCCGTCCGTCCAGTACGCCGGCCAGGGCGTCGGGGCCATACTCGCGGTACCGGGCGAGCGCCTGCTCCCGGCTACCGGCAAAGAGCTCCCGCGTACGGCCATCGAACAGCGCGAACTCCACGATCCGTACGTGCTCCGGCGGCGGCCCGGAGGTGCCCTCGGCCAGCACCAGGGCAACGGCGGCGGTGAATCCGTCGGGCGGCAGGTCCCGGTTCAGGCGGTGCACGGGCAGACGGAGTTCACGGTAGGCACCATCGGCGGAGGCCAGGCAGCGGCCCCACACGGTGAAGCGGTACTCCCGGGCGTTCCGCGGGTCGGGGCCGGACGGCCGGTAGCGGTACGTCCACGGCTCGGGGACCTCGTTCAGGGGGCGTTCCGGGTCGGTGGGGAAGGCTGCCTCGTACATCTTCACGCCATGGTCCGTCCAGGTCCTCAGGCCGTCGTGCGGGGGCGCGGTACGCGTCCGGGGCGGGCTGCCGGGCCGGAAGCGGGCGTCGCAGGCAGCCATGAAGGGGCCGAGGGCGAAGTGCTCCAACCGCTCGCGGCGGCGCGGTACGGGGTCGGCGGTGTGATAGCCGCGGGTCTTGAGGGCGTCGGCGGCGGGGCACCGGAATTCTCCTCCCTTGAACATTCCGGTGGATACCGTGATGACTTCGGAGGTGCGGGTCACCCCGTCGGGGGGCAGCCATGGCTGTGACATCTCCTGCTCCATTTCCGTACGGAGGAAAGAAGGATGACCATGAGGGAGATCGAGGAAATCGGCAATGTGGAGAAGCGTTATGAAGTACTGGACATGTTCGGTGACGGCGGTCAGGGCGACCTTTTCCTGGGCCGTGACCGCAGGAGCGGGGAGAGGGTGGCATTGAAGCTTCAGAAGCCCCGGGATCTCGGCCCAGAGAGCGACTTCTCCTGGGCCGGTAGGGAGCTTCTCAAAGAGGGCTCCCGCATGAAAATGCTTACAGGAATTCAGGCGATTCCCGAGATCATCGCCACCGGGACGCACCGAGGGCGTCGATGCCTGGTCATGGAATTCGTCGAGGGACGCCAACTTCAGAATGTCCTGTTGGCGGCCCGGCCCGTCAGGCATCCCGGGACTGTCGCGTCCGTCATCGGCCAGCTGTGCGAAATTCTGCGGGAAGTGCACGACCGGAATCTGGTGCACTGCGATCTCAAACCCGAGAACGTCATCGTGCAACCAAACGGCCGTCTCCGTCTCATCGACATGGGCCACGCGATCACAGCCGGCGTGAAGACATCCTGCGAGCGCGGCACGCGTGGCTGGGCCTCCCCCGAGCAATCCGACGCGTGCACTCCAGGTTTGACGCGGCAGGCGGACATCTTCGGGCTCGGCTGCATTCTGCTGGAGATGACCGTCATGCGGCTGCCCTACGGCGGACTGGAGGAGCGGGCGGAACCGGGTGGCCCGGTACTGCCGGCCGACCTGCTCGCCAAGCTCCCCCCGGAGTTCGCCTCCCTCGCGCTGTGGATGGTCCGGTGGGAGGCGGAGGAGCGCCCGGCGGATGTCCGCGTCGTGTTCGACCGGCTCCGCCCGTACCTGCCCCGGCTGGGCTCACGGCGGCCGTCGAAACGGCTGCGCCCCGACCCGACCGAGTACTACCGAACACATCCGCCCCAGCTGTGACGGTGACCCGGCAGTCGCCAGGCGGGCGGGTCACCTCAGCCTTTCCAGCAGCTCCCGGACCTCCCGTACGCCTTTGCCGCCCATCAGCTCTCGCAGCACGATGACTCTCTCCAGCTCCCGTACCGCCTCTTCGGAATTGCCGACGGACACCAGGACGTCCGCGAAGAGCAGCCGTGCCTTGTCCTCGTTCGGCCAGTTCTCCTGTTCGCGGTAGATGTCGCAGGCCCGTCGGTACAGGGAGACGGCCTCGTCCCGCTCGGAGCGCGTCAAGTGCACCTTGGCCAGAGTGAACAGCACGTCGGCCAGGCCACTGCGCTCCACCGTGCGCTCCACCACACACAGGGCGTCGGCGCACCGGCGGAGCGCCCTCTCATGATCGCCCTGGTCGTGGTGGAGCGCGCCGAGGGCGTTCAGAGTGGCCGCCTCCCCGACCGAGTCGGATACCTCCCGGCACAACTCCAGTGCCTGGCACAGCGCTTCCTCCGCCCCCGTCCGGTCGCCCTGCTTGCGTAGGGTGATCCCGAGCCGGTGCAGCGACCGGGCCAGACTCAGCCGGCCTGCCTCGCTGTGGTCCTCCTCGCTGAGCCGGACGGCCCGGCGCAGGTGGCCCACGGCCGCGTCGTACTTGCCGAGCCGCCACTGTGTCCCTGCCAGCATCCGGTAGACCATGGCGCAATCGACCGGGGCGGCGGCGGATTCCGCTGCGTCGGCGGCGTACCGAAGGTTCTTCAGCGCGTCGTCGAGGAAGCGGCGGCGCCACTGATAGGTGACCAGAGCCATCGAAAGCAGCCATTCGTACCGTTCGATGCCCTGGCCTATGGCTAATCGGATGCCTCGCTGGACGGCGGCGTACTCCTCGTCCAGGAACGCCATCGCCTGTCCCGGTTCTGCGGGGTCGGTGACCGTGACCCCGTCGGGCTCGCCGATGGGCAGGGTGCGTTCGTGGTCGAGCACCCTGTCGCAGGCGCGGACGTTGTGCAACTGGTGTTCGAGCACCTGCCGTACGGTCGCCCGCTCGAGGTACGCCGTCTCGCTCTCCGACCCCGGCTGCACGTGCTGGCGGGCGAAGGCCCGCACCAGGTCGTGCAGCCCATAGCGGTCGCCCCGGAGCTCCACCAGGTTCGCCGCCACGAGCTCCGTCAAGGCACGGTCGGTGCGCGTCCCTTCGCCCACTGCCCTCCCGAGGTCCATCACCGCCTCCCAGGAGGCGCTGGGCCCGGGGTGGACGGCGAGCTGCCACAGCAGCAGCCGGGCCTCCTCACCAAGCACGCGTACGGAGCAGTTCAGCGCGGCACGGACGGACAGTTCGTGCTCCGGCAGATGCAGGGTGTCCAGCTTCGCCCGCTCCTCCTTCATCTCCCGCGCCAGGGCGGGAGTGGTTCGCAGCGGACGCGCACCGCCTTCCAGGAGCCGAGCCACCACGGCGAGGGCCAACGGCAGCTGGCCGCAGAGGCGGACCAGATCGCTGAAGGCCTGGGCGTACTTCGCCCGGTCCTCGGCCGACACCTTCTCCTGGAGCACCTCCAGGGCGTCCGCCTCTTGCAGCGGCTCCATCTTGCGGAATAGCACCTTTCTCTCGGACTGCAGGCGCAAGAGATCATTGCGGCTGGTGATGATCACGGCGCAGGTGCCGTCGCCAGGGAGCAGCGGCAGCACCTGCTGGGCGTTGAGCGCATCGTCGAGGACGATGAGTACCGAACGGTGAGCCAGTGCCGACCTCAGCGCATTGCTCTTGCTCTCCGGCCCGGTCACCGCGGTGTAGGGCGGCAGCGCGGCCAGGAACCCGTCCAGGACCTCGTCGGGTTCGGCTGGCCGCACGTCTCCGTCGGCGAACCCGTTCAGTCCGGCGTAGAGCACCCCGTCGGGGAACCGTTCCCGAAGCCGACGGGCGAGGTGGTGGGCCACCGTGCTCTTCCCGACACCCGCCATGCCGCTGATGAGGACCAACGCCAGGTTGCCGGCGTCCTGTTCCTCGCACACGGCCTCAACGAGGCTGCGAATCAGCTCGTCCTGCCCCACCGGTCTGCGTCTGCTGCCGGGCAACTGGTCAGGTACGGGCGGCAGGAGCGTCCCGCCCGGCCGGTGGGCGACTCCCCGGACCTGATCGATGGCGCTCTGCAAGTCGGCGTCCGGCTTTCCGTTGCGCTTCGTCCACCCTTTGATGAGCCGTTCACGTCGGCGCTCGGGCAGGTCGTCGTGGGCGAGCAGGTAGAACCGGAAGATCTGAGGCAGTTCGGGTGCGCGCTCGAACCATTTCTCCGTCTCCTCGCGGAGCCATTTCTCCTGCCTGGACCTCCAGGCGGCATCCAGCCGGGCGTACACGGCGGCCATCAACTCCGCCCGCAGCGCCTCCCGGCGCAGATGGAGACCGCTCTCGGTCAGCCCGCGCAGGGGTTCGTCACCGTCCCACTCCTCCAGGGCCACACCGAGTTGCTCGAACCGCTCCGGATGGCTCAGCCCCGCGGCCCTCGCCACCCCGTCGCGGAAGCGGAGCAGGTCGACGCCGCCCTCCGGCACGCGGAGTGTGCAGTAGCCCGACCTGCCGCCATGGGGCACGACCTCCCGGCCCAGTTGTTTCCGCAGGTCGGAGACGACGCGGTCCACCCGGCCGCCCGCGTTCTCGTCGCCATCCCAGAGGACTTCGGCGATTTCCTTCCTGGTGCATCGGCAGCCCGGTGATGTCACCAGAAGCGCGAACAGTCCAGCTGCCTTCGAGTCTCCGAAGACCCTTCCGCCGCCGTCCCCTTCGACTCTGACCGGGCCCAGCACGTGCCCCTTCATCGCCTTTCCCTTCTCCGCACCGAAAGCAGTGATCCGGCCCCTCGACGGCGCCCCCTACTTTTGTGCGCTGCGGTGTGCCGCTTCACACACGCTTGCTCCTTCACGCCCCGGGTCTCAGTTTTCCCTCAGTTTCCGCTCCGCGGCCTCGTCCCGTCCCCGGGCACGATGGCACCAGCCGCTCGCAGAAGCGCGATACGGCGGCGTAGTCATATCGACCTATCAGGAAGGAAACGCAGGCACTATGAACAACCGTCAGCGAAAGCGTCGGGCGAGCCGTCTGCGCCAGTCCCCCGACTGGCCGCCGAGCCGCCGCCGGCGGGCGGCCAACCGGACCGAGGACACCACGTCGGCGATCCCGCGCACCGAAGCGCCGGACGCCTCCCCCTCCGACACCGCCTGATCTCCACAGCTCGTGGGTGCCCGTCCCGGGCGGGCACCCACCCACCTCGGCGCCCCTCTGCACTACTCCGACCGGCGAGCTCGCGGCCTTTCCGCACCTGTCACACGCTCGTGGTCGAAGGCGGCGATTCCCGGCCGACAAAACCAACACCGCATACGTACGCATCGAAGTGAGGCGTCTGGGACTGCTTCCCGCTCCATTCGCATTTGGGGCGATGTGACCACCTCGCAGCACTTCAGCCCGTCCAGCACCCCGACATCTCCAACACCTTCGGCACCTTCAGCTCAGAGAGAGGATATTTCCTGATGTATCCACCATCCAGCAGTATGTTCGCCTCGGTGAGGCGGTACTTCGACGACCCCCGGGTCGGTGACGCGGTCCTCGTGACCATTCCTACGGACACCGAGGGGGCGGAGCCGGTCCGGCTGACCGCTGCCGAGATGCACGATGCCTTGTACGGGCCAGGCTCCGACCCGCAGTTCGCCGCCGCAGTCTGGAAGGAGGTACTCAGCACCGCGCTGAGTGACCTCGCTCCACACGGCACCGGGAAGCTCCTGGTGATCTGGCTGGCCCTGCCCCGGTTGACCAGGACGGTCCACCGCGTCTGCACGCGCCTGCGTGCCGATCGGTCGGACGTGGAGGCCGAGATGGTCCTGGCTCTCCTGGAGGAGCTGGCGGCCCCGGAGGCCGCGAGCCGCCTCAACGACTCCTCCCTGATCCACGCAGCGCGCACCAGGGCGTGGCGCTTCGCCCGCGATGGCTTGCGGGACCTCCCCTCTGCCCAGGTCGAGCGCATCGCCGAGGATCGCGCGCGCACCGCGTCCGACGGGGAGGCGGACGCTATGGCAGAGGAGGGCCTAGACGTGCGGGTCGACCGCCCGGACGGCCCGGACGGGCTGCGCACACCGCTGCGTTTCCGGGTGCGCCCGGAGCATATGCGCAGTGGTGCCTTCGCAGACACCGACGGCAGGACGAGGGACCGTTCGACGCGCCACGGCCCCCGGGAGAAGCGGCGGTCCGGGCGCCGCGTGAGCACCCGGCCGGTCCGTCCTGCGAGGAGGCGAGGATGAAGGACCCGGCAGTGGGCCGACTCAGTTTCACCGAGATGTTCGACCTGCCTGTCGCAGTGGACCTGCGGACGGCGGCCCGAGCTCTCGGGATCGGCTCGACGACCGCCTACCGGCTGATCCGCAACAACGAGTTCCCCTGCCCCGTCCTGCGCGTCGGAGGCAGGTACAGGATTCCGACCAACGAGCTGATGCGCGCCCTGGGGATCGAGGACGGTCCGTTGTACAGCGTGGACCTGGAACTGGACACGGACGGCCCGGGCGCCGGCTTCTGACAAGGAAATGAAGAGGGGCCTCGCGCCCCCCGTGCGGCCCCGTGGCATCAGTCACGAGGCCGCACAGCTTGACAGGATCCGCGTCATGCGCTCCCGAAAATGGGTCGATCCCACCATTGCCACACCTGAGCAGCCTAGGAAAATCGCAGGTCAGGCGCCTTTTGTGGCAGGCTCTAGCACCGCCACGCACTCCACGTGGTGGGTGACCGGGAAGAGGTCGAAGGCGCGCACCCGGCGCGGGGTGTAGCCCGCCTCGCGGAAGTACCTCAGGTCGCGGGCGAGTGCCGCCGGATCGCAGGCGACGTAGGCGATACGGCGGGCGCCCAGGGCGGCGAGCCGGGTCACCGTCTCCTTGCCCGCGCCCGCGCGGGGCGGGTCCAGCACGATCAGGTCGGCCTCGGTGATGCCGGTGCGCGGCAGCACCTGTTCGACCTTGCCGTGCTCAATGCGGACCCGCTCCAGGTCCTGGAGGTTGTGGCGGGCGTCCTCGACCGCGCGCTTGTTCGACTCGATGCCCAGCACCGCGCCGCGCTCCCCCACCCGCTCGGCGATCGCGCCCGCGAAGAGACCGACGCCGCAGTACAGGTCGAGGGCCGTCTGGCCCTTGCGGGGCATCAGCCCCTGCATGACGGCCTCGACGAGGACGTCCGCCGCCTTGGGGTGGACCTGCCAGAAGCCGCCCTCGCCGACCCGCCAGGTGCGGCCCGCCGCGCGCTCGCGGACGAAGGGGCGGCCGTGGACGCGGTGGACGGTCCTGGTGCGCTCCCGGCCGCGCGACTCCCCGATCCGCAGCACCGAGACCGGCCGGTCCAGCTCGACCAGCGGCAGCCGGCCGCCGGGGCGCGGGGTGAGGACGACCTGCCGGTCGGAGGAGCCGGTGGCGGCGATGGCCTCCACGGTGGCGATCTGGGGCCATTCGCGCTTCTCGACGCCGAGTTCGCTGACGCCGGGGGCCGCGATCAGGCAGTGGTCGACCGGCTCGACCTCGTGCGAGCGGTGGCGGCGCAGTCCGGGCCGGCCCTGCTCGTCCACCGCGTAACTCACCCGGGTCCGCCAGGCCGGGACCTCGCCGCGGGCCACCTTGTCGCCGGGCGCGGGCTCGACCGTGCCGTCCCAGCCGGCCTCCTCCGGGGTGAGCCCCGCGAGCCGGCCCAGCTGCTCGGCGATCACCTCGGCCTTCAGCCGGCGCTGGGCGCCGGGGGCGACGTGCTGCCAGTCGCAGCCGCCGCATTTGCCGGGGCCTGCGAAGGGGCACGGCGCCGCCACCCGGTCCTTGGAGGCGTCCAGCACCCGCACCGCGTCGGCGCGCAGGAAGCGCGCCCGCTCCTCGCCCTCGGTCACCCGGGCGACGACCCGCTCGCCGGGCAGCGCGTGCCGGACGAACAGCACCTGGCCCTCCGCGGTCCGGGCGATGCAGTGGCCGCCGTGTGCCACCGGGCCGACCTCGACCTCGTACTCCTCGCCGACCAGCGATGCCCTGGGTTCACTTTGCATGGCGGGTTCAGGCTCCAGAAGGGGTGAGGGGGCGTGGTGGGACAACAGCCCACCAGTCTACGTCGCGCCGGACCCCGCCCCGTCACGGCGGCGGGAGGGCGGGGACCGGCGCCCGGCGAAGGACGGCGCCCGCCCGGAGGACAGCGCCCAGCCAGAGGACAGTGTCCGGCCGGAGGGCAGCGCCCGCCCGGAGGGCAGCGCCCAGCCGGAGGGCAACGCCCAGCCGGAGGACGGCGCCCGGCCGGAGGACAGTGTCCAGCCGGAGAACGGCGCCCGCCCGGAGGACAGCGCCCGGCCAAGGACAGGGCCGGAGGCCCGGCCCCGGCCTGCCCGGGGGCTCGGCCGGAGGGAACGGTGCCCGGCCCGGGGGCCTACCGCCCCGGAACCTGTGAGGTGACGTCCGGCTTCTCGCCCTTCGGTCCCTTCTCGCCCTTCTCCCGCTTGGCCGGGATCACCGGACCGCGCCGCACCGACCCCGGGGCGTTCCACTCGGCCCGCTTGCGCGCCCGCTTCCGGGCTAGCTCCGAGGAGTCCAGCTGCCACGGCACGGAGGTCACCATGACCCCCGGGGTGAACAGCAGCCGGCCCTTGAGCCGCAGCGCGCTCTGGTTGTGCAGCAGGTGCTCGTACCAGTGGCCGACCACGTACTCGGGGATGAAGACGGAGACCACATCGCGCGGACTCTCCCGGCGCAGGCTCTTGACGTAGTCGATGACCGGCCGGGTGATCTCGCGGTAGGGCGAGTCGAGGATCTTGAGCGGGACGTCTATGCCGCGCTCGTGCCACGCCGCCTGGAGCGCCTTGGTCTCGGCCGGGTCGACGTTGATGCTCAGCGCCTCCAGCCGGTGGGAACGCATCAGCTTGGCGTAGGCCAGGGCGCGCAGCGTCGGCTTGTGGACCTTGGAGACCAGGACGATGGAGTGCACCCGGGAGGGGCGCACCTCCTCCTCGTCGGGCTGCTCGGTGGCCGCCGCGAGTTCCTCGGAGACGCCGTCGTAGTGGCGCCTGATGGCCGTCATGGTGACGTAGAAGATGACCATGCCGAGCAGGGCGACCCAGGCGCCGTGAGTGAACTTCGTCAGCAGCACCACGACCAGCACCAGACCGGTGAAGAAGGCGCCGAAGGCGTTGATCGCGCGGGAGCGGACCATGCGGCGGCGCACGTTCGGGTCCCGCTCGGTGGCCAGATGGCGGTTCCAGTGCCGCACCATGCCGGTCTGGCTGAGGGTGAAGGAGACGAAGACTCCGACGATGTAGAGCTGGATCAGCCGGGTGGAGTCGGCGCCGTAGAGGTAGACCAGGACGGCGGCGGCCGAGGCGAGCAGCACGATGCCGTTGGAGAAGGCGAGACGGTCGCCCCGGGTGTGCAACTGCCGGGGCAGGTAACGGTCCTGGGCGAGGATCGAGCCGAGCAGCGGGAAGCCGTTGTACGCGGTGTTGGCGGCCAGGAACAGCACCAGCGCGGTGGCCGCGGCCAGCACCACGAAGAGGAACGAGCCGTCGCCGAAGACCGCCGCCGCGACCTGCGAGATCACCGGGTTCTGGGTGTAGTCGGCGCCCAGCGGGGCGCCGTCCTTCAGCAGGTCGCGGGCGGGGTTCTCGGCCATCTTGACGTCGGTGGTCAGGGCCAGCGTGATGATGCCGATGAACATGGCCACGGCGAGGCCGCCCATCAGCGCCAGCGTCGTCGCCGCGTTCCGGCTCTTGGGCTTGCGGAAGGCGGGCACGCCGTTGCTGATCGCCTCGACGCCGGTCAGGGCGGCGCAGCCGTCGGAGAACGCGCGCAGCAGCAGGAAGATCAGCGCGAAGCCGGCCAGCCCGCCCTGCTCGGCGTGGACCTGGTAGCCCGCGGTGGGGGCCTTCATGTGATCGCCCAGGACCAGCCCGCGGTAGGCGCCCCAGAGGATCATCAGGAAGACGCCGCTGACGAAGACGTAGGTGGGGATCGCGAAGAGCTTGCCGGACTCCCGCACGCCCCGCAGGTTCATGAGCGTCAGCAGCAGGATGATCCCGACCGCGCACAGTGTCTTGTTCTCGACGATGAAGGGGACGGCGGAGCCGAGGTTCTCCACCCCGGAGGAGATCGACACGGCGACCGTGAGGACGTAGTCGACCAGCAGGGCGCTGGCGACCGTCAGACCCGCCTTGGGGCCGAGGTTGGTGGTGGCGACCTCGTAGTCGCCACCGCCGCTCGGGTACGCGTGGACGTTCTGGCGGTAGGACGCGACCACCGTGAACATCAGCACGACGATGGCAACCGTGATCCACGGGCTGTAGTGGTAGGCCGACGCACCCGCCACGGACAGGACGATCATCACCTGTCCCGGCGCGTATGCGACGGAGGACAGGGGGTCGGAGGCGAAGACGGGGAGCGCGATGCGCTTGGGGAGGAGGGTCTCCCCCAGCTTGTCGCTGCGCAGGGCCCGCCCGATCAGGATCCGTTTCGGGAGGTCGGTCAGTTTGGACACGCAGAGGATCGTAAGGGGTAGCCCCGGCCCCCGCCCACCCCGGGGAAACCGGGCGGGCGGGCGAGCGGCCCGGGGCCGATCAGGACAGCCGCACCGGCAGGCTGCGGTAGCCGTTGGAAATGAAGGAGTCCACCGGCGTCAGCTCGTCCGGCCCGACCGCGAGCGAGAGCCCGGGGAAGCGGTCGAAGAGCGCCGGGAGGGCGATGGCGGCCTCCAGCCGGGCCAGGGGGGCGCCGACGCACAGATGGACCCCGTGCCCGAAGGAGAGGTGGCTCTTGGGCTCCCGGGTGACGTCGAAGACGTCGGCGTCCTTCCCATGGACCTCGGGGTCGCGTCCGGCGGCCGCGTAGCCGGCCAGGATCGCGTCGCCCTGGCGCAGCACCACCCCGTCCTCGAGGGCGATGTCCTCGACGGCGTAGCGCAGCGGAACGTGGGCGACGGGGGCGGAGTGCCGCAGTGTCTCCTCGATCACGTCGTCCCACGGGGCCCGGCCGGTGGTGACGAGTTCGAGCTGCCCGGGGCGGGTGAGCAGGGCGTGGATGGCGTTGCCCAGGAGGTTGACGGTGGTCTCATGGCCGGCGGTGAGCATCAGGGCGAGGGTGTCGCACAGCTCCCGTTCACTGAGCGCCGAGTCGTTCTCGTCGCGCACCGCGATCAGCCCGCTGGTCAGGTCGTCACCGGGGCGCTCGCGCTTGGACGCCACCAGCTCGTCCATGATCGCGAACATCTCCTCGAAGGTGGCGGTGACCTCCTCGGAGCCGGCGGAGGTGTGGAAGGCGCTGTCGGCGAACCGGCTCATCCGCTGCCGCAGCGCCTCGTCCTCGAGCCCGAACAGCTCACAGATCACCTGGAGCGGGAGCGGGTACGCGTAGCCGTCGCGCAGATCGGCCGTCTCCCCGGGCGGGGTGGCGGCCAGCCGGTCCAGGAGCTCGGCGCAGATCCGCTCGACGCGCGGCCGCAGGGCGGCGGTGCGCCGGGCGGTGAACGCCTTGGCGACCAGAGTGCGCAGCCTGCGGTGGTCGGTGCCGTAGGCCGTGAACATGTTGCGCACCCCGACCCAGCTGATCAGGGGCCAGTCGGCTGGGATCTCACCGTTGATCCAGGTGGGCCAGTGCTGGTTGGGGTCCTTGGAGACGCGCGGGTCGGTCAGCAGCTTCTTCAGCAGATGCTGGCTGCTTATTGCCCACGCCACCACTCCCCCAGGGAGTTCCACGCGCGCCGCCGGGCCTTGCTCCCGGATGCGGGCGACTTCGCCGTGGACGTCCCGGCCGGAGGGGTCGAGGACAAGGGGACGGGACTGGTGGACCATCGGTTCTCTCCCTGGGGCTCGTCTGGCTGGGGTGGCGCGGACACTGCTGCGGTAGGGAGCTGTGCGGCGGGCCCGGGGGCGGGCCTGGCCAGGACCGGGAAGCGGACCGGCAGGGCCGTCAGGGCCCGGTGGAAGGGGCCCGGCCGCCAGGTCAGCTGCTCGGCGGGGACGGCGAGTTCCATGTCGGGGAGGCGGTCGAGGAGCTTTTCGATGGCGACGGAGGCGATGACCCGGGCGGTGCCGTCCGCCGGGCAGCGGTGCGCGCCCACGCTCCAGGCGAGGTGGGAACGGTTGCCGGTACGGCCCGTCCCGGCCAGTGCGGGGTCGTTGTTGGCCGCCGCGTAACTGGTGAGGACCGGTTCGCCCGCGCGCACCTGGACGCCCCCGAGCCGGAGGTCGTACCGGGCGAACCGGGTGCCGAAGTTGGCCAGCGGCGGGTTGGTCCACAACACCTCGTCCAGGGCGTCCTGGACCGGCAGGCTGCCTCCGGACAGCTCACCGGCGAACCGGTCGTCCGACAGCAGCAGGAGCAGCGCGTTGGAGATCAGGTTCATCTGGGCCTCGGTGCCGGTCGCCAGCAGCAGGGCGATCTGCTGCACCAGCTCCTCGTCGGTCAGCTCGGCCGGATGCGCGATCAGCCAGGAGGTGACGTCCGCGCCGGGCTGCCGGCGCTTGGCCGCGATGAGGTCCGCCAGGTAGCGCAGCATGTCCTCGTTGGCCCGGGCCGCCTCCCGGCTGGTGGCGTCGAACAGGATCCCCATGAACCGGACCAGTTCGCTGCCCCGCTCGGGCGCGGAGCCGAAGAGCTGGTTGAACACCAGCAGCGGGATGATCGCCGCGTACTCGCTCAGCAGATCGGCCTCACCGCGCTCCGCGAAGGCGTCGATGACGGTCTCCGCACTGCGCTCCACGTACTCGCTCAGCGCGTGCGGATCGATACGGCTGTGGCTGTCGTTGATCGCGCCGCGGTAGCGGGCGTGCGCCTCGCCGTCGCTGAACAGCGCGTTGGGCCGGTACATCATCATGCCCAGCACCGGGCTGTCCGCGGGGACCCGGCCGTCGTTGAGGGCGGCCCAGTTGCGGGGGTCCTTGGCGAACCGGTCGGTGTCCCGCAGCACGTCCAGCGCCAGGGAGTAGCTGGTGACCAGCCAGGCGTCCACGCCCGGGGCGAGTTCCACCGGCGAGACCGGCCCCGACGCCCGCATCCGCGCGTAGTACGCGTGCGGGTCGGCGGCGAAGTCGGCGCCGTACATAGGCACCCGGGCCCCGCTGCCGCCGGGGCCGAAGGCCGGTCCGCCGGCGTGCGCCGGGCAGCCCGGCGGCGGGACGGTTCCGGTGGCGGCCTCGGCGTCTGGGCGGTAGGTCACGCTTGCTCCTGGGAGATACGGGCCTGACGGGACTGCAGATGCTGCACGAGCGCGATCAGCGCCTGGGTGGAGGAGGTCCGGTCCCGGGCGTCGCAGGTCACCAAGGGCGTCTCCGGCAGCAGGTCGAGGGCCTCCCGGACCTCGGACTCGGCGAAGCGGGGAGCGCCCTGGAAGTGGTTGACGGCGACGGCGTACGGCAGTCCGTGCTCCTCCAGGACGGCCATCACCGGGAAGGACTGCTCCAGCCGCCGGGTGTCGGCGAGGACGAGCGCGCCCAGCGCCCCGTGGGTCATGTCCCGCCACAGCCGGGTGAAGCGCCGCTGCCCCGGCGCCCCGAACAGGTACAGCACCAGCGACTCGCTGAGGGTGAGCCGGCCGAAGTCCATGGCGACGGTGGTGGTCGTCTTGTCCTCGGTGCCCCGGAGGTCGTCGACGAGCGCGCCGGCCTGCGTCATCGTCTCCTCGGTGCGCAGCGGCCGGATTTCGGACAGCGAGCCCACGAAGGTGGTCTTGCCCACGGCGAAGTGGCCGACGACGAGGATCTTCGCCGCCACCCGCACCGTGCCGGGCAGGTAGACCGCGCGGTCAGAGGCGAGCGCGGAGCCCATCCAGCACCTCCTGGAGGAGCTGGGTGTCGGGGAGTTCGGCGGCGGGGATCGGGGACCGCGCGGAGATGTGCCCGCTGTCCACCAGGTCACCGAGCAGGACCTTGGTGACGCTGACGGGCAGCTCCAGATACCCGGCGACCTCGGCGACCGAGAGCGCGCCGCCGAGACACAGCTCCATGACCCGCCGCTTCTCGGGGCTGAGCCCGGTGAGCGGCCGGTCGGGGTGGGCCATGACCAGGGTCACCAGGTCGAAGGTGTTGCGGGTCGGGTAGGCGCGGCCGTCGGTGACGACGTACGGCCGTACCAGTCCTCGTTCGCGCCGACCCGGACTCATGCGGGACTGCCGATTCCATGCCGCGGGATGCCCTGCCGCGGCGGGCTGGTGAGCTCCTTGCCGAGCCGGTCCACCAGCTTCTGCATCCGGTAGCTGACCGCCTCCATGTCCACGGCCTCGGTGGCCGAGACGGCCAGGTACGCGCCGGGTCCGGCGGCGATCAGGAAGACGTACCCGCCAACGAACTCGACCAGCGTCTGCTGCCAGGGCGTCTCGTGCGGATCGCAGAACTCGGAGGTGGAACGGCTGATCGACTGGAGCCCGGAGAGCGCGGCGGCCTGGCGCTCGGCCTCGTCACGGGCGATGCCCTCGGAGTGCGCCCGTAGCATCCCGTCCGCGGAGAGCAGGATCGCGTGCCGTGCCTCCGGCATCTTGACGACCTCGTCGAGCATCCAGCCGAGCTCATTGGTGAGATGGTCGTTCATGCCTGGCGGTTCCCTTCTTCGTGGTGAGGGGCGGAGTCTCGGGTGGCGGCGCGGCCGGAGCGGGTACCGCGGGCGAACGCGCCCATCCGCGAGGCGGTTTCCTCCGCCGAGCGCACGCGGTGCGCACCGGTGC
>NZ_BBOX01000194.1 GCF_001553455.1 Streptomyces hygroscopicus subsp. hygroscopicus
GTCCCCGTCCGGGGGCACCGGCCGCTCCTGGTCACGGTCCGGACGTGGTTCCTCGGGCGGTTCCGCGCCGGGCGGCGGCGGGGCCGCCTCCGGTGCCGCGGGGCGGGGGCCGGGGTCCGGACGCCCGGGGCCGCGGTCCGTTCCGGCCTTGCAGACCGCCAGCCACAGGGCGTCGGCCAGCTGCCGCCAGTCGAGGTCCCGTGGGCCGGGCCCGGCGGGCCTGCCGCCTGGGTCATGTGTCATGTCGAGCCCGCTGCGCTGTCCAGCCGGTGCCAGACGGCCTGCAGTAGCTCCTCCCACTCGGGCCCCGGAACATGTGACTGGGACGTCACCAGATACACCGCGTTGAGCAACTGGTCGGCGGCGAGACCGCCTTCGCGCTCGCTGCGCTCGAGGAACATCTGGATCAGCTCCCGCGCCCGCGGATCGTCGGCCCGGCCCAGGTGCGCGGCCACGATCGCGGCGAGCCGGTCCGCGTCCGGGTCGGGCAGCCGGAGCTGGAGACAGCGCCGCAGGAACGCGGGCGGGAACTCCCGTTCGCCGTTGCTGGTGATGACGACGACGGGGAAGGCGCGGCAGCGCACCCGCCCCGAGGCGATGACGGTACTGCGCTCCGGATCGTCGGTGAGGACCGATACGGCCGGGCGGCGTCTGCGGATGCGCACCAGCTCGGGAATGGAGTACTCGCCGGCCTCGAAGATGTCGAGCAGGTCATTGGGCAGGTCGATATCGCTTTTGTCGAACTCGTCGATGAGCAGGACGCGGGGCAGCCGGTGCGGGAGCATCGCCGTGCCCAGCGGCCCGAGTTGGAGGAAGTCGCCGATGTCCTCCGGTCCGGGCTCGCGGCCGTCCCCCTCCGCCGCCTGACCGGCCGCGGCGGCGTGCACCCGGCCGACGGCATCGTAGCCGTAGAGACCGGACCGCAGGGTGGATCGGGTGGTGATCGGCCAGCGCAGCACCCGGCCCAGGCCCAGTTCCCGGCTGATGCGGTACGCCAGCGTCGACTTGCCGGTGCCCGGACGGCCCGTCACCAGGAGCGGGCGCCGGAGGATCAGGGCCGCGTTGACGAGGTCGGCCTCCTCCGGGTCCGAGCGCGTACTCAGAGGAGCGGCGCCCAGCCGCCGGGCGGTGTCCTGCGCGTCCTCCGGCGGCGCCGGGGGCTCGGTCGGGGCGTCGTCCGGGTCCGATAACGCGCCGGGCGCGCCGTCGCCCTCCACCGGGCAGGCCGAGACCCCGCCGAAGGTGCGCCACGGGGGCGGCGGCGGAAGGATCTCCTCCAGGCTCACGTCGTGGAGCGGGCGCCCGGTGCCCTGGTAGATCCACCAGGGGCGCGGTATGCCGGACGGCAGGGCGCCCGAGGCCGCACCCGGGTCATGGCGGACCCGTCCGTTGTGCCGTCGCGCAGGTTCTCCGTCGCTCATCGACCAGCCACCCCCTCGTCCGGCCCCGTCACGCGCCCTTGCGGTTCCACGGGACGGGTCGGGTCGTCCCAGACGAGCACCACATGCTGCCCGAGGTGATGCTCCCGCTCCGCGGAGTCGATCGTATGGGCGTCCAGACGTAACTCTGTCACGGCTTCGCGGAGCCGTGCCAGGTCCCCGCTGCCCTCGGCCGGTTTTTGTCCCAGGCGCTCGACGAAACCCGGGTCCCGGGTCACCCGGCCGTCCCAGGCGACCAGCGGAATCCCGGCCCGCCAGGCGGTCAGCGCCTGCGCACTCCCCTCCGGGGTGGTGCCCGGGGGCGCGTTCAGGACCAGGGCGACCACATGCGGATCGGCCTTGAGCCGGGCCAGCAGGGCGGTGGGGTCGCCGGAGCGCGGACTGTCCGGGTCCGCACCGTCCACGACGAGCTGTCGGGCGCGCTCGGGCTGCTGCTCCAGGACGTGCCAGCGCTGCTTCCACTCGCGGTGCCAGCGTCTGGTCTGGCTGCGCTGCAGGCTCCGCACGACCACCGGATGGTCCATGTACAGCGGGGTGGGCAGCTCGCTGTCCAGCTCCAGACGCCAGCGGTGGACCGGCAGGTTCAGGTCATCGGGGCCGAGCATGAACTCCACGTGGATCGCCCGGGCGTCGTCCCACTCCTCGGCCGCCTCATACACCAGCGTCTGCACCGCCCGTTCCGCGGTCTCCGAGGTGACGTGGGCGACCGGGCCGCGGGCCGGATGCCAGCCGGTCGGGTCGTACTGGTACCAGGAGGAGAGCTCGTAAGCGCCGGACTCCTCCCGCGGCAGCAGCCGGATCACCAGATAGGCGTCCACCGGACCGGCCGGGGCGGCGTGCCCCACCTGCTGCCGCAGCGACCGCAGCTGGGGCGTCAGACCCAGCCCCCGGGCCTGCTCATCGGCCCATTCGCGCAGCTCGTCGGCCCTGCGCAGCGGACGCGCGGCCGCCGCGAGGTACTCGACGAGGGCGAGCTGCGGCGGCAGCCCGCCCGGCTGCGCGTTCATCCGGCCCAGCACCTCGAAGGCGTGCCAGGGGTCCGTCACCGCGGGGACGTCCTGGAGCGGACCCGCGGCCATCCGGCACAACTGGCCCAACTGCTCGATCTCCAGCTCCTCCAGCAGTGGGCGCAGCCGCGCGGTGGCGGTCCCGGGCAGCGCCGGCCGGGCCGTCATCTGCTCCATGACCGAGTCGAGCCGCTTCATGGCGTCCTCGTCGGCCGCCGCCATCACCGCGAGGGACGCGCGTAGCGCGTGCATGATCCGCACGTTTCCCAGGCATTCGCGGGCCAGCTCCACCAGGAAGTAGTCGGTCACCCGGTGGACGCGCACGGGGACGCTGGTCATCTCCAGCTCCATGGCGACCAGATCCAGACACAGCGTGCGCAGATCCGGATCCGTCAGACAACGGAACTCTTTCAGCGCCGTGACCAGGTTGCCGACCGATTTCAGGCCACCTTCCCCCATGGCCGTCATGCCCTGCCCTCCCCCGAGGCCGCACCACCGGTCCCCGCCGCCGGTGATCTCGCCGGAGACCCTCCCACGCACGGGCGCCACCCGCCCGGACTCCGGACAACTTGTATGCCCCGCGAGCCTCCCCTGACACCCCCGGGGCGCGGACGCCCATGGCACCGTCCCCCGCCCACCGGACGGCCCCCACCGCGCCCAGGACCCCTCCCGGCGACGGCCCGGGGCGCCCGCGCCCGCGCGGCGGAGGACCGTCCTCGCACCGGTCCACCTGGACGGTTCCGGCGGCGCCGGGGACCGGAAGCCCTCCCGCGGCGGCCCGGAGAACGGGCCGGGCCCCGTGCGGAAGGCCGCCCCGGGCCGGTGACCGCCCGGGGCGGGAGGGTGAGGAGGGTCACTCCAGACCGAGTTCCGCGACCTGGCGGGCGAGTTCGGCGGCCGCCGGATCGTCCCCGGCGAGCACCGTGACCACCTCCACCAGCTCCGTCATCGCCCGGCGCGCCTCACAGGTGCGCAGCAGGGACAGGGCCTCCGCGCGGCTCGCCGACTGGCGGCCCACCGCCGTGCCGACGGTGGGCAGCTCATCGAGCAGCTGCTGCCAGCGGGCGGGCGAGGTCATCCCGGACACGGTCAGCAGCGTGTCCGCCAGGGCGCCGAGATCCTGGATCGTCAGCCTGCCCCGGCGCCGTCCGGTGGCCCCGGGGCGGGCGGGGGCGGCGAGCGGACGGGCCATCGGCGCTTCCGTGGCCACTGGCGTGTGGGCGGCCAGCGGTGGGTCGGTGGTCACCTGCGTTTGCGTGGCTACCGGCGTGTGGGCGGCCAGCGGTGGGTCGGTGGTCACCTGCGTTTGCGTGGCCACCTGCGTGTGGGCGGCCAGCGGTGGGTCGGTGGTCACCTGCGTTTGCGTGGCCACCTGCGCGTGGGCGGCCACCGGCGCTTCCGTGGCCACCCGCGCATCGGCGGTCACCGGGATGCGGCCGATCAGTTCGAAGGCGAAGGCGGCCGCGTGCCGGGAGGCCACGGGCTGCCACCGCTCGTCATGCGCCTCGCCCTTGTCCCCGAGCAGATCCGAGACGCCACGGATCACCAGTGCGTCCAGATGCTGATTGACATACGCGCCCGCGAGAAAGCCGAACCCCTCCATGTCCACCGCCAGCGCGTCCCCCGCGCCGGCCGCGAGCCTGCGCCCGACATCCGAACGGTGGTGCGCCACCACCCGTCCGCCCGCCGCGAGGGGTTTCACATGGGCGCGGGGGCGCGGGGCGCCGTCACCCGGCGGGATCCGCCGCTGCCACGCGTCGCCCGCCGCCACCAGCCGGGCCAGCTGTACCAGGCCGTAGGCGGACTGGTACGTCTTCTGCCGGGGCAGGAACCCCGTCTCGGTGTCCTTGCCGGTCTCGTAGTCGTACACCGCGTCGGCCGCCACCACATCGCCCAGCGCGACGTCCTTGACGCCGCCCGCCACCCCCACGAACAGCACCGCCCGGGGCGCGAAGAGCGCCGCGGCCCGCTCCACCGAGGCCGCCGCGCCCGGGTTCCCCGGACCGGTCATATGGATGGCGACCGTCCGCTCGGCGGGTCCGTCGCGGAACACGCCCAGCTCGAACAGCGCGCCCCGCTCCGCCGGGGCCGGACGCGGCTCCTCCAGATGCGCGCGGACCGCCCGGTACTCGACCTCCAGCGCGGTCAGGACCACCACGTCGGCCCGCGCCGTACCCCCGTTGACTCCAGCACCCACGGATCCCCCCTAGGACTGCCTCCGTCACCACCTTACGGACCTCACGAACCCCGGGGCCCGTACCGCCACGCCCGCCATGCCCGCCACGCCCGTCATGCCAGCAGTCATGCCAGCCATGCCGCCAACGCCCGTCATGCCGTCATGGCTCAGGGCCGCCGCAGGTCCGCGTACAGCACGATCTGCGCCGCCAGCACGCCGATCAGCGCCACCTCCGCCACCGACACCGCCAGCAGCACCGCCCGCACCGGCTCCGAGGTCCAGTACACGATGAGGGCGGCGATCGGCGCCACCGTGAACAGCAGCAGATCGGCCGCGAGCTGAAGCCGCTTGCGGGAGATCCGGCGCCCGTCGTCGCGATGGGCCCGCTCCCAGCCGAACACCGGTGGCCGGACCGGGGCGAGCGTCCCCAGCCGGGGCCCCAGATCCTCCCGGACGTACCGCCCGATGGCCGATATCTTCTCGTCGTTCACCAGATACGCCCAGCCCAGCAGCGCCGACGCCGGGGGCAGCAGCAACAGCAGCTGCGGACGCCCGTGGCCCTGGAGACACAAGGTGACGATGGCCGCCATCGAGGCCAGCGTCGCGTAGAGGAGATTGTCGCGGAACCCGATCCGCGCCCGCTGCTCCTCCTTCACCTGCTCGTACTCCAGGATCAGCAACCTGCCCGTGACCGCCTCGCCGTCGGTGCTGTCGTCTCGCGCCACCGTTTCCCCTCCGTCACCGGTCCGCCGCGACCGGTCCTGTTGCGACCGGCCTCCCTGGTGACTGTTTCCGCACCTATGCCTGATCCATGCCGTACGCCCGCGACGTCCGGTACGAGCCACCCCGGCCGACGCCCGGGGCGACCGGCCCGGTGGCGCGGCGGCGCACAAGTCCGTGCCCCGTGCGAGGAGTTACCGAACGGCGTGCTGCGGAAGATCATCGGGCGCGGCTGACATCCACCCCCCGGGCGTCCGGAGCCCACCATGAGGCTCCATCATGGTCACGCCCCCGTCCCAGAGAAACCGTTAGTGAGATGACTGCAATGCCCCTCGCACTGTTCCGGCGCATGCGCACCAAGCGTCCGGACCGTGGACCAGGACTCAGGATCCCCATGCCCGTGGGGGCCGGAGCCTTCAGCTGCGAGGTCCTGGACCCGGTCGGTCAGCCCCTGGGAGGCGTCGAGGTCACCGTCACCGAGACGCGTGGCGCCGCCCGTACGGTGGCCAGGGCCACCACCGATCCGCACGGACTGTTCCTCGCCACGCTCGAACCGGGGACGTACACCGTGCTGCTCACCGGAAGCGGTCTGCAGCCCAACCGCCTCACCGTCGACATCGCCCCGGGCCACTGCGAACCGGCCCGCCGGGTGCAGATGGAACCCTCCCAGCAACTGGAACTCCCCCCGCCCGGCACCTGGCTCTTCGACCCGCCGCACACCGCGATCCGCTTCATCGCCCGCCACGTCGGCATGGCCAATGTGCACGGCCGCTTCACCCGCTTCCGGGGCGGCATCCACATCGCCGAGCGGATGGAGGACTCCCGCGTCGAGGTCGTCATCGACGCCTCCAGCATCAACACGGGCAACAACACCCGCGACAACCACCTGCGCTCGGCCGACTTCCTCGACGTCGAGAACTTCCCGGAGATCCACTTCGCCAGCAACCGCTTCACCTGGCGCAGCGGTGCCAAATGGACCGTCCAGGGCCCCCTCACCATGCACGGCGTCAGCCGCTCGGTGACCCTGGACACCACCTACCTCGGCGCCGTCAACGGCGGCTACGAACAGGAACTGCGCTGCGCGGCCCTCGCCACCGCCGAGCTGCACCGCGAGGACTACACGCTGAACTGGCGCAATATGCTCGCCCGCGGCATCGCCGTGGTCGGGCCCACGGTCAAGCTGGAGCTGGACATCCAGGCGATGTACCGCGACCACACCACGCCGACGCCGCCCGAGTAGTCCCTCCTCGCCCGGCGGGCGATGGGGCGGGTCGGCGATGGCCACCCGCCCCATCGCCGTATCGGCTCACGGGCGGAAGACGCCACCGGGGCTCCGGCCTGGGCGCGGGCCGGAAGCCCCGGCGGCGGGCGGCCGGGCGCGCCGGGCAGCGCATAGATTGGGCTCGTCCACCGAACGACGAAGGCGGTTGATCCCATGAGCCTGTACGACATTCCCCTGCGCACCCTCACCGGCGAGCCGACCTCCCTCGGCGAGCACCGGGGCACGGCGCTGCTGGTGGTCAATGTGGCGTCCAAGTGCGGCCTCACCCCGCAGTACGAGGGGCTCGAGCGGCTCCAGCGGCGCTATGCCGAGCGCGGGTTCACCGTGCTGGGGATTCCCTGCAACCAGTTCGCGGGGCAGGAGCCGGGCACGAGCGAGGAGATCCGGACGTTCTGCTCGACGACCTACGGGGTGTCCTTCCCGCTGCTGGAGAAGACCGACGTCAACGGCGAGCAGCGGCATCCGCTCTACGCCGAGCTGACGCGGACGCCGGACGCCCAGGGCGAGGCCGGAGACGTGCAGTGGAACTTCGAGAAGTTCCTGATCTCGCCGGCCGGTGAGGTGGTGGGCCGGTTCCGGCCGCGGACCGAGCCGGAGGCGGACGAGGTGGTCACGGCGATCGAGGCCCAGCTGCCCCGCTGAGGCGAGGTGGCGGCGGGCGAGGGGCCGGTGGCCCCTCGCCCGCGGGTTTCGCCTCGGGCGCCGCGGGTTTCGCCTCGGGCGCCGTGGGTTCAGGTCGGGCGCCGTGGGTTTCGGCTCGGCGCCGGGTGGTCGGTTCGGGCGCCGGGTGGCTGGTCCCCGGGCCGGTCGGTTCGCCGGTCAGTCCCGTTCGGCCGCGAAGGCGGCCAGCCACGCCAGGGGGGCGTTCCAGTTGATGGCCACCTCGTTGGTGGAGTACGAGCCGATGTCGTCGATGTAGCACGCGGCGGGCGCACAGCCCTGGAGCTTCTCCTGCGCCACCGGGTCCTGGAGCCCCGCGTTGGCGCCGCCCGCGATCGATCCGGCGGGCGGGTTCGGCAGCGAGGCGTCGTACTGGTGGGCCCAGAAGCGGTGGTGCTGGTTCTGCGCGGTGCGGTCGCCGTAGCCGGTGACGTACGACTGGCCGAGCGCGTTCCGGCCGAGCAGGTAGTCCAGGGATTCCAGCGCCCCGGTGCGGTAGCGCCGCTGGCCGGTCAGCTCGTGCGCGACGGCCAGCAGGGTCCCGTTGTTGGCCACCTGGCCGTTGGAGCCCCACACGTAGCCGTCCGCGGGCAGCGGCACCGCATAGCCCTGCCCGGCCATCGTGCTCAGCAGGCCGTCGGCGGCGGAGACCACGGAGGCGCGGACGCGGGCGCGGTCGGCGGCGGGCAGGTGGTTGGGGACGGTGGCCAGGACGATCCGCCCGAGGGCGCCGGTGTCCTGCCAGCTGAAGCCGATCGGGGCGAACACATCGCTCGCGGTGTGGTACGGCGAGGAGGTGACCGCGTCCCGGTACCGCGCCTCCCCGGTGGTCGCGTACAGCTCCGCCGCCGCCCAGTAGAACTCGTCACCCACCTCGCCGTCGTCGTACGCCCCGCCACCGGTGGAGTCGGACCCCGGCGCCAGCAGATCCGGGTTCGCCCGCGCCGCGGCCCACGCGCGGCGCGCGGAGTCCAGGCAGCGGGCGGCGAAGGCGGCGTCGTACGGTGCGTAGACCCGCGCGCACTGCGCCGCCGCGGCGGCCAGGTTGAGGGTCGCGGCGGTGGACGGCGCATGCAGCTCACGCGGCTCGGCGTCCTGTTCCGGACGGGTGGGCAGCCCCGTCCAGGCGGCGTCGTGGACCTTGTGGAAGGCCATGCCCGCCCGCGGCTCGCCCTCCGGGATCTGCATGCGCATCAGGAAGTCCAGCTCCCAGCGCGCCTCGTCGAGCACATCGGGGATCCGGTTGTCGCGCTCGGGGACGCGCAGTGTGGAGTCCCCGAGGGCGGCCGCGTGCCCCGCGCGCTTCGCCCGCTCGAAGGAGTTGATTAGCTGCCAGGTCGCGAGACCACCGTTGACGACGTACTTGCCCTGGTCACCGGCGTCGTACCAGCCGCCGCGCACATCCCGCGTGCCGTCGCACACCCCGCTGACGCACGGTACGGCGGTGTCGCCCCGGTTGGGGGCGACCCCCAGATGACCGGCCGGCCGCGCGTGGGCCGCGCCCGCCAGCGACGCCTCGATGGGGATACCGCTGCGCTGCTGGTAGAAGAAGGACATCGCGTCCGAGCGCAGCCCGTCGTAGAGGTTCGCGCGGATGTCGAAGGGATGGCTGGTCCGCCCGTCCACGGTGAGCGTGTAGCCGGTGCCCGTTCCGGGGTACGAGGAGAAGTCCACCAGGTGGGTGGACTGCCCCGAGGCGGCGTCCGCGCCCCGTACGGAGGTGGTGCCCGAGGCGGCCCTCCGGCCCGCCGCGTCGCGCAGCTGCCAGGCCAGGGCGGTGGTGCTCGCGCTCACGACGGTGGCGCGTTTGGGGCCGTCCGGCAGATACCCCAGCTGGTTGACCTGGACGGCGGAGGGCGCGGCCGAGGCGGCGGTGCGGGCGGCGGGGGTTGCGGGGGCCGTGGGGGTCCTGGGGGTCGTGGGGGGTGTGGGGGCGTCCGCCCCGGCGGGCGCGGACTGGGCGGCGATCAGCAGCAGCGCGCCGGTGAGCAGCGCGGCGGCGGTCCGCGCACCGCGCGGACGGGGTAACAGGGACAGCGGCATGGAACCCTCCTGGGGGACGCGAGCGGGGCGAGCGGGACGGGCGGGACGAGGCAGAGTGAGCGGGACGGGTGTGCGGTGGATGGGAGTCGGCTCGGGCAGACGCGGGAGGTGCGGGAGATGCGACAGAGGTGGTGTGGGAGCGCTCCCAATTTATGTAATGATGCGATCGCGGTGCGTCAAGGGACCGGACGGGTGCCTGGCCGTTCCCTCCCCTCTGTCACATCCCTCCCGGCCCATCCGTCAAGACGGTGTGGCCCGCGACGGTGCGGCCTGCGACAAGGGGATGTGACCGATGGACGAGAACCACCTTCTGGCCGAGGGCTTCGAGGCGCACCGCGGCCATCTGCGGGCGGTGGCCTACCGCATGCTGGGCTCGCTCAGCGAGGCGGACGACGCCGTGCAGGAGGCGTGGCTGAGGCTCAGCCGCTCCGACACCGGCGCGGTGGAGAACCTGGGCGGCTGGCTGACCACCGTCGTCGGCCGGGTCTGCCTGGACATGCTGCGTTCGCGCACCGCCCGGCGTGAGGAGCCGCTGGGGGTGCGCATCCCCGACCCGGTCGTCAGCGGTGAGAGCGGGCCCGGCCCCGAGGACCAGGCGCTGCTCGCCGACTCGGTCGGTCTCGCCCTGCTGGTCGTTCTGGAGACACTGGCCCCCGCCGAACGGCTGGCCTTCGTACTGCACGATCTGTTCGGCGTGCCGTTCGACGAGATCGCCCCCATCGTCGACCGCACCCCGGCCGCCGCCCGTCAGCTCGCCAGCCGCGCCCGCCGCCGGGTGCGGGGAGCCGCCCCGGCCCCCGACCCGGATCTGACCCTGCAGCGTGAGGTGGTCGACGCCTTCCTCGCCGCGGCGCGCGGGGGCGATATGGAGGGGCTGATCGCCCTGCTCGACCCGGATGTGGTGCTGCGCGCCGACTACGGCGGTGCCCCCGCCGCCCCGGCCCCGCGCGAGGTGCGTGGCGCGGCGGCCGTGGCGAACCAGGCGCTCACCTTCTCCCGGCTCAGCGGTTCGGGTCTGCTCACCCGCCCCGCGCTGGTCAACGGCGCCGTGGGCGTGGTCAGCTCCCGGGAGGGGCGGCCGTTCTCGGTCCTGGCCTTCACGGTCGTGGACGGGAGGATCGTGGCGATCGACATCCTGGCCGACCCCGAACGGCTGGACGGGCTCGATCTGACGGACCTGAACTGACGTCGAGCCGCATGGCCTGGACGCTGCCCGCCCCGCCCGATGCCACCGCCTGACGCCCTC
>NZ_BBOX01000195.1 GCF_001553455.1 Streptomyces hygroscopicus subsp. hygroscopicus
CCCGCCCCGCCCGACCTGGCCCGTCCCGGTCCCGCGGACGGCCGGGGCCCCGGCCCCCGAAGCCGGGGGGGTAAGGCGGGGGGTAAGGCCGGGGCGGGAGGGAAACGCCCGGCGTCCTCCCCTCGCGCGGCGGGCCGGCGTCCGGCGGGCTGTCGCCGCCATCGCCTCGTCGACCGGGCCCGCGGCTCCCGGGTTTCCTCACCCCGGGCTCCAGCGGTAGCCGACCGCCCGCTCCCCATCCCCGCCCGGGGCGGCCACCGCGCCCAAGTGGGCGATCGATCCGGGCGGCGGCCCGGCCGATGGCGTACGCCTCGCGGCGGCACCGGCATGACCGGGGTCGACCGGGGGCCCGGATTCCGTGCGGGAACGGGCCGTCAGCTCCCGGCCCGGGGCGGGCGGTGCGGTTCGATGACCGTGACCCCGCCCCTGGCCCCCGACGCCATCGTGGACAGCGCCTCCGGAACCTCGTCGAGCCCGATGACGTCGGTGACCAGCAGATCCGGCCGCAGCGAACCGGCCTCGACCATGTCCATCATCGGACCGTAGGCGTGGGCGGCCATGCCGTGGCTGCCCAGCAGCCGCAGCTCCAGGGCGATCACCCGGTCCATCGGGACCATGGGGGTCCCGGCGGACGGCGGCAGCAGTCCGACCTGGACGTGGCGGCCGTGGCGGCGCAGGCTCTTGACGGACGCCGCGCAGGTCCGCGGCGAGCCCAGCGCGTCGAGCGAGACATGGGCGCCGCCGCCCGTCGCGTCCGCGACCGCCTCCGCCACCGAGCCCAGCGTGGACGCCGCGTCCACGCACACCGCCGCGCCGAACCGGGCGGCCAGGGCGAGCGCCCGCGGTGAGATGTCCACCGCCACCACCCGGGCCCCGGCCGCCGCCGCGATCATCACGGCCGACAGCCCCACCCCGCCGCAGCCGTGCACCGCGACCCACTCGCCCGGGGCGACCCGGCCCACGGAGACGACGGCGCGGAAGGCGGTCGCGAAGCGGCAGCCCAGGCCGGCGGCCGTGGTGAACGACAGCTCGTTCCGTATCCCGACCAGGTTCACATCGGCGTTCTCGATCCCGACGTACTCGGCGAACGAGCCCCAGTGGGTGAACCCCGGCTGGGTCTGCCGCTCGCACACCTGCTGGGCGCCCTCCGCACAGGCGGGGCAGCGCCCGCAGGCGCAGACGAACGGCACGGTCACCCGCTGCCCCGGCCGCCAGTTGAGGACGTCGGAGCCGACCTCCTCGAGCACCCCGGCCAGCTCGTGGCCGGGTACGTGCGGCAGCCGGATGTCCGGGTCGTGCCCCATCCAGCCGTGCCAGTCGCTGCGGCACAGCCCGGTCGCCTCGACCCGGATCACCGCGCCGCGCGGGGAGGGAGCGGGGTCCTGGACGCTCCGGACCTCGGGCCGGCGCCCGAAGTCGTCGAACACCACAGCACGCATGGACCCGCTCCCTCGCTCGAACACACCCCCCTTGGCCCGCACGTCCGGGCGGGCCCTAGAACCTACACCAGAACCGGCCGGTATCAGCCCGCGCGGAGGGCACCCACCGACGGTGGTTCCGCGTCCCGGCTGTGCCAGAGGAGGGTGGTTCTGCGTCTCGGCCCTGCCTCGCGAGGGTGGTTGTGCGTCTCGGCCGGTGCCCGACGAGGGCGGTTCTGGGCCTCGGCTGGTGCCGCGCGACGGCGGCCCCGTGGGCAGCCGGTGTGCCCGCGTGCACCGCCCGCGCACCGGGCACGGCGCTATCGCTTGTCGCGCTGTCCCTCGGCGAGCTGACGGGACGTCGTGGCGGCGCCCGCACCGCGCTGGGCCCGCTCGGCCAGGCTCGGGAACAGCCCGCCGAGGGCGCTGCCCAGCCGCAGCTCCAGCGGGGCCACGTTCACCTCGGCCCGGTTGCGCTCGATCGCCCGGACGGTCGCGGCCGCCACCCGCCGGCTGGAGATCGTGCGGACCCCGGCGGGGGTGGACGCGCCCGATTCGGCGAACATCCCCGCGTCGCCTACGAATCCGGGCTGCACCAGCGAGACCCCCACCCCGGTGCCGTGCAGGTCCTGTCGCAGCCCGAGGGTGAAACCGCGCAGCCCGAACTTGGCCGCGTTGTAGAGCGCGGCGCCGGGGGAGGCCGTACGGCCGGACAGCGAGCCGATCATCACCAGGTGGCCGGACCCCGACTCCACCATGCGCGGTGCCATCAGCCGGGACAGCAGCATCGGTGCGCGCAGATTGACGTCCACGGCGCGGTCCAGCTCCTCGGGCCGGTAGTCCAGGACCGGGCCGCTGGAGGGCAGCGCGGCGTTGGCGATGAGGATCCGGGCCTCCGCCGCCTCCTCCACCAGGCGTTCCAGATCGGACCGTTCGGCCAGATCGGCGACGATCGCCCGGCCGCCCAGCCGCTCGGCCAGCGGCCGCAGCACCTCCTCACGGCGCCCGGTGAGCAGCAGCTTGGCGCCCTTGGCGGCGAGCGCGCGGGCCAGTGTCTGCCCGATGCCGCCGGTGGCCCCGGTGAGCAGGACGGTGGTGCCGCCGATCCGCATGCGATCTCCTCCGGTTACGGTCGAGTACGTTCCGGGCACGGTACTGCGGACGCGCTCCGCCCCGGGCACGGCCCCCGCCCCCGCGCCGCACGCGACGGCCCGCGGCGGCCCGCGGCGGTGTGTCGCCCGGCCCTCCTGCCGACTGCCGCGTTCCGGGCCGCCGCCTGCCGGGCTCGCGCGGGCCGCCGCCCAGCCGCCCAGCCGTCCACGGCGTCCACGGCGTCTGCGGCGTCTGCGGCGTCCACGGTGTCTGCGGCGTCCACGGTGTCTGCGGCGTCTGCGGACGGGGCCTAACGGTCGCGGGGGGCCGGGCCGCCCAGGCCGTAGACGCGGCGGGCGTTGTCCGCGCCCAGCTGCGCCGCCACGCGGCGGGCGTCACGGCGCGACCAGGCGCCCTCCGCGACCCAGTGGGTCAGCAGCCCGGCCAGCGCCTCCCGGAACAGCCGCGCCCCCACCACGTACAGCTCGGGCAGTCCGTAGGCGTCGGTCGAGAAGAGCACCTTGCCGAACGGGGCCAGCTCCAGCACCTCGGCCAGCACGGCCCCGGCGCGCGCCCCGGTGTGCGACAGGGCCAGCCCCACATCGGCGTAGACGTGCGGGAAGACGGCAGCCAGATACGCGGCGCCACGGTGGTACGGATAGCCGTGCAGCAGGATCAGCGTGCAGCCCGTGGGGCGCACGGCGCGGATGAAGTCGGTGAGCGCGAGCGGATCGCAGCGGTCCAGCCGCAGATCGGGGTCGCCGAATCCGGTGTGCAGCTGCAGCGGCAGCCCGGTGTACGCCGCCGACCACAGCAGATGGCGCAGCAGAACGGGGTCGGTGACCCGGGCGGCGGCGGTGCCGCCCTGCCCGCGCCGGGTGAGCCAGCGCTCGGCGGCGGCGTGGACGGCGCCGGGGCCCGGCGGATCGGGCTCGAAGTCCAGGCCGTAGCGGTAGGCGGCCACCGACTTGAAACCGGACGCGGTACGGGCCGCCTCCCGGATCCCGTCCGACACCCCGGCCAGGAAGTCGTCGGCGGTCAGCGAGGTGTCGGCGACCCGCTCCGCGAGCTGCTCCAGACGCACGATCTCATGGGCGGTGCCGCCGGCCGCGACGGCCAGCTCCTGGGGGGTGGTCAGATTGCCCGGCAGCCCGGTGTCCACCAGGAACTCGGTGATCCCGGTGGCGCTCAGCAGCCGCCGGGTCACCTCCCGCGCGCCCAGCTCGCGCCGCCGGGCGAGGTAGGGGGCGGGCGGGCAGTGCGGTTCGAGCCCCAGCAGCGGCGGGCACCAGCGGCGCACCGCGAACCCCAGCTGGCTGTCGAAGTAGGTGGTGCCGAGCGCGGCGGGGGCATCGGATTCGGTCAGGAACGCCTCGAACGCGGCCGAGCCCAGCTCGGAGCGGACCACCCCGTGGCAGTGGTGGTCCACCAGGGGCGGCAGCGGCGGCTCGGTCGGATCCGTCTGCTCGGCGGCCTCCATCGTCAGTACCGCCCCCGGGTCGCGACGGCGATCTCCTGTGGCGACGCCTTCTCGAACAGGGCGGCCTCCGCCCGGCGCACCGCGGCGATGGACTCGAAGAGCGGATCGCCCAGCGCCTCGCGCAGCACCGTCGCGTCCTCGAAGTGCTCCAGCGCCGTCAGCAGCGAGGTGGGCAGCCGCCGTTCGCGCCCCTCGACCGCGGGATCGCCGGAGACGGGTGGGGGCAGGGTGAGCCCGGAGTCCAGCCCGCCCAGGCCCGCGGCGATGACCGCCCCCACCACCAGATAGGGGTTGGCCGCCGGGTCCACGCACTTGACCTCGGCGTTGGCCGCCCCGAGGTCGTCCGGTGCGCCGGTGATGAAGCGCACCGCGGCCTCGCGGTTCTCCAGCCCCCAGCACTGGTACGCCCCGGCCCAGCGGGAGGGTTCCAGCCGCAGATAGCTCGCGGGGGAGGGGGCGGTGACGGCGAGCAGGGCGGGCAGGGTGCGCAGCACCCCGGCGAGGAACGCCTCGGCCGTCGCGGTCATGCCGTGCGGCCCGTCGCCGTCCCGGCACAGATCGCGGTCCCCCTGCCACAGGCTCAGATGGAGGTGGGCGCCGTTCCCGACCCGGCCCGCCTCCACCACCGGGCCGAACACCGGGTTGAGCCCGGCACGTGCGGAGCAGGCCCGGATCGTCTCCCGCGCCAGCACGGCGAGATCGGCGGCGCCGACCGGATCCGCGGGCGCCAGGGACACCTCGAACTGCCCGGGGGAGTACTCCGGATGGAGCTGGTGGACCTCGGTGTGCTGCGCGTCCAGCGCGCCCAGCAGCTCGGCGAGGTAGTCGGAGAGGCCGGCCACGCGCGCCATGCCGTACGCGGGGCCCGTAGTGGGGTAGCGCGGGGGGTCCTGGTCCGGATCGCCCGTGGTGACGGCCCACTCGGTCTCGAACCCCATGCGTACGGTCAGGCCCCGCTCCCGGGCCCGCTCGGTCATCCGCCGGGCGAACAGCCGCTGGCAGACGGGGTGCGCCCGGCCGCTCTGGTCGTACCGGTCGACCGGGGCCCAGGCCCAGCCGTGCTGCGCGGCCAGCGGGGTGAGCCGGTTCAGGTCGGGGAAGAGCCGCAGGTCCCCGTCGGGGCCGCCGACGTGGCGGCTGGCGGTCATGGAGTCGTCCACGAGATAGACGTCGAAGACGGGGGACATGCCGACCCCGCGCCGCGCGGCCTGCGGCAGCCGCGCGGTGGGCACGGACTTCACCCGGGTCAGACCGGCGTTGTCCACCCAGGTCAGGGCGATGCCCCGGATGCCGTTCGCGGTGAGCCGCTCGGCTTCCTGCCGCGCCCGTGCGTATGCCTGCTCGCGATCGACGGTCCCCATGGGTGCCTCCTCAGCCACGGCCTGTACGCCGAGACTATTGCCTGAGGACGGTCTTGTGGTGACGCCTTGTCCCTGCTCACACAAGGGGTGTGACGGTGGCTTATGCCGGTCGGAGGTTGACACGACCGGCCGGGACGTCGAGGGGGCCGGACCGCCCCGCCCGACCGCCGGGGGCGACTGGTTTCGGCCAGTCGGGCGGCCGGTGTGAGTGTCCGGGGCGTCCGGTGACGCCGTGCGTTGCCGTGCGGGACGGCCGGGCGGCGGCGGGGGCGGCCGGACCCACCGCACCGGCGGGCTCAGATCGTTCCGCCGTTGTGCCCCGGCATGGCGCGGGCGTGGCCAGATTGTCGTGCGCATGGCGTTCGCCGCACCCTCACCGACCGGAGGAGAGACCCGGCGCACCGGGCTCATGGCCGCGCCCCCCCGGGAGCGCGGCCGAAGGCATCCGGAGGCCGCCGCTCCAGGCCCGCCTCGAACACCGTCCGCACCGTCCGGTTCCGTGTCGTCCGGCTTCGCGTCGCCCGGCTTCGCGTCGTCCGGTTCCGCACCGTCCGGCTCGGCACCGTCCGGCTCCGCGCCGCTCCCGCCGCAGCACCACGCCCAGAGCGCGCCACCCCCTCCCCGGGCGCTCACGGACACGGGGCGCCCGCGCGGAGCGGACGCGCCACCGTGGACCGGGCGGCCACGCGCCACCGCGGGCCGGGCGGCCACGCGCACCTCGGGGCCGCGGGGGGCCGGGGCCGCCGCGGTTTGGCGCATACGCCCCGGCTTCCGTAAAGTTTCGCCGTTGTCCAGGGGAACAGGCGAACCAGAAAGCGGCAGCGGCGATGACGGTGACTGACGAAGGCCGGGCCGAGCAGGCGATGGCCGGGGAGCCGGGCATCGACCCGGAGCGGCTGGCGACCTGTCTGAGCGTCCTCGCGGAGCTCGACCGGCTGCCGATCGACCACCCCGACGCGATCACGGTCCGCCGGGCCACCTCCGGGATCTACCGCAGCGTGAAGCAGCGCAGGCGCCAGGAGCGGCGGGCCGCGAAGACCGCCCATGACAAGGCCGTGACCGAGGCCACCGCCACCGGCGCCGCCGACCGGATCGACGACGAGACGCTGGGCCGCGCGCTCACCAGCTCCGTCACCACCCAGATCGCGGGCATCCTGGAGCGCCCCCGCTCCTGCTACGTCTGCAAGACCCGGTATGTCGAGGTCGACGCCTTCTACCACCAGCTGTGCCGCGACTGCGCCGCCGAGAACCGGGCCCGCCGCGACGCGCGGACCGACCTCACCGGGCGCCGCGCGCTGCTCACCGGCGGCCGGGCGAAGATCGGCATGTACATCGCGCTGCGGCTGCTGCGCGACGGCGCCCACACCACCGTCACCACCCGCTTCCCGAACGATGCCATCCGCCGCTTCACGGCCATGCCGGACAGCGGGGAGTGGCTGCACCGGCTCAAGGTCGTCGGCATCGACCTGCGGGACCCCGCCCAGGTGATCGCGCTGACCGACGCGGTGAGCGCGGCCGGCCCGCTGGACATACTGATCAACAACGCCGCGCAGACCGTCCGCCGCACGCCCCAGGCGTACGCGGAGCTGATAGCGGGCGAGTCCGCGCCGCTCCCCGCCGGGGAACTGCCCGAGTCCCTGGTCCTGGGCGCCTTCGGCAGCGGCGCCCAGGCGGCCCTGCCGGCGCCGCGCGGGTCACGGGACGGCGCGCTCACCCCCCAGGACCTCACCGCCCTCGCCCTTGAACGCGGCTCCGCCTCACCGGCCCGGATCGCGGCCGGGACCGCGATCGACGCGGGCGGGCTGGTACCGGACCTGGACCCGACCAACACCTGGGTGCAGCGGGTCCACGAGGTCGACCCGGTCGAGATGCTCGAGGTCCAGCTGTGCAACGAGACGGCGCCGTTCATCCTGGTGAGCCGGTTGCGCCCGGCGATGGCCGCCTCGCCCGCCCGGCGCAAGTACGTGGTGAACGTGTCCGCCATGGAGGGCAAGTTCGGCCGCGGCTACAAGGGCGCGGGCCATCCGCACACCAACATGGCCAAGGCCGCGCTGAACATGCTGACCCGCACCAGCGCACGGGAGATGTTCGAGACCGACGCCATCCTGATGACGAGCGTCGACACCGGATGGATCACCGACGAGCGCCCGCATCCGGACAAGATGCGGCTGGCGGCCGAGGGCTTCCACGCCCCCCTCGACCTGGTGGACGGCGCGGCACGGGTCTACGACCCGATCGTCAGGGGCGAGCGCGGTGAGGACCTCTTCGGCTGCTTCCTGAAGGACTACGCCCCGACGTCCTGGTAGGCCGCCGGGCGGCCCGGTACGGGCTCATGCGCTCGCCTTCCCGCTCGCCGCCGGGGCCCGGCGGACGGGGGAGACACCGAAACGGCGGGCCAGGCGCCCCAGGCGGCGCCGGACGGTGGCCCGGCCGCGTTCCCAGGAGCGCGCGAACCGGTTCGCCTCCAGCTCCGCGAAGAGCTGGTCGTACCGCCGGGCGATCGGCGCGGGGTCGTAGGCCCGGGAGCTCTCCAGTGCGGCCGCGCCCATCGCCCGCCGCCCCGGGGCGTCGGCGATCAGGTCCATCAGCGCGCCCGCCAGCGCCCGCTTGTCACCGGTGGGGACCAGCCGTCCGGTGACCCCGTCCCGGATGATCTCGCCGGGGCCGAGCGGGCAGTCGGTGCTCACCACCGGCACCCCGCAGCGCATGGCCTCCACGATCGTCATCCCGAACGACTCGGCGTCCGAGGCCACCGCGACCAGCGACGCCTTCGCGAACTCCGCCTCGATGGGCGAGCGGGACCCCATCAGCTTCGCGCTCCCGGACAGGCCCAGCCGCTCGATCCGCTCCGCGAGCCGTTCCTTCTCCGCGCCCCCGCCGTAGATCCGCAGCCGCCAGTCCGGGTACTCCGCCGCGACCTCCGCGAAGGCGTCGATCAGCAGGTCGAAGCGCTTGCCGGGGACCAGCCGCCCGGCCGCCGCGATCACCGGCGCGGTGCCCTCGGAGGGGGCGACGGCCGGCTCGGGGACGCTGTTGGGTATCGCCAGGGTCCGCACCCCCGGCATCGGCATCCTCGCGCGGTAGACCGCGGCGTCCGCCTCCGTGGTGGTGACGACGGCGTCCAGCGCGCGGTAGTGCGGGGCCAGCTGGGCCCGCAGCTTCTTGCTGTGCGCCTCGTACCGCAGATGCTCCTGGGCGATGCGCAGCGCACGCCGCGGGGCGAAGCGGGAGAGATAGACATTGACCCCCGGCCGGGTGCCGATGATCACATCGGCGGCGCAGCCCCGCAGATACTCCGCGACCCTGGTGTCGATCAGCCGGTTGTACTGGTGGAAACGCTTCTCGGCGGCCGGGAAGTCCCGGCTGGCCTGGTGGAACAGCGGGTCCTCGGTGTCGCCGCCCTCCGGGCGCGTGTCCACCAGGGGGATCAGCCGGACCCGGGGGTCCAGGGCGAAGCGCGGTGTCTCGCGGTGCCGCATCATCGAGACGATCTCCACGTCATGGCGGTCCGCGAGCGCTGCGGCGAGGTTCATCGTCGTTCGGATCGTTCCGCCGATCCCGTAGGCGTTGTGCAGCAGGAATGCGATCTTCATGCGCTCTTTTCTCCGGCCGGTTGCGTCCCCGGGGCGGGTTTCCCCCAGGAGCTAGCCGACACCTTGTCCGGGCCCGGTAAGCCCGCCGCGTGAGGAAGGTGAGAGCGGGGTAAGAAGCCCCGCTCAGGACCCCCGCCCGGCACGGGCACCGCTGTGGCCTTGGCAGACTCGGGGTGTGACCAACACCGTGCTGCTCGCCGAGGACGACCGTGCCATCCGCCAGGCGCTGACCCGCGCCCTGACGCTGGAGGGGTACCGCGTCACCGCCGTGCCCGACGGCGTGGAGGCGCTGGCGGCCGTCCACCGCGAGCCGCCGGACGTGATCGTCCTGGACGTGATGATGCCGGGCGTGGACGGGCTGCAGGTGTGCCGGGTGCTGCGCGCCGAGGGGGACCGCACCCCCATCCTCATGCTGACCGCGCGGGTCGAGACCGCCGACCGGATCGAGGGGCTGGACGCCGGCGCGGACGACTATGTGGCCAAGCCCTTCGAGGTCGAGGAGGTCTTCGCCCGGCTGCGCGCACTGCTCCGGCGCGCCGCCCCCGTGGCACCCGCCGCACCGGAGGAACTCGCCGCCGGCGGGGTGCTGGAGGTCGCGGACCTGCGCCTGGACCCCTCGGCGCGCAGGGTCTGGCGCGGCGGTACGGAGCTGGAGCTGACCCGCACCGAATTCGATCTGCTGGAGCTGCTGGCGCGCAACGCCGGCATCGTCCTGGACCACGCCACCATCTACTCCCGGATCTGGGGCTACGACTTCGGGCCGGGATCGAAGAACCTCGCCGTCTACATCGGCTATCTGCGCCGCAAGGTGGATCCGGAGGGGCGCGTCCCGCTGATCCACACGGTGCGCGGGGTCGGCTACACCCTGCGGGAGGAGTGATGGTGCGGTTCTGGCCGCTCCGCCGTGGGCGGCCCAGCCTGCGGATCACCTTCGCGCTCTCCTTCGCGGCGGTGGCCTCCGCGGTCACGCTCCTGGTCGGCGGCCTCAGCTATGACGCGGCGGCCGGGCTGGTGCGGGTGGACCAGCGGTCGGCGTTCGACGGCGTCGTCCGCGATCTGCGCGGCCAGGTGCGCGGCGAGAAGGTGATCCTGCGGCAGCACCCCGCCGAGTCCGCCGTGCCCGTCCCCTACGACCTGCGGGACGACCTGCGCCGGATCAGCCGGATGGACGTCCAGGTGATCAACGGCCACGGCGCGGTCTACGACGCGGGCAAGCCCCCGCTGCCGGTGGCCGGCGAGGACCGGACGACCGCCGCCTCCCGGACGGCGGGCACCCTCGTACGGCGCGAGATCGACATCGGCGGGGAGCAGTACCGGATGGCCACCGTGGCCGTGGGCGACGCCAATGGCGCGGTCCAGGTGGCCCAGCAGATCAGCGACACCGAGGATCTGCTGCGGGAGCTCCAGAAGCGCACCGCGCTGTTCGTGGTCGCCGTCATCCTGGCCGCCGGGCTGGCCGGCTGGTGGCTGGCCGGGCGGATCACCCGGCGCCTGGTGCGGCTGACCCGGGTCGCCGAGAGCGTGGCCGCCACGGGCCGGATGGAGGTGGCGGTGCCGGTCGCCGGGGACGACGAGGTGGGCCGCCTCGGCCGGGCGTTCGACGGCATGCTCGGACAGCTCGCGCGGTCCAAGGACGACCAGCGGCGGCTGGTCCAGGACGCCGGGCACGAACTGCGCACCCCGCTGACCTCGCTGCGCACCAACATCTCGCTGCTGCGCCGCTTCGAGGAGCTGCCGGGGCCCGCCCGCGAGGAGCTGCTGGCCGATTTGGCGGGGGAGACCCGGGAGCTGACCGATCTGGTGAACGAGCTGGTGGACCTGGCGGCCGGGCAGCGGGACGACGAACCCCGTACGGAGGTCTCGCTGACGGAGGTGGCCACCACCGCCGTGAACCTCGCCCGGCGCCGGACCGGCCGGGAGATCACCCTACGGGCCGACGGCGACACCCGCCTGACCGGCCGCCCGGCCACCCTCCAGCGGGCGGTCTCCAATCTGGTGGAGAACGCCGCCAAGTTCGACCGGGACGGCACCGGGCCCGTCGAGGTGGTGATCAGCGGCCGCCGGGTGGAGGTCCTCGACCGGGGGCCGGGGATCGCCGAGGAGGACCGCGAGCGGGTCTTCGACCGCTTCTACCGCGCGCCCGGAGCGCGCAGCCTGCCCGGTTCGGGGCTGGGCCTGGCCATCGTGCGCGAGGTGGCCCTCGCGCACGGCGGCACCGTCTTCGCCCGGCCGAGGCCGGGCGGGGGCGCGATCCTGGGCTTCACGGTCGGCGACGGCACCGACGCGCGGTGACACCGCACCGCGCGCCCAGCGCCCGTGCCCCGGGCTCAGGATCCGCTCCCCGGGCTCAGGGCCCGTGCCCGGGTCCAGGGGTCCATGTCCCGGGTCCAGGGGGCCGTGCCCCAGGCCCAGGGGTCCGTGCCCCAGGCCCAGGAGGCCATGCCCCGGGCTCAGGGCTTCCGCGCCACCCCGGCCCACATGTTGATGTCCGCGCTGCGGATCTTCTCCGGGTGGTCCCTGGCGTCCGGCTTCCAGAGGTGCGGCTCGGACACGCCCGGGTCGACCAGCTCCAGACCGTCGAAGAAGCCCGCGACCTCGCTCTTGGACCGCGTGGTGAAGGAGATCCCGCTCTCCGCGTAGACCTGGATGACCTTCCGCCAGGTCTCCTCGGAGAAGTCATGGGTGGAGTGCGTCAGCATCAGGTAGCTGCCCGGGGCCAGGGGCGCCATCAGCTCGCGGATGATCTCGTACGGCTTGTCCTCCTCCGGGATGAAGTGGAAGAGCGCGTTCACGGAGACCGCCACCGGCTGGTCCAGATCCAGCGTCTCGTGCAGCTCCGCGGCGCTCATGATCCGCTGGGGGTCGCGCACATCCGCCTCGACATAGGCCGTACGGCCCTCGGGGGTGCCGTTGAGCAGCGCCTGGGCGTAGGCCAGCACGATGGGGTCGTTGTCGGTGTAGACCACCCGGGCCTCGGGGGCGACGCTCTGGGCGACCTGGTGGAGGTTGGGCTCGGTGGGGATGCCGGTGCCGATGTCGAGGAACTGCCGGATCCCCGCCTCCCTGGCCAGCCAGCGGGTGGCGCGGTGGATGAAGCCCCGGTTGATGGTGGCGTTGAGCCGGACGGTCGGATAGACCTCCAGCACCTTGCCGGCGGCCTCCGCGTCGGCCTCGTAGTGGTCCTTGCCGTTGAGGTAGAAGTCGTACATCCGAGCCGGGTGCGGCTTGGTGGTGTCGATCTGGCCGGGGGCGAGTCCGTAGTCGGTCACGCGGCCCTCCGTTCCGGTGCGGTACCCGCCGAAGTGGTCAGGTTCGGATCTGGACGTGAGAGAAGGAAGTCCGCGGCGCCGGCCTTGGCGCCCTGGATGAACCTCTCCATTTCATGGTGCGTGTAGATCAGGGCAGGGCCGTCTGGGTCGGTCGACTGGCGCAGGGCGACCCGCCCGTCGTTCAGCCTCAGGGCCTCCACGCAGGCACCGCCATTGGGACCGCTCCACGGCTTGGCCCAGCCTTCGGTCCCCAGATGTTTGGCCGGCATGCCGTTGTACACATGTACCTGATCCACAGTCAGAGCTCCTTGCGAATCCCACGGAGAAAGCTCTCCGTGCGCCGCGCCGGTGTGGCCTGGGTGCCCATGCGGTCAAGGGCCTCCAAGTACGCGACCACATCGGAGCGTTGGTCGAGGTAGCCGGCGCCGGTCAGGCCCTCGGCGTAGACGATGTCCGGCAGTTCCGGGATCTTGAACCGGAAAAGCTGGAAGGGGCCGCCCATGCCCGGGTGGGGGCCGGCGGAGAACGGCACCACCTGAAGGGTGACGTTGGGTTTCTGAACGGCCTCGATCAGGTGGTCGATCTGGGCGCGCATCACCTGGGGACTCCCGATGGACAGACGCAGCACCGTCTCGTCCATCACGACCCACAGATGCGGCCCGTCCGGCCGGTTGAGCAGCTCCTGGCGCTCCATTCGCAGTGCCACCCGGCGGTCCAGCTCCCGGTCGGACCCGTTGGGGAAGCCGATGGAGAGCAGCGTGCGGGCGTATTCCTCGGTCTGCAGCAGCCCGGGGATGAAGTGCGGTTCGTAGGCGCGGATGCGGCTCGCCGCGCCCTCCAGGCTCACATACAGACTGAACCAGTCCGGCAGCACATCGCGGAACCGGTGCCACCAGCCGGGCCGGTTGGCCTCCTCGGCGAGCGCGAGGAAGGAGTCGATCTCCTCCTGGTCGGCGCCATAGGTCTGCAGCAGCTTCTCGACGTAGGGGAGTTTCAGGCCGACCTCGGCCTTCTCCATCCTGCGCACCGTCGTCTGGTTGACGTGCAGCGCCCTGGCGGCCTGGTCGTAGCTGACGCCGGCTTTCTCGCGAAGGTCCCGCAGCCGCATGCCGAGGACCATCTGCCCGACGGTCGGGGCAGATCGCGCTTCACCCACGTCGTACCTCCTGGGACGGTCTTTTCAGGATCAGTGTGCCACGTGCGAGGTGAGGGGAACAGAGTGCTCTGGCTATTCTGCATTTTGCAGATCGCGCCTTGCCAACTGATGCTTGCAGCAACGATAGTGACGGGTGTGACCAGTCCAACGTGACTGCTGTGTCGCGCACTTGCGGCATTCACGTACGGCATTCACGCCCACAGGTAGACGGACGGAAGGCACATGGCCGTGGCATTGCGTCAACGCTCGACGATGGCCCACCACCTGAGCGCCGGGAGCGTTGACTCCGCCCTCCGTCAGGAGAGGTTCCAGCTGCCCGCCAGAGGGACGTCGGTCGCCATCGCCCGGCACCGGGTGCGTTCGCGGGTGCCCGAGTGGGGTTTCCAGGAGGACGTCTGCGACGCCGCCGAGCTGGTGATGTCCGAGCTGTTCACCAACGCCCTGGTGCACACCGGAAGCGAGCAGATCCTCTGTGTGCTGCGCGCGCATGAGCGGCGCATGCTGTACGTCGAGGTCGCCGACCAGGGCGGCGGACCGGCCGTTCCCACGCCGCGGGTGGCCGGTCTGGAGGACGAGAGCGGACGCGGACTCGCCCTGGTCCGCGCCCTGGTCGACGCGTGGGGGGACCGGCCGGGCGTGAACGGCGGACGGGTCGTCTGGGCTCAGATGAGCGTCGTCGTCGGCCGTTGACGCCGGACCCGGCCCGTCACACCGCTGTCCTCTGCTGCTTCCCCGAGGCGGCCGGGCCGTCGGCGCGGTCCCGGGAGAGGGCGGCGTCGCGGGTCTCCCGCATGGTGAGGTAGACGATGAGCGAGACGGCGGCACACGCCGAGACGTACCAGTAGAACCCGGACTCCGCACCGCCCTTCTTGAACCACAGCGCCACATACTCCGCGGTGCCCCCGAACAGCGCGTTGGCCAGCGCGTACGGCAGGGCGACGCCGAGCGCCCGGACATGGGTGGGGAACAGCTCGGCCTTCACCACGGCGTTGATCGAGGTGTAACCGGTGACGATGACCAGCGCCGCGAGTGAGAGCAGCAGCGCCCCGGCGAAGGAGTCGGCGTGCGACAGCGCGGTCATGATGGGGACGGTGCCCAGCATCGAGCCGAACCCGAAAGTGATCAGCAGCGGACGGCGCCCGATCCGGTCCGAGAGCGATCCGGCCAGCGGCTGCAACAGCATGAACAGGAACAGGGCACAGAAGCTGACCAGTGACGCGTCGGACTTGCTCATCCCGGCCGTGTTCGACAGGTACTTGGTGAGATAGGTGGTGTAGGTGTAGTACGCGACCGTGCCGCCCATGGTCAGCGCGATCACCAGCGCCGCCTCCTTGCGGTGGCGCAGCAGCTCGCCGAGCGTTCCCCGCTCCTGGTCCTGGCGGGCGTCCTCCTCGGCGTAGACCTCGGTCTCCAGCAGGTTGCGGCGCAGCCAGAAGACCACGGCCGCGGCCACGGCGCCGACGACGAACGGGATCCGCCAGCCGTAGGAGTGCAGGGCGTCATCGGACATGGTGTGCTGCAGCAGGATCTGCAGGCCCAGGCCGATCAGCTGACCCATCGTCATCGACACGTACTGGAAGCTGGAGACGAAGCCGCGGCGGCCGGGCCGGGACGCCTCGGTGAGATAGGTGGCGCTGGCCGCGTACTCACCGCCCACCGACAGGCCCTGCAGCAGCCGCGCCACCAGCAGCACGGCCGCGCCGAAGTAGCCGACCTGGTCATAGGTCGGGGCGATGGCGATGAGCAGCGCGCTGACCGACATCAGCGTCACCGTCAGGGTGAGCGCCGCCTTGCGGCCGCGCCGGTCGGCGAACCGGCCCAGCAGCCAGCCGCCGACGGGACGCATGAAGAAGCCGACCGCGAAGATCCCGGCGGTGTTGAGGAGTTGGGCGGTGTCGTTGCCCTTGGGGAAGAAGGCTCCGGCGAAGTAGGTGGCGAAGCTGGCGTAGACGAACCAGTCGAACCACTCGACGAGATTTCCGATCGAGCCGCCGAGCACGGCCCGCCACGGGGTGCGTGCTCGGCTCGGGGGAGCGCTGTCGGTCACGGGGTCTCCTAGTGAGCGGGGTGATCTCCCCACCCCTACCCCGCGGAGGGCCGGTTGGAAAATACGTGGACGTGCGACGGCGGCGATTGACGTCGTACGGGGGCGTTGGGATGGTGATGGCCCCTGTTGGCTTGTGTTCGAAGTTTCGAACTTCGGGAGGCGGCCGTGAACGGCATGTCGGCACGGAGCGAGTCGTACGGACGCAGGAAATTCCTCGGCGGGGCCGTGGCCCTGGGCGGTGCGGCCGCCCTGGCCGGCCGGTCCCGCCCGGCGAGCGCGGCCCCGGCGGCGTCGGCGGCGGCCTGGGAAGACGTGATCAACGGCTCCTTCGGAAGCTACGGCGCCTTCGCATCGGAGTGGAACTACCTCTACCCCTGGGGCTCGGACCACAACGGCAGCGCCCGGATGTACGGCAGCGCGAGCGACCACAACCACATCACGCTCGCCTCGGGGGTGCTCACCCTGAAGGCGACCCGGATCACCTGGGACGAGGGCACCAGCTCCTCCTCCCCGCACCTGCCGATCCGCTACCACTCCGGCGCGGTGCACGCCAAGAACCGGATCGTGGTGACCGATCAGTTCCCCGACTACGAGGTGAAGGGCGAATTCCAGGCGCCCAGCGCCCCCGGGACCTGGCCCGCCTTCTGGCTCACCGGAGTCAACAGCTGGCCGCCGGAGAGCGACATCCTGGAATTCAAGGGGAACTCCAACAACTGGTTCAATACCTTCCGCACCTCATCGGATGTATCGAGCACCGTTGTCGGAGTCTCCGCACCGGGCAACTGGCACACCTATCGCGCCTGGATCACCAAGGTGAACGGCAGCGACGTCGACATTCACTACTATCTCGACGGCACCTGGAAAGCGGTCCACCGAGGGGCCGGTTTCGTCGGCACACCGCTCTGGCTCATCATCAACCTCCAGATGGAGGGTTCCTCGGGTTCCTCGGGCCCCGGCGGTGACACCTATTACCGGGCCCGGAACGTGTACGTGGGCCGGAACCGCACGTCCTGAGCGAGCCCGGCCGGAAGGGGGCCGTGGGCCACGGGTGAGGCCGCGGACCATGTTCTCTCCGGCCGGAGTCAGCCGTGCCGCCCCGCCTCCTCCAGCACCGCCATCCGCCGCTTGCCCCACGCGCCCAGCGGGCCCAGCGCCGTATTCAGTTCGCCGCCCAGCCCGGTCAGCGAATACTCCACCTTCGGCGGCACCACGTCGTATATCTCCCGGTGCACGATTCCGTCCGCCTCCAACTCCCTGAGCTGCTGAACCAGCACCTTCTCACTGATGCCCGGAACCAGCCGACGCAATTCCCCGAAACGGCACCGCTGATGATTGAGCGCCCAGATGATCAGCACCTTCCATTTGCCGTCGATGACGTCCAGAGCCGCGTCCAGACCGCATACGTACGGCCGCTTCCGCATGACCCGTCCCCCTTACCTCGCGGTAAGTACGCACTTTTTTGTGCGTACTTGCCCACACTACCGCCGGGCGGGGAATCTGAGATCGGCGCGCCGGGACGATACGAACAAGCGGTATGGAGCAACGGGAGCACATGACATGAGCAAGACCCCCGTAACCGTTCTCGGACTCGGCGACATGGGCACCGCGCTGGCCCGCGCCCTGCTGGAGGGCGGACACCGGACGACGGTGTGGAACCGTACGGCCGCCAAGGCCGAGGCGCTCGCCGCCGAGGGCGCGCTGACCGCGGCCACGGCCGGCGAGGCCGTCGCGGCGAGCCGTCTGGTGGTGGTCTGCCTGCTGGACTACGACTCCGTCCGCCAGGTGCTGGGCCCCCTCGGGGAGGCCCTGGCCGGACGGACCGTCGTCAACCTCACCAACGGCACTCCACGGCAGGCCCGCGACCTCGCCGCACGGGCGGCCGGACACGGCGCCGAGTACATCGACGGCGGCATCATGGCCGTCCCGCCGATGATCGGGACACCCGCCGCCTTCCTCCTCTACAGCGGCTCACCCGCCGCCTTCGCCGCCCACCGGTCCGTGCTGGACCTCTTCGGCGAGAGCCACCACCTCGGCGAGGACCACGGGCGTGCCCCGCTGTACGACCTCGCTCTGCTCAGCGCGATGTACGGGATGTTCTCGGGCGTGCTGCACGCCTACGCCCTGGTGCGGTCGGACGGCGTCGCGGCGGGGGACGTCGCCCCGCTGCTGGGGCGCTGGCTGACCGCCATGTCCGGGGCCGTGGACGGCTACGCCCAGCGGATCGACTCCGGCGACCACGCCACCGGAGTGGTCTCGACCATCGCCATGCAGTCCGCCGCGTTCGGCAACTTCACCGGCTCCGCGCGGGACCAGGGCATCAGCCCCGAACTGATCGCCCCGATCGGCGCGCTCATGGCCCGCCGGGTGGCCGATGGCCACGGCCATGAGGACCTCACGGGGCTGGTGGAACTGCTCACCGCGTAACGGCCCGGGGGCTTGCGGCCCGGACAGCACCGGCCCGAGCGGCTAGACGTGATGCTGGAGAACGGCCTCGCCGCAGTCGGGCAACCGGGGGCCGGGGTCGTCTCCGGCGGTGGGCTGATGGGGAATCGGACGGGGGAGCCGGAGCGAACGGCCGGGCGCGGGGGGCCCGTCGAGGCTGCCCGGCCCCTGGTGTCCCTCGTGTCCCTCGTGTCCCTCGTGTCCCTGGTGTGCCTCGTGCCGACCGGGCCCGCCGGGCCCCTCCGGAATCTCCGGTCCGCCACTGCCACCGCCGACGGCGGCAGCGCGCCCGTCGTGTCCCGGGGCGTCCGGCCCCTCGACCGCCGTGGCGGCGGCCTCGGCCCGCGCGGCGGGCCCGGCCCCGGTGGCCGCTTCGTCACCGACACCGGCACCGGCACCGGTCCCGGCCTTCGCCGCGGCCTCGGCTCCGGCCGTGGCCGTGGCCGCGGCCTCCGCCTCGACGTTGTGCACCGTCAGCATGACCAGACCGGTGCTCGCGACGAGGGCCGCCAGCAGGGCGAGCAGAGTTCCGGGTGTGCCGTGCCGGAAGTGCTCGCCCAGCGCGGCGAGTCCGACGGCGGTGGCGACGACCGGGTTGACGACGGTCGCCGTCGCCAGCGGCGAGGCCAGCCCGGCGCCCCGGTACGACGCCTGGGACAGCAGAACCCCGCTCGAGGCCAGCAGCCCGATCATGACCAGGCCGGGCAGGGCGTCCTGCCACGCGTCCCACGTCCACTCCACGGCCACGTTCTTGGTGAACACCGACGAGACACCGAAGGCCGCCCCCGCGGCCGTCGCCAGCAGCACACTGCGGATACCGGGTGCCCGCAGCAGGCGGGCCGCCCCCGCCAGCACCACGATCCCGGCGACCGTGACCACGATCAGCCAGAGGCCCTGCCGCTCGGTCAGCGCCTGGGCCCGCGAGGAACCGGTCAGCGAGAGCAGCCCGGCCAGCCCCACCGTCGCCAGCAGCGCGCCCCGCCAGCCGGACGCGCCGACCGGCCGGCGCACGAACACGGCCGCCATCGGCAGGGCGAAGACGATCGTCAGGGCCCCCAGGGGTTGCACCACGCTCAGCGGGCCGTAGGCCAGGGCGATGACATGGAGGGCCGCGCCCGCCCCGTTGAGGGTCACCGCGGCCCACCAACTCCCGCGCCGCAGCGGGGCGGACGCGAGGCGCGGCGTCGTTGCCGCGACATGCTCCTGGAGTATGGCTCCGGCGGCGTAGCAGACCGCGGAGGCCAGGGCCAGCAGCACAGACAGCGCGAGGGAGGTCACGTCGCGGCCTCCTGGGCCGATCGGTCGTCGTCCATGCCCTCATCCTTGACGGTGGGAGGTTCCCCCGTCGTCGTCCTTGAGCACAGACTTCCGCGTACTACTTGCGTAGTAGGGACCTCCACCGATGGGGTGCCTTCGCGGCGGCCGTACGGGCCCGTTGGAGCAGTTCGTTCTGCGGTTCGGCGGGGCGGTAGACGGTCAGCGCCCCCGGCCACTTGTCGATGAGCAGTTCCTGCGCGGGGTCGGAAGCCACCTCTCCGTCATAGGCGCGGCAGTCCACGTCGTGCAGGCCCGACAGGCGGAGTTGGGGCATGCGACGCGTCGTGTAGACATGTGACCGCCCGAGGGTGCCGGTGAGCGCCGAGATCAGCAGCCGGGTACGGGCCAGCCGCTCCTCGCCGTCGATCGCCCGCACGTCGAGCAGCCCGTCGTCGAGCTGCTGGCGGTAGGCGGGCGCGAAACCCTCGGGGGAGTACACGCCGTTGCCGACGAACAGCATCCACAGCCGCCGGGGCTGCCCGTTGACCCGGATCTCCATGGGGCTCGCGGTGCGCAGCACCCGGGCGAGCGCGACGGCGGCCGCGGGCCACTTGCCGAGCCGGCCCTCCAGGCTCTCCCGGATCCGCACCAGCTCCGGGTAGACGCCGAGGCTGAAGGTGTTGACGAACTGGCTCGTCTCGCCGCCTCCGGCGAGCGGGGTGGCACGGCCGAGGTCCACCGCCACGGCGTCCCCCTCGGTCACGGCGTGCGCGGTGTCCTCGAAGGCCGGTACGCCGACGTCCAGCGCGAAGTGGTCGAGGGTGCCGCCGGGGAACACGGCGAGCGGCAGCCCGCGTTCGGCCGCGATCGTCGCCGCCGCGTTGACGCTGCCGTCCCCGCCGCAGATGCCCAGCGCCCCGGCTCGCTCCGCGGCGCGCAGGGCGGCCTGCTGGAGCCGGTCCATGAAGTCGTCGTCGGGCCCGCACTCCAGGATCTCCGCGGCGGGCAGCAGCACCCGCAGCTGCTCTGCGACCGTGAAACCGCCGGCTGGAGTGGCCGTGCCGGCCCGCTGGTTGACCAGGACCACCAGTCCCTCGCCCTTGGGCAGGGCGGGCGCCGAGATGCGCGGCCGGGCCTGCGCCGGGACTTCGGGGCGCGGCGGCCAGTAGCGGCAGGTCAGCACGGCCGCGCCGACGCCGAGCGCGACACCGGCCAGCACATCGCTGGGGTAGTGCACGCCCACGTACACCCGGGAGGCGGCCACCGCGGCGGCGAGCGGGGCGATCAGCAGGCCGTACCGCGAGGACTCCAGGGCCACCCCGGTGACGAACGCGGCGGCGGACGCCGAGTGCCCGGAGGGGAAGGAACTGGTCCACGGCTGCCGGCGCAGCCGGCGCACCAGGGGCACCGCGTCCAGCACCGGGCGCTGACGTTCCACGGTCCACTTGACCACGACGTTCGACACGAGCGAGGCGGCGGCGAGCGAGCCGACCCCGCGCAGCGCGGCCCGCCGCGCGGTGCGGCCGCCGACCGTCGCGAGGACTCCGGCCGTGCCGAACCAGAGCCGGCCGTGGTCGGCCGCCCGGCTGAGCCGGGGCAGCAGCGGATGGGCGCCGCGGAGCCGGCTGGCCGCGACCCGTGCGAACAGCCGGCGGTCGAAGTCACTGATGCGTCTCATGCGTGATGGGTATCCCGGAACCCGGGCCGGCACGCCTGATCGGCGCGCGACCGGGTCCGGTGACCGGGTCCTGCGGCCGGGTCGGCGAGCGGGGCCCGTGACCGGGTCCTGCGGCCGGGGCGCCGACCGGGTCCTGCGGCCGGGGCGCCGACCGCGTCCCGCGTCCGGGTCGCCGAGCGGGTCTCGCGTCCGGGTTGCCGACCGGGTCCCGTGGCCGCGTCCCGCGACCGGGCCGCCGAGCCGGTCACGCGACCGGGCCGGTGACGGCCGGGTCCTATGACCGGGCCGCCGACCGGGTCCCACGTCCGGGTCGCCGACCGCGTCCCGTGACCGGGCCCCGTGACCGGGGCGCCGAGCGGGTCTCGCGACCGGGCCGCCGACCGCGTCCCGTGAACCGGGCCCGCGACCGGGTCCCCCGGTCGGGCCCCCGACCGGGCCGCCGACCGGGCCGTGCGGGCGCATCCGCGCCGCCCCGGATGCGCTCCGGGCACCAGTCTCCGGCCGGGCCCCTGGCCCTTCGCGCCGGGATCGTCCCGACCGCGCCGGGCCCCTGGCCCTTCGCGCCGGGGGCCGTCCCGACCGCGCCGTGGACCGCCCCGTTCCACCCATTGAGACGAGTTCGGTGGGGCTCGTGCGTCCCAGCTCAGCACGGGTGTCCGCCCGTCATCAACGGGAGTGGAACGCGGTCCCGTCGGCTCTCCGTTGTCCACTCCATGAGAATCGGCGCGCGGAGCGTTCGGGTGCTGGTTAACCTGACGACAGATCCGGTTCAGCCGACACGAGGGAGTCTGCGGTGACCCCCGAACAAACACAGAGCGACGACGCGCACGCCGATAACAGCGGGCGGTTCACGCAGGCCACGGAGGTGGGCAGTCTGGAGGCGTGGGCGCGTGCCGCGCCGATCCGCCTCGCCGGTTACGAGGACGACCTCGCCGAACCGCACATCCTCCAGAGCGTGGACTGAAGGCCCCGGCGCATGCGCCGAGAGTGACGGAAGACCGGGTTCCGGTGTCCCGGACGCTGGCAGCAAGCGGACATCCGGGCCGTCGGGCGGTCGCCTCCCTCGACCTGTGGATCACTCTCCCGGTCCGATTACCAACTGGTAGTTAAGTCGCCCGCCCCGGGCTCGCCGAGTCGCCCGCCCCCGCGGCCCGGGCCTGGGCCGGTCGGCTCGCGAAGGGCTGGTCGCCTCGCGACGGACATGACAGGATGCATCGCGCGGCGTCGTCCGCCTTAACCAGCCGTGAGGATGTTCGAGCCCGGGTGCAGCCGTGAGGGGGCGCAGATGGCAGTGGGTGCCGACAGGTCACCGGACGCCGCCGGCAGCCCGCTGGCGAAGCGGCTCAACTACCTGTTCACCACCATGCACCCGCCGGGCGCGCCGTACACCAACGCACATGTCGCCGAGGAGATCAGCGGCAGCGACGAGTACGGCGGGGTGAGCCTGACCGAGCAGTATCTTTCGATGCTGCGCAACGGCAAGCGCACCAATCCCAGCCCGGACGTGCTGCGGGCGCTCGCCAAGTTCTTCGCCGTACCCGTCGGTTATCTGCTGGGGGATCTGTCGCCCTCGCAGGCCGAGCGGGTCGAGGAGGAGGTACGGTTCCTCGTCGCGATGCGCGACAAGCGGGTCCGCAGCATCGCGCTGCGCTCCGTGGGCCTCCCGCCCGAGGTCCAGGACAGCCTCACCACGATCATCTCCCAGTTCCGGCGGCAGATGAACCTTCCGCCGGAACCGCCCGAGCCGCCGGAACCGCCCAAACCGCCCGAGCCCGGTCCGGACGGCGCCGGGGAGGCGGACGGTTCGGGCGAGCCGGACGGCGGGGCGACACATGGCCGGCGGTGACCCGGCGGAGCAGCTGTTCTCCACCTGGCGGCGGACCGGATACGAGGGTGGTACGGGTATGCGAGTGGGCCGGATGCGGCGACGGTGCAAGCAGCTCATCAAGGAACTCGGGGTGCCCGCCTCGACCGACCTGCCCGGACTGTGCGACATCGTCGCCCGCCGCGTCGGCCGCCCCGTCCACATGGTGGCGATGAGCCTGGGGGGTGTGGTCTCGGGCATGACCGCCTCCACCGACGAGGACTACTGGATCTTCTACGAGGTCAGGACGTCCCCCTGGCACCAGATCCATATCGTGCTGCATGAAATCGGCCATTTGCTGCTCGGGCACGAGCAGGACCCGGCGGTCACCGAGGACGCGCTGCGGATGTGGACGCCGTCGGTCGACGTGACCACCGCAATGCGCCGGCTGGGGATGACCCCGGACTTCGCCCGCCACCACTGCTACGACAACCTCGCCGAGCGCGAGACCGAGGTGCTGGGCACGCTGCTGATGGAGCATGTGGTGCCGGCCTCGCCGGACCACGGGCTGCCGCTCCAGGGCCGGGCGGCCGAACTCGCCGCGGCCCTCGGCCCGGCACTGCGCCATGTGCGCACCGGCAGCACCGGCACCGTAGGCAGCACCGGCAGCACCGGCACCACCGGCCGCGCCGACGGCGGCTTACCCGGTGAACGGGGCGGTGACACCGGTGTTTGACCTTGTGTATCTGTGTTTCGGTGCCGCCGCCTGGACGATGGCCGGATACAAGGCCCGTGCCTGGTTCCGCGACCGTGCCAACGCCGATCTGGGCCTGGCCTGTGTGATGACCGCGGCCGTGGCGAACGTGTTCCTGCTCTCCGCGCCCAGCGTCTACCGCTGGTTCGACGGCCTGGTGGGCGTCGCCAACCTCGCCATGGTCTTCCTCTACTCCTCCGTCGTGGTGTTCGCCACCGGCGCCCTGGTGCTGCTGCTGCGCTGGACGGGGTCGGCGAAGCGGTCCGGCGCGGTGGTCGCCGCCGTGGCCGTGGCGTGGACCGTGGCGGTCGTCGGCTTCGCGGTCGGCCGCCCGGACGCCGTGGAGCACCCCCGCGACTTCAGCACCGCCTACGCCGACGCCCCCGGAGTGGTCCTCTTCCTGGTGCTCTATCTGGCCATTTTCGGGGCCGGTCTGGCGGGTCTCGGCGTCCTGTGCCCGCGCTATGCGGCCAGCCTGGGCGGCTCATGGCTGGCCCGGGGGCTGCGGGTGCTCGCCGCCGGATGCTGGCTGGGACTGGCGTACTGCGCCTGCAAGCTGATCGGTTTTGTTTTCTCCTGGGCGGGCCGTGAGCTGTACTGGCTCTCCAACGGTGTGGCCCCGCTGACCGCCTCTGTCGCGGCGCTCCTGGTGCTGGCCGGGTTCGCGATCCCCGCCGTGGGGCCCCGGGCCTCCGCCTGGCGGCGCTTCCGGCGGCTGCGGCCGCTGTGGCGCGAGGTCACCGCGCAGGCCCCCGAGGTGTCCATGGGGCACTCCCGCTGGACCGGCTGGTGGCCCTTCGCGGACCTGGAGTGGCGGGCCAACCGTCAGATGGCGGAGATCCGCGACGTGCAGCGCGGCATCCGGCGTCATGTGGAGGCCCGCGTCCTGGAGATCGCCCGTGTCAAGGGCGGCGCGGCCCGACTCGACGATTGGCAACTTGCTGCCGTAGCGGAAGCGGCGGCGCTCAGACGCGGTTTGCTGAACCGAGCAGACGGACGTGTGCCGCGGTCCGCGGCGGACAGCGTGGTGATGACGACGGGGGCCGAAGTGGTGGAGGAGCACGAGCATCTGGCCCGGGTCGCCGACGTCTACCACCAGCCGCTGGTGGACGAGGTGCTGGCGGTACTGAGGGAGGAGACCGCCGCCGAGCGGCGGTGAACGGGGGGGATCACAGACGAGGTGGCCCTGGACGGGGGTCGGGGCCGCCCGTGGCACAGGCGGCGCCGGGGAGATTCAGTCCCGGCGCCGCCTCCCGGCCACCACGCACAGCCACGTCACATCGCCCGGACGGGCCGGAATGTTCCGCCCGTCCAGGCCCCGGGGACACCACCGCCTAGAGTCGGGATCCATGCAGAACACCGCGAACGCCGCCGGAGCGGACGCCCCCGTGCCGGTCGACACCGCCCCGATGATCGAGGACCTCTACCCGGCGCTGGCCGCGCTCCGCGAGGCCGGCCCGGTCCATCGGATCGCCGGCACCGACGGACGCCCCGCCTGGCTGGTGACCCGCTACGAGGACGTACGGCGGCTCTTCGCCGATCCGCGCCTGGCCCTCGACAAGCGTCACGCCGCCCCGGGCAGCTTCAGCGGCTTCTCCCTGCCGCCCGCCCTGGACGCCAACCTGCTCAACATGGACCCGCCGGACCACACCCGGGTGCGCCGGCTGGTGGTCAAGGCGTTCACCCCCGGCCGGGTGGAGCGGATGCGCGGACCGGTCCGGCGGATCGCCGACGAACTGCTCGACGCCATCGAGTCCGACGGCCGCGCGGACCTCCTGGCCGCCTACGCCGGGCAGTTGCCCATCATCGTCATCTGTGATCTGCTCGGCGTTCCGCAGGGTGACCGGCGCGACTTCCGGGCCTGGAGCGACGCCCTGATCACCCCCGACCCGGCGCGGCCGCGGGCGGCGAAGGAAGCGGTCGGCAGCATGCTCCGCTTCTACACCGGACTGATCGCGAAGAAGCGCGCCGAGCCCGGCGACGATCTGCTGTCCGACCTGATCCGGGTCCGTGACGACGAGCCCGGCGACGGCGACGACGGGCTCACCGAGGACGAACTGACCTCGCTCGCCTTCCTCATCCTCCTCGCCGGCTACGAGAACACTGTCCACCTCATCGCCAACTCGGTGCTCACCCTGCTCGACCACCCCGCGGCCCTCCAGGAGCTGCGCGAGGATCCGAGCGGTCTGCCGGCCGCCTTCGACGAGCTGGCGCGGTACGAGGGACCGGCGCCGCTGGCGATCCGCCGCTTCCCCCTGGAGGACATCGAGATCGGCGGAGTGACCGTCCCCGCCGGGGAGACCGTGCTGCTCTCGGTGGCCTCCGCACACCGTGACCCGGCCCACTTCCAGGATCCGGACGCATTCAATCCACATCTTGGCCGGTCCGGTCACCTTGCGCTCGGTCACGGCATCCACTACTGCCTCGGCGCGCCCCTCGCCCGGATGGAGACGGAAACCGCTCTGGCCGCGCTGCTTCAGCGTTTCCCGGGGCTGCGGCTGGACGTCCCGAGGGAGGAGCTGCGATGGCGGCCGTCGATCCGCGCACGTGGCCTGATCTCGCTCCCCGTCGCATGGTGAACCGGGGAGTGGACAACGTTTTTGATGCGTGACCCCGTGCTGATGGGGTACAAAGGTCCTCGAGCCCGCCCGGTGTGCATCCCCCGTCGCACCGGGCGGGCCGCTGTGTGTCCCGGGTCCGCTCGGTCTCCGGGGCCGTCCGCGGAGCGGGTCCGGCGCCCGTCCCACCGCCCCCACCGGGCACATCCGCCCCACCGGCCCCTGCCGCCCCTGGCGCAACCCCCAAGATCCCTAGACTCACCGGGCTCAATGGGAGGTAAACGGACGGAAGCGGCATCCCGGGTCCGTAAGTAAGCTCACAGCCTCAGCCTCTGCTCCGGCTTCAGAGGACCCCATTAGCCTCCTCCTATGACGGTCCTGCCCGACGGGCTTTCCCTAGCCGACGATTTCCCTGAAGTGACGCGAGACCAATGGCGCCACCTCGTCGAAGGCGTGCTGCGTAAAACCGGCACCTCGGACGCCGTGGGTGCCGAAGCCGAAGAGGCCCTCGCGACCGCGCTCGAGGACGGGATCACCGTCCACCCGCTCTACACCGCCGAGGACGCCCCCCAGGACGCCGGATTCCCGGGCTTCGCACCCTTCGTGCGCGGCGGCCGGGCCGAGGGCTCCGCTCTCTCCGGGTGGGACGTGCGGCAGCGCCACACCCACCCCGATCCGGTCCGCACCAACCAGGCGGTCCTCGCCGACCTGGAGAACGGCGCCGGGTCGGTCTGGCTCGCGGTCGGCGCGGCCGGGGTGCCCGTGGACGCCCTGCCCGAGGCGCTCAAGGGGGTCTATCTCGACCTCGCCCCCGTCGCCCTCGACGCGGGCGCCGCATTCGAGGACGCCGCCCGCGCGCTGCTGCGGCTCTACGCCGAGCGCGAGGTGCCGCCGGGCGCCGCGCTCGGCAACCTCGGCGCGGACCCCCTGGGGCTGGTGGCCCGCACCGGACGCGACGACGGCCTGGCCGGGCACCTGGCCGCCGCGGCCGACCTGGCGCTGAGCTGCGACCGTGACCACCCGGGCGTACGGACCTTCGCCGTGGACGCGCTGCCGTACCACGAGGCCGGTGCCGGGGCGGCCCAGGAGCTGGGCACTTCCCTCGCCGCCGCGGTGGCGTATCTGCGCACCCTCACCGAGGCCGGGCTGAGCGTCGAAGCCGCCTGCGCCCAAATGGAGTTCCGCTACGCGGCCACCGCCGACCAGTTCCTCACCATCGCCAAGCTCCGGGCCGCCCGGCGCCTGTGGGCGCGCGTGGTACAGGCGTGCGGCGCGCCGTCGGAGGCGGGCGCCCAGCGCCAGCACGCGGTGACCTCCCCGGTGATGATGACCCGGCGCGATCCGTGGGTGAACATGCTCCGCACCACCGTGGCCACCCTCGCGGCGGGCGTCGGCGGCGCGGACGCGGTCACCGTGCTGCCCTTCGACAGCGCCATCGGCCTCCCCGACGACTTCGCCCGGCGCATCGCCCGCAACACCTCCACGATCCTGCTGGAGGAGTCGCACCTGGCCCGGGTGATCGACCCGGCCGGCGGCTCCTGGTACGTCGAGAAGCTCACCGACGATGTCGCCCGCGCCGCCTGGGCCTGGTTCCAGGAGATCGAGCGCGCCGGAGGCATGGCCGCGGCCCTCGCCGCCGGGCTGGTGCGCGACCGGTTCGCCGAGACCTGGCAGCGCCGCACCCGCGACCTCGCCCGCCGCACGGAGCCGATCACCGGCGTCAGCGAGTTCCCGAACCTCGCCGAGCGGCCCCTGGAGCGCGAGCCCGCGCCCGAGCCGCCCGGCGGCGGACTGCCGAGGGTGCGCCGCGACGAGGCGTACGAGGCGCTGCGCACCCGCGCCGACGCCCATCTGGCGGCCGAGGGCGCCCGGCCCAGGATCTTCCTGGCCGCGCTGGGCCCCGCCGCCGCGCACACCGCCCGCGCCTCCTTCGCCGTCAACCTCTTCCAGGCGGGCGGGATCGAGGCGGTGCACGAACCGGTCACCGTGACCGAGGAGACGGTCGCCGAGGCGTTCGCCGCGAGCGGCGCCCGGGTGGCCTGCCTGTGCTCCAGCGACAAGCTCTACGCGGAGCAGGCGGCCGCCGTGGCCGGGCGGCTGAAGGCCGCCGGGGCCACACGGGTCTACCTGGCCGGCCGGCCAGGTGCCCGACAGGATGAGTACGAGCGGGCCGGCGTGGACGGATACGTCTTCGCGGGCTGCGACGCGGTCGAGGTGCTCTCCTCGGCTCTGGACACCATGGGGGTGGCGTGATGGCGGGCGCTCCGGCGGAGCCGGGGAGGATCCCGGACTTCTCGGCGGTCGATCTGGACGGTCCGGCCGAAGGCCCGGTGCCCGGCCCCGACGACTGGGCCGCCGCGCTGCAGAACAGCGTCGGCAAGGGCGTGGAGGACCTGGTGTGGGACACCCCCGAGGGCATCGGGGTCAAACCGCTCTACACCGCCGCGGACCTTAAGGGCGTCGACTTCCTGGGCACCTACCCCGGCGCCGCGCCCTATCTGCGCGGCCCGTACCCGACGATGTACGTCAACCAGCCCTGGACCATCCGGCAGTACGCGGGCTTCTCCACCGCCGAGGAGTCCAACGCCTTCTACCGCCGCAACCTCGCGGCCGGCCAGAAGGGCCTGTCGGTCGCCTTCGACCTGCCCACCCACCGGGGCTACGACAGCGACCACCCCCGGGTCACCGGTGACGTCGGCATGGCGGGCGTGGCCATCGACTCCATCTACGACATGCGGCAGCTCTTCGACGGCATCCCGCTGGACCGGATGAGCGTGTCGATGACGATGAACGGCGCGGTGCTGCCCGTGCTCGCGCTCTACATCGTGGCCGCCGAGGAACAGGGCGTACCGCCCGAGAAGCTGGCCGGGACCATTCAGAACGACATCCTCAAGGAGTTCATGGTCCGCAACACCTACATCTATCCGCCGCAGCCGTCGATGCGGATCATCTCCGACATCTTCGCCTTCACCTCGCAGCGGATGCCGCGCTACAACTCCATCTCCATCTCCGGTTACCACATCCAGGAAGCGGGTGCCACGGCCGATCTGGAGCTGGCCTACACCCTCGCCGACGGTGTGGAGTACCTGCGGGCCGGGCTGGACGCCGGCATGGACGTGGACGCCTTCGCACCCCGGCTGTCCTTCTTCTGGGCGATCGGCATGAACTTCTTCATGGAGATCGCCAAGCTGCGGGCGGCGCGGCTGCTGTGGGCCAAGCTGGTGAAGCAGTTCGACCCGAAGAACCCCAAGTCGCTCAGTCTGCGCACCCATTCGCAGACCTCCGGCTGGTCGCTGACCGCCCAGGACGTCTACAACAACGTGGCGCGCACCTGCGTGGAGGCCATGGCCGCCACCCAGGGCCACACCCAGTCGCTGCACACCAACGCCCTGGACGAGGCGCTCGCGCTGCCCACCGACTTCTCCGCCCGGATCGCCCGCAACACCCAGATCCTGCTGCAACAGGAGTCGGGCACCACCCGGGTCATCGACCCGTGGGGCGGCAGCGCGTACGTCGAGAAGCTGACGTACGACCTGGCGCGGCGGGCCTGGCAGCACATCGAGGAGGTCGAGGCGGCCGGCGGCATGGCCAAGGCCATCGACGCGGGCATCCCCAAGCTGCGCGTGGAGGAGGCCGCGGCCCGCACCCAGGCGCGCATCGACTCCGGCCGCCAGCCGGTGATCGGCGTCAACAAGTACCGCGTCGACTCCGACGAGCAGATCGAGGTCCTCAAGGTCGACAACTCCTCGGTGCGCGCCCAGCAGATCGAGAAGCTGCGGCGGCTGCGCGCCGAGCGCGACGAGGCGGCCTGCCAGGACGCGCTGCGCGCCCTGACCCGCGCCGCCGAGTCCGGCCCTGGCCAGGGCCTCACCGGCAACCTGCTGGCGCTCGCGGTGGACGCGGCCCGCGCCAAGGCCACCGTGGGGGAGATCTCCGACGCGCTGGAGAAGGTCTATGGCCGTCACTCCGGGCAGATCCGTACGATCTCCGGTGTGTACCGAGACGAGGCCGGACCGGCGTCCGGCGTGGACCGCACCCGGGCGCTGGTCGAGGCGTTCGAGCGCGAGGAGGGCCGCCGCCCCCGCATCCTGGTCGCCAAGATGGGGCAGGACGGGCACGACCGCGGCCAGAAGGTGATCGCCACCGCCTTCGCCGACCTGGGCTTCGACGTCGACGTCGGCCCCCTGTTCCAGACCCCGGAGGAGGTCGCGCGGCAGGCGGTGGAGGCCGATGTGCACATCGTCGGCGTGTCGTCGCTGGCGGCCGGCCACCTCACGCTGGTGCCCGCGCTGCGCGAGCAGCTGGCCGAGGCGGGGCGCGAGGACATCACCATCGTGGTCGGCGGGGTCATCCCGCCGCAGGACGTCCAGACCCTGCACGAGGCCGGCGCCGCCGCCGTCTTCCTGCCGGGCACGGTCATCCCGGACGCCGCCCACGACCTGGTGGAGAAGCTGGCCGCCGACCTCGGCCACGAGCTGTAATGCCGCGGACGATCGACATCGACGAGTACGCCAAGGGCGTGCTCGACGGCACCCGCGCGTACATCGCCCGTGCCATCACCCTTGTCGAGTCCACCCGGCCCGCCCACCGCGACCTCGCCCAGCGGCTGCTGATCGAACTGCTGCCGCACACCGGCGGGGCGCGGCGGATCGGCATCAGCGGGGTGCCCGGGGTGGGCAAGTCCACCTTCATCGACGCGCTGGGCACCATGCTCACCGGGGCCGGCCACAAGGTCGCGGTCCTCGCCGTGGACCCCTCGTCGACCCGCACCGGCGGCTCCATCCTGGGCGACAAGACCCGGATGGAGCGGCTGGCGGTCGATCCCCACGCGTTCGTACGGCCCTCGCCCAGCGCCGGGACGCTGGGCGGGGTCGCCCGGGCCACCCGCGAGTCCATGGTCGTCATGGAGGCCGCGGGGTACGACGTGCTGCTGGTGGAGACCGTGGGCGTGGGCCAGTCCGAGACCGCGGTGGCCAACATGGTCGACTCCTTCCTGCTGCTCTCGCTGGCCCGCACCGGCGATCAGCTCCAGGGCATCAAGAAGGGCGTTCTGGAGCTTGCCGACGTGGTCGCCATCAACAAGGCGGACGGCCCCCACGCGCGGGACGCCAAGTCGGCGGCCCGTGAACTGGCGGGCGCCCTGCGGCTGTTGCAGCCCCCGGACGCGCCGTGGAACCCGCCGGTGCTCACCTGCAGCGCACGCGAGTCCACCGGGCTCGACGTGGTGTGGGAACGCCTGGAGCAGCACCGCCGGGTGCTGGAGGCCACGGGCGCGCTGAGCGCCAAGCGGCGCGACCAGCAGGTCGACTGGACCTGGTCGATGGTGCGCGACCAGCTGCTCGCCCGGCTGCACGCCCACCCCGAGGTGCGGCGGCTCGGGCCCGAGCTGGAACAGCAGGTCCGCGACGGCACCCTGACGGCCACACTGGCGGCGGACCGGCTCCTGGAGGCGTTCGGAACGCCGGCCGACGGTGCCTGACGCGCCACTGCCGGACGCGGCGCGGATCGGGCCGTTCTTCGCGCTGCGCACCGGCACCGGCGATCCGCGCGAGGAGGGCTACGCGCGGATCGGCGAGGCGTACCGGCTGACCGGCGAGGGCGGTGCCGGGCCGGTGCTGCGCGCCCGCGTCGAGGCGGTCGCCGCTTCCTTGCGCACCGAGGAGCCGAGGGTCGCGGCCTCGCTCGCCTTCCAGGGGCTCGCCGCCCGGGTGTGGTCGCTCGCGCTCGGCCCGGCGGCCCTCTCCGGCGAGGTGCCCCACCTGCGCCCCGACCGGCTGTGGTGGAACCCCGGGCGCGCCGCCCCCGACGATCTGTGGTGGCCCGGCGTGCCGTCGGTGATGGCCGAACCGGGCGGACTCGCCGGTCAGGTGGGCACCGCCGCGTTCGCCCACCTGATGCCGCTGCACCACGCCATCGGGCGGGCGTACCGGGTCTCCGAGCGGCTGCTGTGGGGCAACGCCGCCTCGGCGCTGGCCGGTTCGCTGCGGGTGCTGCACGACTGGTGCCGGGCGCATGGCCTCCCCGGGGCGGCGGACCGGGCCACCGAACTGGCGCGTGCCCAGCTCGCCCACCCGCCACTGCGCGACACCGGCACCCTGACCTCCGCGCCGCTCGGCTACCGGCGCCGCACCTGCTGTCTCTACTACCGGGTGCCGGGCGGCGGGTTGTGCGGCGACTGCGTCCTGCACGGGGCGCCGGGGCGCGGTTAGGCGGGTGGGAGGGGCGCGAGGGGCGGGTGCTGGGGACGCGGTGTTGGGGGGGGGCGCGGTGCTGGGGGCGCGGTCAGAGGTGCGGGACGGGAGGATGCGCCGGGGGCGCGGTTAGAGGTGCGAGACGGGAGGATGCGCCGGGGGCCGCGCAGAGCGCATGGGACACCGGGGTGCGCGGGACGGGGCTCCCGCTGGGCCGATACGGTGGGCGAATGCCGAAGAACGAGAACCTGTTCTCATCCTGGCGGGGGCGCTGCGGGCGCGTCACCTCCCGTCTGGTCCACCGCGGATGGCGCGCCGTGCAGCGGGCCGGCGCGGTGACGGCCGAGCGGCCCGGACCGTACCGCTTCGGCCGTATCGGCGTCGGCACCCGGCTGGCGTTCCCCCAGGGCACTGTCTTCGGCGAGCCCTGGATCGAACTCGGCGAGCACTGCGTCATCGGCGAGCAGGTGACCCTCACCGCAGGCATGATGCCCGGTGCGGACCTCGGCCCCGACCCCGTGCTGCGGATCGGCAACGGCGTGGTACTGGGCCGTGGCAGCCATGTGATCGCCTCCGTGCCCGTGGAGTTCGGCGACGACGTGTTCTGCGGTCCGTACGTCTATGTGACCAGCGACAACCACTCCTACGACGATCCGGACCAGCCCATCGGCCGGCAGTGGCCGCGCTCCGTACCCGTCCGCATCGGCCCCGGCAGCTGGCTGGGCGCGGGCGCGGTGATCCTGCCGGGGGCGCGACTGGGCCGCAACGTGGTGGTCGCGGCGGGCGCGGTCGTCCGGGGCGAGGTGCCCGACCACGCCGTAGTGGCCGGGGCACCGGCCCGGATCATACGGCGCTGGGCCCCGGACGAGGGCTGGCAGCCACCGCTGCGCACCCCGGCGCCGGTGCCGATCCCCGAGGACATGACCGCCCAGCAACTGCTCGCGCTGGCGCGGCTGGAACGGGAGCAGGAGAGGGAGCAGGGACGGCAGCACCAGGAGGAACGCGAGCGGGGACGGGAACCGGAGCGGGCACGGGAACCGGAGCCGGGACAGGAACCGGAGCAGAAGGGGGAGCCGGGGCTGGAACGGGAGCGGGGGCTGGAACGGGAGCCGGGGGCCGGGGCGTCGTAGCAGATCAGTAGAGTTTCCGGGACTGTTCCCGACCCCCGAGGTGACCACCGTGAGCCCGCCGCCTCCCCGCGTGACCGTCATCGGCATCGGCGCCGACGGCTGGGACGGGCTCGGTCCCGTGGGCCGCGAGGCGTTGCGCACGGCCGAGGTGGTCATCGGCGGACGGCGCCATCTGGGCCTGCTGCCACCGGAGTGCGAGGGCGAACGGGTGCCCTGGCCCTCGCCGCTGCGCCCGGCCGTCCCCGGGCTGTTCGCCGCGCACACCGGGCGGCGGGTCTGCGTACTGGCCAGCGGTGACCCCATGTTCTTCGGCATCGGCCGGACACTGGCCGAGCTGCTGGGCGCCGAGCGGCTGCGGGTGCTGCCCCATCCGTCGTCCGTCTCCCTGGCCTGTGCGCGGCTCGGCTGGGCGCTGGAGGAGACCGAGGTGGTCAGCCTCGTCGGCCGCCCGTCCGCCACCCTGACCCGTGAGCTGTACCCCGGACGGCGACTCCTCGTGCTCAGCGCGGGCGCGGACACCCCCGCCGAGGTGGCCGGGTTGCTCGGGGAGCGCGGCTTCGGCCCGAGCCGGATGCGGGTGCTGGAGCAGCTGGGGAGCGAGCGGGAACGCTGTGTGGAGGGCACGGCCGAGGCGTGGCCGCATCCGCCGGGCGACCCCCTCAACGTCATCGCCGTGGACTGCGCCCCGGCGGACGGCGCCCGGCGGCTGTCCCTCACCCCCGGACTGCCCGACACGGCGTACGACCACGACGGCCAGCTGACCAAGCGCCATGTGCGGGCAGCCACGCTGGCCGTGCTCGCTCCCGCCCCCGGGGAGCTGCTGTGGGACGTCGGCGGCGGCTCCGGCTCGATCGCCGTGGAGTGGACACGCGCCCACCGCACCTGCCGGGCGGTCTCGGTCGAACGTGACCCGGTGCGCGCCGAGCGCGTCCGCCGCAACGCCGCCGCGCTCGGTGTGCCCGGGGTGACCGTCGTCACCGGCGCCGCCCCGGGCGCCCTGGCCGGACTGCCCACCCCCGACGCGGTGTTCATCGGGGGCGGCCTGACCGCTCCCGGAGTGCTGGAGGCGTGCTGGAGCGCACTGCCGCCGGGCGGCAGGATCGTCGCCAACACCGTGACCCTGGAGTCCGAGGCGCTGCTCGCCGACTGGTACCGCCGCCACGGCGGCGACCTGGTCCGCCTCGCCGTGTCCCACGCCACCCCGGTCGGGACCTTCACCGGCTGGCGGCAGGCGATGCCGGTCACCCAGTGGGCCGCCACCAAACCCCTCGATTCCCAAGGCCCTGGCGCGTACGCCGCCGATCCCGCGGGATCCGTCGAAGCCGCTCAAGGAGAGACACGATGACGGTGTACTTCATCGGCGCGGGCCCCGGGGCCGCCGACCTGATCACGGTGCGCGGCGCCCGGACCCTGGCCCGCTGCCAGGTGTGCCTGTACGCGGGCAGCCTGGTGCCGCGGGAACTGCTCGCCGAATGCCCGCCGGGCGCCCGCCTCGTCGACACCGCGCGGCTCGACCTCGACCAGATCACCGCCGAACTGGTCGCCGCCCACGAGGCGGGCCATGACGTGGCCCGCCTCCACTCCGGCGATCCGTCGGTCTTCAGCGCCGTCGCCGAGCAGATGCGCCGCCTCGACGCGGCCGGAATTCCGTACGAGGTGGTTCCGGGCGTCCCGGCCTTCGCCGCCGCAGCCGCGGCGCTGAAGCGTGAGCTGACCGTGCCGACCGTCGGCCAGACCGTCGTCCTCACCCGCGTCGCGCAGCAGGCCACGCCCATGCCCGAGGGCGAGGACCTGGCCACGCTCGGCCGCAGCCGCGCCCTGCTGGTGCTGCATCTCGCCGCCCGCTATGTGGACCGCGTCGTCGCCGAACTCCTCCCGCACTACGGCGCCGACTGCCCGGCGGCCGTGGTCGCCATGGCCAGCCGCCCCGACGAACTGGTGCTGCGCGGCACGCTGGACGACATCGCGGCGCAGGTGAAGGCGGCGGGCGTGGTGCGGACGGCGGTCATCATGGTGGGCCGCACCCTCGGGGCGGAACAGTTCCGCGACAGCCACCTCTACTCCCCGGCCCGCGAACGCCCCCACGAGCCCTGCGACCCGCCCGGCGCCTGAGCGAGCTGGTGCGGCCTGGCCTGGCTCTGTCGCGGGCCGGTGTGGCTGGTGTGGTGTCGGGGTGCGCCGGGTGGCCCGTCCGGCGCTTGAGTGAAGTCGTGGGGCCTGGCCTGGCTCTGGGCGGGCCGGTGCGGCTGGTGAGCTGCCTGGGCGGTCCGTGTGGCCGTCCGGCGGGTGGGCGGCCGTGGGCGTGTCCCATCGGCGGGTGGGCGGCCGTGGATGTGCCCCGTCCGGCGTGTTGGCGGTCTGTGGGGGCGTCCCGTCCGGCGGGTGGGAGGTCCGGGTGGCCCGTGCGGTGTCGGGGTGGGCCGTGCGACGCCTGGGTGGGCCGTGTGGCTGGTGCGGCGCCTGGGCGGGCTCCTGCGGCCTGTCCGACTCTCGGCGGGCCGGTGGGCCCGCGAGGTGATGCCCCCGGTGCGGCGGTCGGCAGACGCGCCGCACCGGGCGTCAGAGGTCCCGCGGGCCCCTGACGTCCGCGCGGCCCACGATCGTGCCCGCGCGGTCGATGCAGAGCACGTCCACCGCCACCGGCGCCCCGCGCAGTACCCCGAGCGCCGTGTCGCGGGCCGCCGCCGCGACCAGATCGCCGAGCGGTACGCCACGGGCGGAGCACAACTGCACCGTCTCCAGCCCGGTGTTGGCCCGTGCCACCGCCTCCGCCAGCTCCTCGTCCGCCCCGCCGCGGCGGGCCAGTTCCGCGAGGAAGCCCTTGTCCACCTGGGACCGTGAGGAGTGCAGGTCCAGATGTCCGGCGGCCAGTTTGGAGAGCTTGGCGAAGCCCCCGGCGACCGTCAGCCGGTCCACCGGGTGGCGGCGCAGATACTTCAGCACCGCCCCCGCGAAGTCACCCATGTCCAGCAGCGCGTCCTGCGGCAGCCCGTGCACGGCCACCGCCACCTTCTCGGACGTCGAGCCGGTACAGCCCGCCACATGCGTACGCCCCGCCGCCCGTGCGACGTCCACGCCGCGCCGGATGCTGTCGATCCACGCCGAGCAGGAGTAGGGCACCACGATGCCCGTCGTGCCGAGGATGGACAGCCCGCCGAGGATGCCCAGACGCGGATTCCAGGTGGAGCGGGCGATCTCCTCGCCGTGGTCCACCGAGATCTCGATCTCGACATCACCGGTTCCGCCGTGCCGGGCCGCGACCGAGGCGATGTGGTCGCGCATCATCCGGCGCGGCACGGGGTTGATGGCGGGTTCGCCCACCGGGAGGGGCAGTCCGGGCCGGGTCACCGTGCCGACACCAGGACCGGCCCGGAAGACCACTCCGCGGCCGGCCGGCAGGGCCCGTACCGTGGCCCTGACCAGCGCGCCGTGGGTCACGTCCGGGTCGTCGCCCGCGTCCTTGACGACCGCGGCCATGGCCCGGCCCGCCACCAGCTCCTCCGCCGCGAGCGCGAAGGCGGGCCGCTGCCCCCTGGGCAGTTCGATGGTCACCGGATCGGGGAACTCCGCACTCAGCAGCGCGGTGTACGCGGCCGTCGCCGCGGCGGTCGCACACGCTCCGGTGGTCCAGCCGGGCCGCAGCCCCGACCGCTCCAGCTGCGCGCCCCGGCCCCCGGCCGCCTTGGTCTCCGTCCCCGCCTCAGCCATGGACCGGCCGCCGGACATACGATGACGGGCGCACGGACGACGAAAGGCACCCGATGACCAGCGCTCCGGCGCGCCATGTGCTCATCCTCGGCGGCACCACCGAGGCGCGCCGCCTCGCCGAGGACCTCGCCGACGACCCCGCCCTGCGCGTGACCAGCTCCCTCGCGGGCCGGGTCGCCGCCCCGCGGCTGCCCGTGGGGCAGGTGCGGATCGGCGGGTTCGGGGGCGCCGAGGGCATGGCCCGCTGGCTCCGTGAGCACCAGGTGGACGCGCTCATCGACGCCACCCATCCTTTCGCCGACACGATCAGTTCCCATGCGGCCCGTGCGGCCGCCGACGTCCATGTTCCCCTGCTCGCCCTGCGCCGCCCCGGCTGGGTACCCGGTCCGGGCGACCGCTGGCAGGACGTCGGCTCGCTGGCCGAGGCCGCGCGGCTGCTGCCGGACCTGGGGGAGCGGATCTTCCTCACCACGGGACGGATGGGCCTGGCCGCCTTCGCCCACCTGACCGAGCAGTGGTTCCTGGTCCGCTCGGTCGACGCCCCCGAGCCGCCGGTCCCGCCCCGGATGGAGGTGATCCTGGACCGCGGCCCGTTCACCCTCGAGGGAGAGGCGGAGCTGCTGCGCCGGCACCGCGTCGAGGTGCTGGTCACCAAGGACAGCGGCGCCCACGCCACCGCCCCCAAACTCACCGCCGCCCGCGCCGCCGGCATCCCTGTCGTCCTCATCCGCCGCCCACCCGCACCCGCGGGCGTCCCGGTGGCCGAAACCCCCGCCGAAGCCGCCGCCTGGCTGCGGACCACCCTGGTGTGAGCCCGGCGGTCAGCCCTCCGGGTAGCGGCGCGGGGTCCAGACGATCTCGGTGCCGTCGCCGCGGCGGACCGTGCGGGTCTGGGAGGAACCCACCAGGAGGATGGTGCGCATGTCGACCTCGGCCGGGTCGAGGTCGGCCAGGCGGACGATCCGCACCCGTTCCGCGGGGCCTCCGATGTCGCGGCCGAGTACCACCGGGGTGTCCGGGGCGCGGTGTTCCAGCAGGAGTTCGCGGGCCTTGCCCACCTGCCAGACGCGGCTGCGCGAACCGGGGTTGTACAGGGCGAGCACCAGGTCGGCCGCCGCGGCGGCGCGCAGGCGCTCGGCGATGACCTCCCAGGGCTTGAGCCGGTCGGAGAGGGAGACCACCGCGTAGTCGTGGCCGAGCGGGGCGCCGGCCCGGGCGGCGGCGGCGTGGGCCGCCGTCATCCCGGGGACGATCCGCACCGGGACCTCGCGGTAGGGGTCCTCGGAGGCGGCCTCCAGGACGGCGGTGGCCATCGCGAACACGCCCGGGTCGCCCGAGGAGACGACGGCGACGCGCCGGCCCCGGCGGGCCAGGTCGAGGGCGAACTCGGCGCGTACGGCCTCGACCTTGTTGTCGGAGGCGTGGCGCGGCTGGCCCGGGCGTACCGGCACCCGGTCCAGATAGGTGGTGTAGCCGACGAGGTCGTCGGCGGCCGACAGTTCGGCCCGTGCCTCGGGGGTGAGCCACAGCGGACCCGCCGGGCCGAGGCCGACGACGACGACCTCGCCCGGGCCGGATCCCCCGCGTGGCGCGTCCACGCGGCTGGGCAGCACCGCCATCGAGAAGTACGGCACCGACTCGGGGTCGACCTCGGCCAGCCGGGCGGTCCGCTCCGCGTCCATCGTGGCGCGCTCCACATAGCGCGCGTCCGCGAGCCGCCCCGACCGCTCCAGCGCCCGCCGCACCGTCGGGAAGGTCCGGCCGAGCTTCATCACCGCCGCCGCGTCCGCCGTCGCCAGACGGGCCGTCAACTCCTCCTCCGGCAGGGTGCCGGGGAGGACCGTCAGCACCTCCTCGCCCTCCACCAGCGGTACGCCGAGCCGGGCGGCCGCGGCGCTGACCGAGGTGACACCGGGGACGACCTCGGTGGGGTAGCGGTCGGCGAGCCGCTTGTGCATGTGCATGTACGAGCCGTAGAAGAGCGGATCGCCCTCCGCGAGCACCGCGACCGTGCGCCCCGCGTCCAGATGCGCGGCGAGCCGTGCCGCCGCCTCCGTGTAGAACTCCTCCATCGCGCCCCGGTAACCGCCGGGATGGTCGGTGGACTCGGTGGTGACCGGGTAGACCAGCGGTTCCTCGATGTGGTCGGGCCGCAGATGCCGCTCGGCGATCGACCGCGCGATGCTGCGGCCGTGCCGGGCGCTGTGGTACGCGACGACATCGGCCTGGGCGATGACCTCCACGGCGCGTACGGTCATCAGGGAGGGGTCGCCGGGGCCGAGCCCCACACCGTAGAGCCGGCCCGTCTGCTGCTCGCTCACTCTTCCTCGCTCGCTATCGCGTTGATCGCGGCCGCGGCGATGGCGCTGCCGCCGCGCCGGCCGTGCACCACCAGGTGGTCGAGCGCGGCCGGATGTCCGGCCAGCGCCTCCTTGGACTCTGCGGCGCCGATGAAGCCCACCGGCACGCCGATCACGGCGGCCGGGCGCGGTCCGTCCGCCCCGCCTTCCTCGATCATCTCCAGCAGCCGGAACAGGGCGGTCGGGGCGTTGCCGACCGCCACCACCGCCCCTTCGAGCCGGTCCCGCCACAGCTCCAGCGCGGCGGCGCTGCGCGTGGTGCCCATGCGGCGTGCCAACTCCGGTACGGCCGGGTCCGAAAGCGTGCAGATCACCTCGTTGTCGGCGGGCAGCCGCTTGCGGGTGACCCCGCTGGCCACCATGCGCGCGTCACAGAGCACGGGCGCGCCGGCCCGCAGCGCGGCGCGGGCCCGGGAGACCACCTCGGTCGTGTACGCGAGGTCCTTGACCAGGTCGACCATGCCGCAGGCGTGGATCATCCGCACCGCGACCTGGCTGACGTCGGCGGGCAGCCCGCCGAGGTCGGCCTCGGCACGGATGGTGGCAAAGGAGGCGCGGTAGATGGCCGCTCCGTCCTTCTCGTAGTCGAACACGGTGTCCTCGATCATGTCGTTCCGCGGGCCGCCGCCACGGCGCCGGCCAACTGCTCTGTTGTCACATCCACGCTGTCCGCCTCCGGCGTGTCTCTCCTCGCACCCCGTACGGCGATCCGGTAGCCCGCGTCGCCGGTCGCCAGCGCGTCCACCCAGCGGCCCCCGGGGTGACCGCAGCGCCGTTCACAGCCGGAGACGTACACCGGCAGGGGAGCGGTACCGGGGCCTGGGCCTGGTTCGGGGCCTGGTTCGGGGACGAGTCCGGGGTCGGGGCCGGTGCCGGTACCGGGGCCGGGCTCGTCCCGGTCGTCGCCGGGCGCCGTGTCCCCGGCCACCCGTCCCGCACCCGCGGCCCCCCGTGCCGTGTCCCCGGCCCTGCGTGCCGCACCCGCGGCCCCCCGTGCCGTGTCCCCGGCCCTGCGTGCCGCACCCGCGGCCCCCCACGCCGTACCCCCGGCCGCCCGCTCCGTATCCGCGACCATGCGCGCCGTGTCGGCCCGCACATCCGCCAGGGACTTGGCGCAGCCCGGCCGTCCCGTGCACGCGCCGACCCCGAGCCACGGTGAGTCCGGCGCGGTCACCAGTCCCGCCTCGGACAGCGCGGAGCAGGCGTCGCGGGCGCCGTCCGGGGACAGCCCGGGGAGCACCACGCCGCGCCAGGGTGTCATACGCAGCTCGTCCGCCCCGCTCCGGGAGGCGAGCGCGGTGAGCAACCGCCACTGGTCCGCGTCGGCCCGGCCGAGCGGTACGGCCACCGACACCGCGTGGCGCCCCTCCGGCCCGGTCACCAGCCCCGGCGCGGGCGGCGGTTGCGGGGTCTTCGGGCCCGGCGCGTCCGGCCGAGGCACCGCGTCGATGCCCGCGGCGGCGAGCCGGGCCGCCACGCCTTCGGTGGTCACGGCGTGTTGCGCGGGCAGCTCCCGTACCCGCCAGGCCCGTGTGCCGCTTTCCCGCACCCTCGTCAGGAACTCGGCGGCGGCCAGCGCGGCCGCACGCGGCGCGTCCCCGCCCCGCACCCACAGCACTGCCCGCGGTGTGTCGCCGCCCCTTCCCGCACCCCGCTGCGCCACGTCGTCGGCGACGACGCACCGGTCAGCGCCCGCGCCAGCGGCGCGACACGCCGTAGCGGCCATCCGCAGCAGGGCTCCGCCGTCGGGCGTTGCGATCAATGTCACATCCGCGCCCAGGGTGGCCACATCACCACGCCCATCGTCCAGCGCGAACAGAAACCTGCCCGACAAGCCCGACAATTCCCCGTGCTCCGCCGGTGTGCCGCCGCACAGCACGGCGTCCAACTCCCGTACCCACCCGGTGACATCGGCGTACCCCTCGCCGTCCAGGCCGGACAGTGGCGACGCCACGACGTTGCGCACCCGGTCATGGCGGTCCGAGGGCAGCAGTCCGGCCGTCCGCAGCCGGGCCGCCAGCTCCGCGCCGCACCCCGCCTCAAGGCCGCGTACCTGCAGGTTGCCCCGTGAGGTGATGTCCAGCCGGCCGTCGCCCAGCTCCTCGGCCACCCGCCCCACCACGGTCGCCTGACGGGCCGTCAGCAAGCCGCCCGGCACCCGGATCCGCGCGAGCGAACCGTCGTCCGCCGGGTGCAGCCGCAGCGCGCCGGGACAGGCGTCGTCGCGTCCGCGTATGGGGGGTTCGTCCCCTGATGGGGTGGTTGTCGGGGGGAGGGGCATGGCGGCGAGCATACCGACGATCCGGTCCGGCCCACCGCCCCGGCCGGGCCGGATGTCACCGCCCCGTGCCAGGCCGGCAACGCTTACTATGCTCAGCGGCGGGTCGGTCCCGGCCCGCCGGACGCACAAGACGGCGTTCACGGTAGGAAGCCGGTGGAAATCCGGCGCGGTCCCGCCACTGTGAGCGCGGCGGCTGCCCCGCGGCAGCGGCCGGGCGAGCCAGGAACTACCGCCGTCTTCAACCCGCCCGGGGCGCGGACCCCGAGGAAGGCATGCCGCCGCATGATTCTGCTGCTGTCGACGTCCGACACCGACCTGCTCAGCGCCCGTGCCGCCACGGGCCCGGTGCCGTACCGCCTCGCCAACCCGGCCCGCCTCGCCCTCGACGACCTGCCCGGCCTCCTGGAGGGCGCCGAACTCGTCGTCGTACGGCTCCTCGGTGGCCTCCGCGCCTGGCAGGAGGGGCTCGACATCCTGCTGGCGGGCGACCTCCCCGTCGTCGTCCTGACCGGTGAACAGGCGCCCGACGCCCAGCTCATGGAGGCGTCCACGGTCCCCGTCGGCATCGCCGCCGAGGCCCACGCCTACCTCGCCCACGGCGGGCCCGCCAACCTGGCCCAGCTGGCCCGGTTCCTCTCCGACACCGTGCTCCTCACCGGTCACGGCTTCGAACCCCCCGCGCCCGCGCCCACCTGGGGCCCGCTGGAGCGCGCCGCCCGCGCGGCCGACCCCGACGGCGCCACCCGCCCGACCATCGCGGTGCTCTACTACCGCGCCCACCACATGAGCGGCAACACCGCCTTCGTCGAGGCCCTGTGCCGGGCCGTGGAGGACGCCGGGGGCCGTCCGCTGCCGCTGTTCGTCGCCTCTCTGCGCGCCCCCGAACCCGAGCTCATCCAGGCCCTCGGCGCGGCCGACGCCGTCGTCACCACCGTCCTCGCGGCCGGTGGCACCCGCCCCGCCGAGGCGTCCGCGGGCGGCGACGACGAGGCGTGGGACGCGGGCGCGCTCGCCGCGCTCGACGTGCCCGTGCTCCAGGCGCTGTGCCTGACCTCACCGCGCGCCGCGTGGGAGGAGAACGACGAGGGGCTGTCGCCGCTGGACGCCGCGACCCAGGTCGCCGTCCCCGAGTTCGACGGGCGGCTCATCACCGTGCCGTTCTCGTTCAAGGAGGTCGACGAGGACGGTCTGCCGGTCTATGTCGCCGACCCCGAGCGCGCCGCGCGTGTCGCCGGGATCGCGGTACGACACGCCCGGCTCCGCCATGTGCCCGCCGCCGACAAGCGCCTGGCGCTCGTCCTCTCCGCCTACCCCACCAAACACTCCCGGATCGGCAACGCCGTCGGCCTTGACACCCCCGCGAGCGCCATCGCCCTGCTGCGCCGGCTGCGCGCTTCAGGCTACGACCTCGGGCCCGAGGACGGGCCGGACGCGCTCCCGGGCCTGGTGTCCGGCGACGGCGACGAGTTGATCTACGCCCTCATCGAGGCGGGCGGCCATGACCAGGAGTGGCTCACCGAGGAGCAGCTGGCCCGCAACCCCGTCCGCATCCCGGCCGCCGACTACCGCCGCTGGTACGCCACGCTGCCGAGCGAGCTGCGCGAGGCGGTCGAGGAGCACTGGGGCCCGCCGCCGGGGGAGATGTTCGTCGACACCAGCCGCGACCCCGAGGGCGAGATCGTGCTGGCCGCGCTGCGCCGCGGCAACCTCCTGGTCGTCATCCAGCCGCCGCGCGGCTTCGGCGAGAACCCCATCGCCATCTACCACGACCCGGATCTGCCGCCCTCGCACCACTACCTGGCCGCCTACCGCTGGATCGCCACCCCCCGCGCCGACGGCGGCTTCGGCGCCGACGCCATGGTCCACCTGGGCAAACACGGCAACCTGGAATGGCTGCCGGGGAAGAACGCCGGACTGTCCGCCGCCTGCGGCCCCGACGCCGCGCTCGGCGATCTGCCGCTGATCTACCCCTTCCTGGTCAACGACCCGGGCGAGGGCACCCAGGCCAAGCGCCGCGCCCACGCCACCCTCGTCGACCACCTCGTCCCGCCGATGGCCCGCGCCGACTCCTACGGGGACATCGCGCGGCTGGAGCAGCTGCTGGACGAGTACGCCGCCATCTCCTCGATGGACCCGGCCAAGCTCCCCGCCATCCGGGCCCAGATCTGGACCCTCATCCAGGCCGCCCGGCTCGACCACGACCTGGGCCTGGAGGAGCGGCCGGACGACGACGGCTTCGACGACTTCCTGCTGCACGTCGACGGCTGGCTGTGCGAGGTCAAGGACGCCCAGATCCGCGACGGCCTGCACGTCCTGGGCACCGCCCCGACCGGTCCCGAACGGGTCAACCTGGTGCTGGCCATCCTCCGCGCCCGCCAGATCTGGGGCGGCACGTCCGCGCTCCCCGGGCTGCGCGAGGCGCTCGGCCTGGACGAGTCGGCCGCCACCCGCACCGGCGCGGACGAGGCCGAGGAGCGGGCCCGCGCGCTGGTCCAGGCGATGGAGGACGCCGAATGGGCCCCGGAGGCGGTCGAGAAGGCCGTGCTCACGCTGGCCGAGGAGCAGCGCCCCGCCGTCGCCGCGATCCTCGACTTCGCCGCCCGCGAGGTGGTCCCCCGGCTGGCCGCCACGACGGACGAGATCGAGCACGCCGTCCACGCCCTGGCCGGCGGGTTCGTCCCCGCGGGGCCGTCCGGCTCGCCGCTGCGCGGACTGGTCAACGTCCTGCCGACCGGCCGTAACTTCTACTCCGTCGACCCCAAGGCGGTGCCCAGCCGGCTGGCCTGGGAGACCGGCCAGGCGCTCGCCGACTCGCTCCTGGAGCGCTACCGTGCCGACAACGACGGCCAGTGGCCGAAGTCCGTCGGCCTGTCGCTGTGGGGGACCAGCGCGATGCGCACCTCCGGGGACGACGTGGCCGAGGCGCTCGCGCTGCTGGGCGTCCGCCCGGTGTGGGACGACGCCTCGCGACGAGTAACGGGACTCGAACCCGTACCGCTCGACCAGCTGGGCCGTCCGCGCGTGGACGTGACCCTGCGCATCAGCGGGTTCTTCCGGGACGCCTTCCCCCACGTCGTCGGGCTGCTCGACGACGCCGTACGGCTCGCCGCCTCCCTCGACGAGTCCGACGAGGACAACTACGTACGGGCGCACACCCGCGCTGATCTGGCCGAACACGGTGACGAGCGCCGCGCCACCACCCGGATCTTCGGCTCCCGGCCCGGTACGTACGGCGCCGGACTGCTCCAGCTCATCGACAGCCGGGACTGGCGCACCGACGCCGACCTCGCCGAGGTCTACACGGTCTGGGGCGGCTACGCCTACGGCCGTGGGCTGGAGGGGCGGCCGGCGCGGGCCGAGATGGAGAGCGCCTACCGCCGGATCGCGGTCGCGGCCAAGAACACCGACACCCGCGAACACGACATCGCCGACTCCGACGACTACTTCCAGTACCACGGCGGCATGGTGGCCACCGTGCGCGCCCTGAAGGGCACCGCGCCCGCCGCGTACATCGGCGACTCCACCCGCCCCGAGACGGTCCGCACCCGCACCCTCCACGAGGAGACCTCACGGGTCTTCCGCGCCCGGGTGGTCAATCCGCGCTGGATCGAGGCGATGCGCCGCCACGGCTACAAGGGCGCCTTCGAGCTGGCCGCGACGGTCGACTACCTCTTCGGCTACGACGCCACCACGGGCGTGGTCGCCGACTGGATGTACGACAAGCTCGCCCAGACCTATCTGCTCGACCCGGAGAACCGCTCCTTCCTGGAGGAGGCCAACCCCTGGGCGCTGCACGGCATGGCCGAGCGGCTGCTGGAGGCCGAGAGCCGCGGACTGTGGGCCGAGCCCGACCCGGAGGTGCTGGAGCGGGTGCGGGAGCTGTACCTGGAGACGGAGGGCGGCCTGGAAGGCGGGGACGACTGAGCCGCCGTCGTACGGGCCGGACGCGGGCCTGACACGGGCCGGGGCGCGGAACTGACGTGGGCCGGGCGCGGCATTGACGCGGTCCTGACGCGGGCCGGGGCGCGGGACTGACGCGGGCCGGGCAGCGCCCCGGCCGCCTGTCCGGTCCGGCCTGGTCATGGTCCGGACCGGGCCGTGACCAGGCCGGACCGGTGCGGTCACGCCCGGCCCGTTCCGGCCCTCGCCCGGGGTCGGTGTGGCCCGGCCCGGGCGGACCGGGCCACCTTCGGGCTCCGGCTCAGCCGGCGGAGGACCTCGTGGCGGGCCGGGCGGCCGCGTGGACCCGGTCCGGCCAGGGGGGACAGCTGACCAGTTCGGCCCACTCGCGGTCGTAGCGGCCGGGCACCGCGCGCCCCGCGGACGTCCAGCGCTCGACCAGCGCCGCGTAGATGGGGACGGATGTGGATGTGTGAACGGTCTGATGAACCGTTCCGTCGCCTTCGGTGCTCCGGTCCAGCGCTCTGCTCGGCTGCGAGAGAGAACGGCGTCGCATCGTCGTCGTCATATTCGGACAACGCGCCCCGCTCCGCCGGGTCACCTCCCGCCCACCGGTCTCACCCGCATCGGCGTGGTGTCGCACATGTCAGCGACTCCCGGGCGGCCCGTCCGGACGGCCGGGCCGGTCGCCGGGGGCGATCAGCTTTTTCGTAGTCCGAAAATGAAAAGCGTTGCCGCATTCATAAAAGTCATTCACCAAAAGTCTCTTGATAACCGTCTCCATTGCAGCCTTTGGTGATTCCCCCCATGGCTGCTTCAATTGCGCTGTCCCGAAGACGATTCGAGGAGGAGCGGGTGGGAGCTCATGCGCACGGACCCGGCGAGGGGCACGGCGGACCTGGGCGCGGCGGCCACGCGCACGGGGTGGCGGAGAACGCCGACCGCCGGTGGCTGTCCATCGCCCTCGCGCTGATCAGCGGCTTCATGGTGGTCGAGGTCGTCGTCGGGATCATCGCCCGGTCGGTGGCGCTGCTGTCCGACGCGGCCCATATGCTCACCGACGCCGCCTCGATCGTTCTCGCCCTCATAGCCATCCGGCTCTCGGCGCGGCCCGCACGTGGTGGATACACCTATGGGCTCAAGCGGTCGGAAATTCTTTCCGCCCAGGCCAATGGCCTTTCCCTGCTGCTGCTCGGCGCCTATCTCGGCTATGAGGGAGTGGCGCGGCTGATCGATCCGCCCGAGGTGACCGGTGGTCTGGTGCTGACCACGGCGCTGGCCGGGGTGGTGGTGAACCTCGCCGCCGCGTGGTGCATGTCGAAGGCGAACCGCTCCTCGCTCAATGTCGAGGGCGCCTTCCAGCACGTGCTCAACGACCTCTACGCCTTCATCGCCACCGCCGTCGCCGGACTGGTGGTGCTGACGACGGGCTTCGCCCGGGCCGACGCGATCGCCGGTCTGGTGGTGGTCGTCCTCATGATCAAGGCGGGTGTGGACCTGCTGCGGGCCTCCGGCCGGGTGCTGCTGGAGGCCGCCCCCGCTGGCGTCGAGCCCGACGAGGTGGGCGGTCGGCTGGTCGCCCACGGGCAGGTGGCCGAGGTGCACGATCTGCACGTCTGGCAGATCACCTCGGGCGAGGTCTCGCTCTCCGCCCACGTCCTGGTCGCGGCGGAAGGCGACTGCCATGCGGTCCGGGAGGGCCTGGAGGCCGTGCTGCGCGCCGAGTACGGGATCACCCACACCACGCTCCAGGTCGACCATCTGGGCGACCTCGCCCCCAGGGGGCGGACGGATGGGGAGCACTGCCTGACCGCCCACGGCCCGGTGCACCGGGCCGCGCCGCGGGACCACTGAGGGGCGCGGCCGGCGGCGCGGTGCGTGGGCCCGCCGGGAGGCGTCTCGGGCAGCGGCCGTCCCGGCCGACGGCGGTCTCGGCCGGTGGCGGTCTCGGGCGGCGGCGGTCTCAGGCGGCGGCCGGGGCGCCCGGGGTGAAGGCGGCGGTCAGGACCTTCTTGGTGACGTGGGCGACCAGCGCTTCGAGGGCGATACGGGCCAGCTTGGCCAGTACGGTCGTCAGGATCTCGGCCATGGGGGTGGTACCTCACTGGGGGAACTCGATACGGAAGCCAGGCATCCGCTTCCATCGAAGAGGGTGGACGGTCCCGGTGAGGACCCGGGGGACTCCAGGTGTGACGCAGATGAACGGATGGCGAGCTCTTGGGGTGTGTCCCGCGTGGCGCGGTGCCCTGTGTGTCGGGTGTGTCTCGCGTGTTGGGTGTGCCCGGTGCGGCGGGGTGCCCCGCGTGGCGGGATGCCCTACGTGTCGGGTGTGCTCCGCGCGGCGGCGTGCCTCGAGCCTCGGGCTTCCCCGCGCGTCAAGCGGTCTCCCGCGCGTCGGCGTGTCCCGTGCGTCAGACCCGGCGCCCCGGCTGATCCGTCTCCTCGAGCCTGACCGGTGGCAGGTACTCGCTCAGCAGGGTCCGGTGCCACCAGGCCCCGGTGGCCCGCCGCTCCTGGGGAGTGGTGAAGCGGTAGAGGTACAGCCGGGCGCGCAGATGGGTCGGCGGGGCCTTCGGGAAGGGGGTGGCCCGCAGCAGCTTCACCGTCGCCCGGTCGTTGACCAGCAGCTTGCCGATCAACGGGGTGAACCAGGATCCGGCGTAGGCCGGTGAGATTCCCGCGAACCACATCATCCAGTCCAGTCGCAGGTGGTACGGGGCGTACTGGCGCGGCATCCGGCGCACATCGCCCGGTTTGCCCCGGAACTCGTAGTCCTTCCAGACCGTGTCCGGCGTGAGGACCGGATCGTCCGTGCCCTGGATCACCACCTCCTGCCGGCTGCGGTTGACGCTGCCGAAGGCCCCGTAGGTGTTGACCAGGTGCAGCGGATTGAACGAGTAGTTCATCAGCTGGCGGCCGGACAGCAGGTTACGGGCCGGCCAGTAGCTGAGCACCAGCACCAGCGCGGTGGCGGCCGACACCACCACCTCGTACCAGACCGGCGCAGCGGGGAGGTCCGGCGGCCGGGGCAGCCCCAGCACCTCGGCGGCGCGGAGCCCGTCGACCGCCGGGAGCGCCAGCAGGATCGTCAGCCAGTTGAGCCAGGAGAAGTTCCCGGAGGCCACCAGCCACAGCTGGGTGACCACGACGATCCCCGCGGCCACGCTCGCGACCGGCTGCGGGGTGAACAGCAGGACCGGCACGATCAGCTGCGCCACATGGTTGGCCGCCACCTCCGCCCGGTGCAGCGGTTTCGGCAGATGGTGGAAGAACCAGCTCAGCGGCCCCGGCATCGGCTGGGTTTCATGGTGGTAGTAGAGGCAGGTCAGATCCCGCCAGCAGCGGTCCCCACGGATTTTGATCAGCCCGGCGCCGAACTCCACCCGGAACAGCAGCCAGCGCAGCAGCCACAGGATGAGAACGGGCGGCCCGGTGCGCTCGTTGCCCAGGAAGACGGCGAGGAACCCCGACTCCAGCAGCAGTGACTCCCAGCCGAAGCCGTACCACACCTGCCCCACGTTGACGATCGACAGGTACAGCAGCCACAGCACCAGCCACGCCGCCATCGCGGCCGCCGTCGGCACCCGGTCCGCGGCCCCCACCAGCAGCGCGGCCGACAGCGCGGCCCCCAGCCAGGCGCAGCAGACGAAGAACCGGTCCGAGTAGTGCAGATGGAACAGGCTGGGCGACCGCCGGAACGGCACCCGGGCGAGGAAACGCGGCACCGGGGTCAGCCCCCGCTCGCCGAGCAGGGCCCGGCCCTGCCGGGCGGCCACCAGAAAGGCGATCAGGTAGACGGCGGCCAGGCCCCGTTGGAAGACCAGTCGGCTCAGCCAGTAGTCGGATGAGGTGAACCACTCCATGGGGGCCGCTCCCTGGGCCTGTCTGCCGTGGGCCTGCGTGTATCCGTACCACCTACCACGGGTGCCCACCATGCGCCGGGTCGCACGGCGGACGGAGTTCATTCGGTAGGGGGTTCACCACTCGGTCCACGATCCCGGCCCGGCGGTCCGCCGTCGAGGCGGCGCTGCGGCGGCTGCTGGAGTCCTGGGGCGTGACCGCGGCCGCCCCCTCGGCCACTCGGTGGGTGAGCCGCCCGCGGCGCACGGGTCAGCGGGCGGCCGCCGTACCGGACCGCTCCTCGGCCG
>NZ_BBOX01000196.1 GCF_001553455.1 Streptomyces hygroscopicus subsp. hygroscopicus
CCCCAGCTCCCGGACGTCCGCCGGCCGCTGCGCGACCTGCCGCCCGACGAGCTGATCGGCGCGGTGGCGGACATCGGCGGCACACCGGCGGACGTCCTGCGGGACAAGGACCTCATGACCTCGCTCCTGCCGTTGCTGCGCGCGGACTTCTCGGTCAACGAGACGTACGAGTACCGCGGCGAGTCGCCCCTCGGTGTCCCGCTGACCGTCTTCGGCGGTCAGCGGGACCCGCGGGCCGACCGGGCCGAACTGCTGGCCTGGGAGGACCTCACCACCGAGCGCTTCCAGCTGCGGGTTTTCCCCGGCGGACACTTCTTCATCCATGACCAGGCGAAAGAGCTGCTCACGATGATGGTGCTGCCCTTGGCCGGCTGACCTGAATCAGATCGTCCGGTGAGATCGGGCCGGGTCGGAGGGCGGATGTTCCGCGCTGGATTCTCTGATGATCGCCCGAAAAAACGCGGGCTTCGGCCATGGGGGTAACCCCACCATTGATCCGGGGGTTGACTCCATTGATAGCGGACTGGTTTCACCCTACCGTGTGAAAAAGGTCTGATCCCCCCACGGTCCGGAGGTTTTCATGGCGTCCGACACCTGTTCTACCTGCGGTATTACCGATTCTATCGAAGCAGGCCGACGGTAATGGGCGATCACCTGAACTCTTTGGCGGCGCTCCCCGACGATGCCGAAGCGCGATGGCGCACAACACGTCGCGGCCGATTCGGCTGGTATGGATACGACTGTGCGAGTTCGGTCTTCGCCACATCGGTCAACTCGATTTTCTTCGGACCGTTCATCACCGATGTCAGCGAGGCCGCGGCCGATTCCGACGGGTACCTCCACCCCTTGGGGATTCCCGTGCTGGCCGGTTCCTTCTACCCTTATGTGGCCGCGCTGTCCGTTCTTCTCCAGGCATTCCTGCTCCCCGCGGCGGCTGCCCTGGCCGAACGCCATGACAAGGGCCGGGTGCTCGCGCTGTTCGCGGGCTGCGGCGCGAGCGCGGCGATCGGCATGTACGGGATCGGCGACACCGGCTACGCCCTGGGCGGTGCGCTCTATGTGGTGTCCAACATGGCGCTGGGCGCCTCGATCATGGTGGCCAACACCTATCTGCCGGTGCTGGCCGCACCGGAGCGCCAGGACCGCATGTCCACCGAGGGTTCGGCGGCCGGCTTCCTGAGCTGCGGCGCGGTGGTGCTGGGCGACCTCGCGCTGTACGCCAACCACGACGCGCTGGGCCTGACGGAGAACCAGGCCGTGCGGCTGATCCTGCTCCTCACCGGACTGTGGTGGCTGGTGCTCTCCGGCGCGTCGGTGTGGCTGATGCGCGGTTACGGCAGTCCGCCGCCGGTCCCGGTGACCGCGGCCGGGGAGGCCGAACCGTCCCCGGGTGTGTACCGCGCGCTCTTCGTGGCCCTGCGGCGGCTGGGGAGCATGCCGCGGGCCGCGTGGTTCCTGCTCGCCTTCCTGCTCTACAACAACGGCATGCAGGCGGTCACCTCGCTGGTGGGGACCTACGCGGTGAAGGCGGTGGGCATCTCCCAGGACAGCCTGGTCGTCGCGATCCTGGCGGTCCAGTTCGTCGCGTTCGCCGGTGCGCTGATCGCGGGACGGCTGGCCGAGCGGCTCGGCGGTCGCCGGGTGGTCGGGGGGCTGGTGGCCTGCTGGGTCCTCACCGTGATCGTGGGAGCGGTCGTCCCCGACGGGGCGTTCTTCGCCTTCCTGGCGCTGTGCCTCGGCGCGGGCCTCGTCGTGGGGGGAACCTACGCGCTGTCGCGGTCGGTCTTCATCAAGCTGGTGCCGGAGGAACACACCGCCGAGTACATCGGCATCTTCGAAATGGTCAACCGGTGTCTGGCCTTCCTCGGTACCTCGTCCTTCGGCATCGTCCTCCAGACGTCCGGGAGCTACCGCATGGCATGGCTTTCCCTGCTGGTGTTCTTCGGGGCGGGCGCGGTCACCCTGCTGATCGGCTCCAGGGCCGGCGGGAAGGGCGAACCGGGCGACGTGGCAAAGGAGGTGACGGCCCATGGCTGACGGCGCGGATCCCGGCCGCCGCTACCGGGTGCTGCTCACCGAGGCGTCCAGCGCCTCGGCCCGCGAGGTCCTGACCGTGCTCGGCCGCCGCCGGCACGAGGTCGGTGTCATGGACAGCGGCGGGCTCAACTTCACCGCCCTGTCCCGCTGGGTGAAGCGCCGCCACCGCAGCCCACGCTTCTCCGCCGACCCGGAACGCTACCTCGACGCCCTGTACCAGGTCCTGACGCACTCGTCGTACGACATCCTGCTGCCCACCCACGAGCAGCTGATCGCGCTGTCCCGGCACCGCGAGGAGTTCTCCCGGCTGGGCGTCGGGCTGGCGGTCCCCGGTTTCGAGGCGGTGCGCACCGCACAGGACAAGGCCGCGGCGGTCCGGCTCTTCGCCGAGCTGGGGCTGCCCCAGCCGGACACCGCGCTGGTGGCGGACGAGAGCGAGCTGCTGGCCCAGACCGGCCGACTGCCCGCCTACGTCAAGCTGCCGGTGGCGACATCGAGCCGGGGGGTGTGGCGGGTGGCCGACCCGGCGCAACTGTCCGGGACAGCGGCGCTGCCCCAGGTGCGGGAGGTGTTCGCCCGGGGCGGTGAGGTGCTCGTGCAACGCGCGCTGCCCGGTCCGATCGTCATGGCGCAGGCGCTGTTCGACCGGGGCTCACTGGTCGGCGCGCACACCGTGCTGCGCAAGCGCGAGGGAGTGCAGGGCAGCGCTTCTTCCAAGGTGTCCCTGGACCTGCCGGAGGTCCACCGGCACCTCGCCGAGCTGGGCGCCGCGCTGGACTGGCACGGCCCGCTGTCGGTGGACGCCGTCCTGGACGAACGCCGCCGCACGGTCCACCACATCGACGTCAACCCGCGGCTGGTCGAACCCGTGAACGCCGAACTCGCCGGTACCGACCTGGTGCAGCGCTGGCTCGCGCTGTCCTGCGGCGCGGAACTCGGGCCCCCGCCGCGCGCCCGTGCCGGAGTCCGTACGCACATGCTGCTGATGGCCGTCGTACGCCATGCCGAGGTGGGCCGCGGCCGGCGGGCGATCCTGACGGAGCTCGCCCGTGCCGCGGCCGGGCGCGGCTGGTACGAGGGAAGCCAGGAGGAGCTGCTGCCGCTGCGCGCGGATCCCGCCGGGGCCCTGCTGCTCGGCGCCATCAGCGGCTGTCTGCTGCTCTCCCCCCGGCTGTGGCGCCGCCTGGCCGGCTCCGGGGCACCCGCCCACGCACTGAGCCCGGAGGGGTGGCGGCGGCTGACCGAGCCCCGAGCGCACTGAGGTGACGGTCCGGCTCGTCACCGCCGAAGGCCGGGGGCACACCTCGGGGGCAGACGACCGAACCGCCAGGAACGGAGGAAGCGATGACAGGCCAGGAGCTTGCGGACGTGCGCGGTGCGCTCAGCAGACTGCGCGACTGCGTGGAGTCCCTGCGGCTCGCCGACAGCGAGTCCCCGCACGTCCGCAGGCTGGTGCACGACGTCCGGCGGTTGCGGCTGGACCTGGACGCCATGGCAGGCCCCGGCGTGGCGGCCCTGACCCGGGGCACGGCGCGGGGACTCGCCCACGACATCGTCGTCCACATCGCGGACGGCCACATGGCGGGGCACGACGCGGACGACGACGGCGGGTAGCGGGGCGCCGGGCGCCACCCCACGAGCCGCCCGTACCGAAAAGGCGGACGTCGCCGCGCGGTACCCCTGACGGAGCGTCAGGACAGGGCGGTGACGACGCGGGACGGGCTCGGACGGCCGAGGTGTCCGGCCATCCACCGGCTGGTGGCCGCCAGCGCCGTCAGATCGACCCCGGTACGGATGCCGAGCCCGCGCAGCATCCACACCAGGTCTTCGGTGGCGAGGTTGCCGGTGGCACTGCGGGCGTAGGGACAGCCTCCGATGCCGCCGGCGGAGCTGTCGAACTCGGTGATGCCCGCGGTCAGCGCGGCATGCACATTGGCCAGGGCCTGGCCGTAGGTGTCGTGGAAGTGCAGGGCTATCCGCTCCAGGGGGATGCCCGCCCCCCGTACGGTGTCGAGGAGTTCCAGGACGTGGCCGGGCGTGCCGGTGCCGATGGTGTCGCCCAGCGACAGGGACGTGCAGCCCATGTCCATCAGCCCGCGGGCGACCGAGGCCACCTCGCGGGGCTCCACATCGCCCTCCCACGGGTCGCCGAAGCACATCGACACATAGCCGCGTACCGGCAGGCCCGCGGAGCGGGCCCGGCGCACGACGGGTTCGGACATCGCCAGCACCCCCG
>NZ_BBOX01000197.1 GCF_001553455.1 Streptomyces hygroscopicus subsp. hygroscopicus
CACGACGGGTTCGGACATCGCCAGCACCCCCGCCACGTCCCGGCCCAGGTTGTTCCGGGCGAAGGACTCCGTCGCGCTGGCGAAGACGGCGATCTCCCGGGCACCGGCGGCCAGCGCCCGCTCCAGACCCCGGTCGTTGGGAACGAGCACCGGGAGGCGGACGCCGTCGAGCGGCCCCACGGCGGTGAGTACCTCGTGGGCGTCGTCGAGCTGGGGGATCCACCGGGGGGAGACGAAGCTGGTCACCTCGACGGTGGTCAGTCCCGCGCCGACGAGCCGCCGGACGAACTCGGCCTTGACGGCGGTGGGGACGCGGACGGCTTCGGCCTGGAGGCCGTCGCGGGGCCCGACCTCGTAGACGCGGACCTCTTCGGGCAGGCCCGGCCGGCGGGCGACGCGGGGCAGTGCTCCGGCGGGGCTGGTGTTCTCGGATGTCATGGGGGTCCCCCTCGGACGGTGGGAAGGGCGCGTGAGGGCGGTGGGAGAGGCGCGTGAGGGCGGCCACCCGGAACGCCGCGGGCGGCGTTCCGGGTGGCTCGCGCGACCGCGGACCGGCCGGCGTTCCGGGGCGGACCGGTCACGCCGGAGGCCGGCCGGCGTTCCGGCGGGAGGGGAAGCGGGGCGGCCGGCGCTCGGCGAACGCGGCCAGCCCTTCCCGCGCGTCCGGGGCGGTGAACGCCCGCTGTCCGTACAGCGCCTCGGAGTGGAACGCCTGGTCCTGCGGGAGGTCCCCGAGACGCAGCACCGACTCCTTGATCGTCTCCAGGGCGGTGCCGCTGCGGGCGGTGAGCCGGTGCGCCCGGTCCATCGCCGTCTCGAGCAGCCGGTCGGCCGGCACCACGGCGTTGAGCAGGCCGTACCGCAGCGCGGTGGCCGCGCTGATCCGGTCGCCGAGCAGCATCAGCTCCATGGCCCAGACGTAGGGGATCTGCCGGGCCAGCCGCGTCAGGGTGCCGCCGGCCGGGACCACCCCGACGCCGCTCTCGGGGAGCTGGAACTCGGCGGTGTCGGCGGCGATCCGCAGGTCCGTGGAGAGCATGATCTCGAATCCGCCGCCGAGGCAGAGCCCGTTGACCGCCGCGATGACCGGCTTGAACAAGGCGGTGTGCTTCTGATGGGCGCCGTCCCACCGGGAGATGTCGAACCGCCCCTCGGCGAGCGCGGGGATCGATTCGGTGAGATCGGCGCCGACGCAGAAGGCACGGTGGCCCGCGCCCGTGAGGACCGCGACGGCGATCGACGCGTCGTCGCGGACCTCGTCGAAGGCCGCCCCCAGTTCCTCGTACATCGCCAGGGTCAGCGCGTTCAGCTTCTCCGGCCGGTCGAACCGGATGAGCGCGACCGGCCCGTCACGGTCGAGGGTGATGCCGCTCATCTCAGATCACCTCCGCCGCGCGCAGCGCGCGGATGCGTTCCTCGGAGAGGTCCGCGAAGGCGCGCAGCACCTGGTCGGTGTGCTCGCCGACCAGGGGGGCGAGCCCCCGGGGCCGGGCCGGGGTGGCGTCGAGTTTGACCGGCGAGCCGACCATGCGCAGTGGCCCGAAGTCCGGGTACTCCACCTCGACGACCATGTCCCGGGCCTGGATCTGGGGGTCCGCGACGACCTCCCCGATGTCCTTGATCGCGCTCAGTGGCACCAGGTCGCCGGCGAGTTCCTCGAGTTCGAGCTTGGCCCGGTCGGCGAACCACCGGTGCAGCAGCGGCCGCACCCGGCGCTCGTAGACCTCCGGTGTGAACCGCTTGGCCATCGTGTCGATCTCCGGGTCGGCCGCCAGCTCGGGTTCGCCGAACATCTCGCAGGTCAACTGCCAGAACTTGTCGGTGTAGCCGCCGAAGAAGACGAAGCCGTCCTTGCACGGGTAGAGCTCATAGGGCTTGACGAACGGGTGCTCGTTGCCGAGGGGGGCCGGCACCTTGCCCTCGACGGTGTGCGAGACGACCGCGTTCTCGGTCAGGCTGAGCACCGAATCCTGCTGCGAGATGTCCACCAGCTGCCCCTCACCGGTGTGCTCGGCGTGCCGCAGCGCGGCCAGCGTGCCGATCACGGCGTAGAGCGTGGCCGACAGGTCGCCGATGATGGTGCCGACCCGGACCGGCGGGCGGTCGGGGAAGCCGTTCATCGACCACAGGCCGCCCGTGGCCTGCGCGCTGTTGTCGTACGCGGGCCTGCGCCGGTACGGGCCGGTCTGACCGTAGCCGGAGATCGCGGTGTAGACCAGACGCGGATTGACCTTCCGCAGCTCGCGGTAGCCGACGCCCAGCTTGTCCATGGTTCCGCCGCGGAAGTTCTCGACCAGGACGTCCGCACGGCCGGCGAGCGTACGCAGCAGGTCCTTGCCCTCGGGCCGGGACAGGTCCAGGGTCATGCCGAGCTTGTTCCGGTTGTACTGGGCGAAGAACGCGCTGAACGTCTCGCCCTCGGACGACGTCAGCAGCGGGGGGAACGCCCGTGCGTAGTCCGGGTCCTTCGGATGCTCGATCTTGATGACCGTCGCCCCGAGATCCGCGAGCATCATCGAGCAGAACGGGCCGGCGACCACCCGTGTGATGTCCAGAACCACGACGCCGCGCAGCGCCCCGGGCGCGGGACCGCCCGGCAGGACGGCACCGAGGTCGAATCCACCGGTGAACTCCGTCACGCGACAACACCTCCTTCTGCGAGTAGCGGTGTGGTGTCAGCCGGCCGTGGCGGCTTCGACCCGGATGCGGGCGTCGAGCAGTGTGCCGCAACGCGGACTGTAGAACTCGTCCAGGAGCACCCGCTGCCCGCCCTCCCGGGGGCGCACCCGGACGCCGTACTCGCCCAGCCGGTCGGCAGCCACCCGCGTGGTGACGATGGCGTCCTGCCGCCAGTCGTCCTTGGTGCTGATCAGGGCACCGCTGGCCGGGCAGTACCAGCCGTCCGCGGCGCGCCGGGGCGCGGACGCGCCGGCGCCGGCGTCGGCGGCGACCGGCGCGTCCGGCTCCCCGCCGATCCGGGCGGCGCGTATCGCCTGGCGGGTGCGCGCCGTCGCGGCGGCGTCCACGGCACCGTCGGCGAGCACCACCCCGTAGACGGCGGATGCCGTGCGGTCGCCGATGTACCCGTCCCGGACGTCCTGGGCGACCAGCCGCGGGTCACGCAGGAGGGGGTCCCCGTAGCCGCCGCCACCGGCGATCCACTGCACGAAGACGTCGCCGGCCAGGACATCCACCGAGGACTGGTTGATGGCCAGCAGGTCCCGCGCCTCGCACGCGAGGCTGTCGTCGGTGGGTACCGTGCCCGCCGCGAGCAGACCGGCCACGTCGGTCCGGCGCCAGATCTCGTGTCCGCTGCCCCCGCCCGGAAGCCCACCGCCGTATCCGTCGGCGACCACCTGGGCACTGGGGGCGAACACGGTCTGCATGGCGCGGGGCGCGCCGTGCAGGGTCCAGGCGAACTCCAGTCCCAGGCCGCCGCGGTGGGCCCCGTGCCCGGCGCTGGCGGTGTTCAGCCGCTTCCACAGGTAGAGCACGGGATAGAGCATCTCGTTCATCTCGACGTCCGGGAGCATGTTGTTGACCTGCGTCATCATCCCGGCGCAGTCCAGACCGTCGGCGTCCGGCTGGGCTCCCGCCCCCATGCCCCCGCCGTCCATGTTGAACAGCACGAAGTACTCGCCGTCGTCCGAGGTGCCGGCCGAGATGCCGCCGGTCCAGGAGTCGGCCCAGACACCCTGGGTGCGGCCGCGGACGGTCTGGTCCGCGCTGCCCCGGCAGGCGTCGTTCATCAGCTTGGTGACCAGCCGGCTGACGCGGGCGCCGGTGGTCAGGTGTCCGTTGCTGATCGGGGCCGGGGGCGTGGGATTGACGATGGAGCCCGGCTCGGCGATGACCTCGAACGCGGTCATGACGCCCTCGTTGAACGGCACGTCCCAGGCGAGGATGGGCACGACCGCCGTGGCGACGCTTCCGACGAGGGCACCGTAGCTGCAGTTGACGAAGCCGTCGGTCTGCTCGCTGGATCCGGTGAAGTCGAACGTGATCTGGCCGCCCCTCTTGGTCATGGTGCAGGCGACGCGGTACAGCTCGTCGACGTGGCCGTTGTGCTCGGTCCACTCCTCGGCCCGGTAGATGCCGTCGGGGATCTTCGCGACGCGGTCACGGACCACCTGCTCCGCCAGCTCGAAGCTGAGCCGGGTGTACTCGCGGAAGTCCTCGAGCCCGAATTCCTCGATCGTGGCAATGAGCCGCTGGATCCCGGTGTTGTTGCTGGCCACCAGGGAGCGCACGTCGTTCCAGAACAGCGCGGGCACCCGGACGTTGTTGAGCAGGATGCGGCGCACCCATTCCACGGGCTCGCCCCTGTCGAAGATCTTCACTCCCGGCGGGAGCCGGAGGGCCTCGCTGTAGCAGTCGTGGGCCCCGGGCGCGAAGCCGCCCGGCGTCATGCCGCCGACGTCGACCAGATGGGCCTGGGACTGCGCCCATCCGATCAGCTCGTCACCGTGGAAGATCGGCGAGATCACGTTCGTGTCCGGCGGGTGGCTCGCGCCGGCGGTGTGCGGATCGTTGCAGATGAAGGCGTCACCGGGGGCGAGTGGCTCACCGGCGATCTCCCTGACCAGATTCTGTACCGCGACGCTGCCGGAGCCGATGTGGAACTGGACGTAGTCGGAGTAGGCGTAGATGCGTCCGGTCGGGTCGAACAGCGCGGTGTTGAAGTCGCCGGCTTCGGTGATCACCGGTGAGCCGGACGAGCGGATCATCGCGATGCCCATCTCCTCGACGATGGAGTCCAGGCGCATGCGGATGACCTCGAGCGTGACGGGGTCGAACCCGGCGGGGGGCCTGCCGGTGGCGGATTCGGTCATGTGGGTCTCCTGGGTCAGGCCGTGGCGTTCAGACGGTGGGCTCGAGCCGGATGAGGAAGTGGCCGGCTTCGGTCAGTTCCACCGTGGCTCCGGTGGGCACGAGGACGGTGGTGTCGGGTTCCTCCAGCAGGCACGGCCCCTTCGCGCGGGCCAGCGCGGCGAACCCGCGGTGCACATCCACCTCGGTCCGCGCCCCGGTGGCCGGTTCGAGGATGGTACGGCGCAGCAGTGTGTGGGTCTCCTCGCCGGCTTCCGCGCTCCGCCGGACCTGCTGGACGTCACTGCGGCCGACCGCGCGCACCCGGGAGTTGACCAGCAGGATGTCGGTCTCGGTCCAGGCCGTCCCGGTCCCGAACTCCTTCTCGTAGTCGGCGACGAACCGGGCGCGCAACTCGTCCTTGTCCGCCTCGGTGAAGGTCCCGCTCCTGAGCCGCGTGGTGACCTCGAAGATCTGGCCGGCGAACTTCATGTCGGCCTCGCGGTGGAGCTCCCGCCGGTCCTCGGGGATGCCCTCGGCCTCGAACCACTCCCGCGCCCGCCGCTCCAGGGCCTGGAACTCGCGGTCCAGGTCGGCGGCCGGCTGCTGCATCGTCCAGGGGCTGGTCCGCACGGCGGAGAAGACGGAATCGGCGTGCATCAGCCCGTAGGCCGAGAACACCGCGGCGTTGCGGGGGATGACGAGCTCGGTCACACCGATCTCGGCGGCGATGCTCGCGGCGAACAGGCCGCAGGCGCCGCCGAAACCGACCAGGGTGAACTCCCGCGGGTCATGTCCGCGGTTGACGGTGATCTTGCGCAGCGCGTTCGCCATCTGGGAGGTGGCCAGGCGGTACACCCCCTCGGCCGCGGCGTCCACGGTCAGCCCGAGCGGATCCGCGACGTGGGTGCGCAGCGCCTCGCGGGCCAGGTCCTGATACAGCTCGACGGTCCCGCCGAGGTAGTAATCCGGGTTGATCAGGCCGAGCACGAGGGCGGCGTCGGTGACCGCCGGGTGGGTGCCGCCCTTGCCGTAGCAGGCGGGGCCGGGGGTGGAGCCCGTGCTGTGCGGACCGACCCGGAGCAGGCCACGCCCGTCCACCCAGGCGGCGCTGCCGCCGCCGGCGCCGATCGTCTCGATGTCGACGACGGTCAGACTCGTCGGCAGACCACCGATCTCGGCCCGCGGGAGCAGCCGGAACTCGTCATCCATGATCGCGGCGGCGTCCAGGCTGGTGCCGCCCATGTCGGCGGTCAGCACGCGGCGCCGGCCCAGCTGCTGCCCGAGCAGCCGGGCGCCGGTGACACCGCCGACCGGCCCGGAGTTGAACATGGAGATCGGCGCCTTGCTCGTCTCCTCGACCGACAGGAACCCGCCGTGCACCTGCATGATCTGCACCCGGGTGCGCAGGCCGCGGGCGCGCAGCTCCTCGGCGAGGTGGTCGAAGTGCGAGGCGACCAGCGGTTTGACCGCGGCGTCGAGTGCCGTGGTGACCATGCGCTCGTACTCGCGGTAGACCGGAGTCAGGCTGCTGGAGAGGGTGAACGGCACCGTGGGGTGGTTCTCCCGCAGGTACCGGCCGATGGCCTGCTCATGGGCGGGATTGCGGAAGGACCACAGCAGACACACGGCGATGGCCTCCGCGCCCGTGGCGAGCGCGGCGTCCACCGCGGCGGCGACGGCCTCCTGCCGCAGCGGCACCAGGACCTCGCCATGGGCGTCGACGCGTTCGGCGACCTCGATCACGCGGCCGCGCTCGACGATGCCGGGCGGTGGCAGCATCCTGTGCGGGTCACGCTCGTCGGTCCGCGCCGACCGGGCGATCCGCATCGTGTCGCGGAACCCCTGCGTCGTGAGGAGCGCCACCGTGGCGTACTTCTGCTCGTCGACCGCGTTGGTGACGATCGTGTTGCCGAGCACGAACCGGTCGACGGCCGGGTAGAACTCCTCCTCGGACAGGCCCGCGCGCTCCCGCAGCACGGCCAGCGCGCCCAGGATGCCGGTGGTGACGTCCTTCGTCGAGAACGCCTTCCCGCGGACCGCGCGGTTGTCCAGGACCGCGACCGCGTCGGTGAAGGTGCCACCGACATCGATACCAACGTGTAGTGCCATGTCTGAGCGTCTCCCTTGGCTCGGGTACATGCGGGGGTGAGGCGAGGCGTCAGCCCTCGCCGCGCAACTCGGCGAGGACTTCTTCGGCGCGGTCCGCGCGCACGGCCCGGTCGGCGATCAGCCGGGCGACCACGAGCGGCAGTTCCTCGGGGGTGGCGCCCGCGGTGACGGCGACGTTGCGGGCGTGCAGCGACATGTGGCCGCGCTGGATGCCCTCGGTCGCCAGCGCCCGGACCGCGGCGAGGTTCTGCGCCAGGCCGACGGCGGTGATGACCTCGCCCAGCTCGCGGGCCGTGGTGACGCCGAGCAGCGCCACGGCGGCCTGCGCGACCGGGTGGACCTTGGTGGCCCCGCCGACCAGGCCGACCGCCATCGGCAGCTCCAGCGCGCCGACCAGGTTGCCGTCGGAGTCCTTCTCGAAGTGCGACAGGGATGTGTACCCACCGTACCGGCCGACCGCGTGCGAGTGGGCACCGGCTTCGACGGCGCGGGTGTCGTTGCCGGTGGCCAGCACCACCGCGGTGACGCCGTTCATGATGCCCTTGTTGTGGGTGGCGGCCCGGTACGGGTCCGCCTCGGCCAGGGCGGCGGCGTGCACGATGTCGTCGACCACCTCCGGCCCGCCGAGCGCGCCGGCGTCGAACACCGCACGCGCCCGGCACAGCCGCAGGTCGGCCTTGTTGCTGAGGATCCGCAGCAGGGTGCGTCCCCGGGCGATCTCCCCGACCCGCCCGGCGATCGCCTCGGCCATGGTGTTGACGGCGTTGGCGCCCATCGCGTCGCGTACGTCCACGATCAGGTGCAGCACCACATGGGTCGCCCCGGGGGCGGGGACCAAGTGCACCTCCACGTCCCGGACACCGCCGCCGGAGCGCAGGAGCCGGGGGTCCTGCGCGTCGGCCAGCGCGATCAGCTCCGCACGCGCTTCGAGCAGCCGCAGCCGGGCGGCGCGCGGATCGGCGACGTCGAGGACCTGGACCTGCGCCCGCATCAGCGGTTCCGTGGTGGAGGTGGTGAAACCGCCGGCGATGCGGGCGATGCGGGCGGCGTTGCTGGCCGCGGCGACCACCGAGGGCTCCTCGGTGGCCATGGGGATCAGATAGTCGCGGCCGTTGACGGTGAAATTGGTGGCCACGCCCAGCGGGACGCCGAGGACACCGATGACGTTCTCGACCATGTGGTCGGCCTGCTCCAGGGTGAGGCCGTGCTCGGGATCGAGCACCTCCAGGCTCTCCGGCTCGACCGCGGCGCTGTGCGTGATGCGGGCGCGGCGCTCGCTGATCGACAGGTCCTTCATGCCGGAAAGCCTGCTGTTGACTGCCATGCGTCCTCCTGATTTCCGTTACGGGCCCCGAGGGGGAGACGGGCGTGGCGATGCGGGCGGGCAGCCGTAGGGCTCCCGGGAACGTGACGTGGACGCCGCGTAGGTGCCGCGGCCGTGGCTCATCCGGCGGCCAGGCCGGGGCCTTCCGCCCCGCCGGGGCCGGGGGACCCGGCCAGGCCGTGCCACCCGGCCGGCGACCGGCGGCCGGGCAGGTCCTGCGGACGCCTTCGCGGTGCGGGAAGCGGAATCCGCAGCTCGGCGCGGACGGCCGTGCCCCGCGCGTCCCGCCGGACCCGCCAGGTCGTGGCGTAGGCCTGGACCAGGCCCAGCCCCCGCCCGTCCACCATCTGGTCGGGTGCCCCGGTGCCACGGCGGTGGTCCCGCCAGGTGCCGGTGTCCCTGACCTCGACGGCGACCGTGCGGCCGTCGACCGTCAGCAGCAGGCTGACCTCGGGGCTTCCGCTGTGCAGCACGCTGTTGGTGACCAGCTCAGTGGCGATCACGCGCAGTGCGTCGATGGTCTCCGCGGGCGCTCCCCACCGTGCCGCCACATGGCGGGTGAAGGCCCGCAGAGCGGGAACCGCCCGGGCCTCCGCGCCCATGGAGCACACCGCGGAGCGCTGCCGGGGCACGGCCGAGCCGTACCGGCGGCGGCAGACGAGCTGAAGTGGCTGTTCATCGGTCATGATCATCATGTCCTGCGGTGGAAGTCCGTCGTGACGCCGAAGTCGCACTGCGGCCGAGGGGGGAAGTCGGGCCCTGCGGTATGGCCCGTGTGACCAGCAGATGATCTGTGGATGACGCCGCCGTCACGGTTCAGACTCTAGATACGGCCATGTGACGGTGGCCATGTAGCATGAGCACACGGTGCGGAGTTTTTAGTGGATGATTCACACAGGACGGTGGGCGTGGGAGCATCCCAGGAGTCCGAACGGGCACCGCGGGGCGGCGTCTCGGTGAGCGCTGTGCTGGCCCTGCTCGACCTCGCCGCGAAGGGCCGCCCCGACGAGCCCGACGCGGTGCCGGACCTGCTGCTCACCGAACACCTCGACACCGCCACGGCCGCACAGGTGGGCCGCCGGGTCCGTGAGCTCCAGGGCGCGGTGGCCCGGCTGCACCGGCGCGGACAGGAACTGGCCGCGCTGTTCTCCAGCGCCCGGGAACTCGCCGAACTGCACGACGTGGACCTGCTGATCACCCGGCTGGTGCGGCGCGCCCACGACCTGGCCGGAACCGATGTCACCTACCTGTCCGAGTTCGACGAGACCACGCGCGAGCTGCGGGTCCGGTCCACCGCCGGGGCGGTCGCCCCGTCCTTCCAGAAGCTGAGGGTGCCCCCGCACATCGGCCTGGCCAGCAAGGTCGTCGAATCCCGCGCCCCGCAGTGGACCTCGCGCTACGAACAGCTGCGCGACGTGCCCCATACCGAGAGCATCGACAACGCCGTCCGCGCCGAGGGCCTCGTCTCCCTCGTGGGCGTCCCGCTGATCGCCGGCGGCCGGGTCCTGGGCGTGCTGTTCGCCGCCAACCGCACCGAGCACGCCTTCACCCCGGAAGAGGTCTCGCTGCTGTCGGCCTTCGCCGACAACGTCGCCGTCGTCCTGCAATCGGCTCGTCTGCTCACCCAGGCCCGCGACGCGGCCACCGAGACCCAGCGCGCCTATGACGCGCTGGCCGACCACGTCGAGGCGATGGAACGCGCCAGCCGGGTGCACGAGGAGCTGACCGCCGCGGTGCTGCGCGGAGGCGGCGCCGCGGACGTCGCCCGGACCCTGGGAGCGGCGCTGGAGCGGCCGGTGGTCATCCTCGACGACGCCTACGCCGTACTGGCCTCGTCCGACGACCGGAGCACCCCCTCGGTGATCGACCCGCCCGCCGTCCGGGACGCGATCACGGACAGCCTGCGCTCCGGACGCTGCACTGCGCTGAACCCGCCGACCGAGGGGTTCCACACCGCGGTCGCCGTACTCGCCGGGGAGATGATGCTCGGCGGCCTCCTCATCGGGGACGGCACCGTCGACCTCGGCGCGGTGGAGCAGCGGACCATCGAGCGCGCCGCACAGATCACCGCGCTGCTCACCCTGAAGCAGGACGCGGTCCGCTACGCCGAGGACCATGTGCGCGGTGAGCTTCTCGGCGACCTCGTCAGCCCCGACGTCCGGCGCCACGCGAGCCTGCCCGCCCGGCTGCGCGCCCGCAGACTGCGCCCGGAGGACCTGCGCACCGTCGTCGTCACCATGGTGGCCCCCGAACAGCGCCGCGCGGTGCTGCGTGCCGCGGGGACCGTGGCCGCGCCGTCCGGTCTGGCGGGTGAGGTGGACGGCGTCGTCACGCTCGTCGTACCGGACGGCGACCCGCAGCGCGCCGCGACCACCGTCCGCGACCGCGTGTGCGCCGCCACCGGGGTCGGCCAGGTGCTGACCGTGGCCGCGTCCCCCGCGGAGGGCCTCGGCGAACTGAGCGCCCGTTTCACCACGGCCCGGGACTGCGGCCGGGTGCTGACCGCCCTCGGCGTCGAGGCGGTCGCGGTCGCGGCCGACGCCTACCTGCCGTACACCACCCTGTTCGCCCACGACCCCACCAGCGTGCGGCAGTTCGTCGACCGCACCATCGGCCCCGTCCGGCGCTGGGACGCCGAACGGGGGACCGACCTGCTCACCACCCTCCACCGGTTCGTGGACTGCAACGCGAGCCCTGCCCGTACCGCTCGGCTGATGGGCGTGCACACCAACACCGTGCTGCAGCGCCTGGACCGGGTCACCCAACTGCTCGGCGGCGCATGGCGGGAGCCGGAACCGTTCTTCCGCGTCTCGGTGGCGGTGCGCCTGCACGCCCTGTCGGAGACCCTGCTGGGCTCCTCGCCCCCACTCCGGCGCCCCTGACCGGAGGCCCCGCCCGGCGCGTGCGGCTGCGAGCGGGGTGGGCGGGGCCGGGCGGGGGCCGGCCACGTCCAGGCGCCGGCGGCCGGTCCGGGCCCGCGTCCCACCGCCCACCGGCCCGGAAGAGGACGACGGACACACCCGACCGCGACAGGATGGTGCCCTGCCCGATCCGGCCCGACGGGGCGGCGCGCGCCGACTCGTCGAGCCGGTGGCCGTCCGAGAAGGGGAGACCTCGCCCACCATGGGAATCACCGCGACGCACCGCGATCTGCTGACCCGACTGCTGCCCGGGGACACGACGGACGAACTCGCCGTCCACCAGGGGCAGTTCCACCATGTGGTGATCGGCTCGGACCGGGTGGTGTGCTTCCCCCGCACCGAGGCGGCCGCCAGACGGCTGCCCGAGAGGGCGGCCGTGTTGCGCGCCCTCGCCGGGATCGACCTCGGCTGCCGCACCCCGCGACCGCTCTTCGCGGGAGGCGCCCAGGACCCGGACGAACCGCCGTACCTGGTGCTGAGCCGGATCCCCGGAGCGCCCTTGGCGGACGGCGTGCTGGACAGCCCCGGGATCGCGGAGGCGGTGGCCCGGGGCTGCGTCACGCTGCTCTCCGGGCTCGCCGCCGCGGGGGAGGACGAGAGGGCGCGGGCCGCGCTGCCGGAGGCTCCCGCGGGCGCGTGGCAGGAGTTCGCGGCGGACGTGCGCACCGGACTGTTCCCGCTGATGTCCGCCGACGGCCGGGAGCGGGCCGGGCGCGAACTCGCCGCCCTCGACGCCCTGCCCCATCTCACCACCGCCGTGGTCCACGGCGACCTCGGCGGCGAGAACATCCTGTGGGAGACGGCCGGCGGTGTGCCGCGTCCCAGCGGCGTCGTCGACTGGGACGAGGTCCGCGTCGGCGATCCGGCCGAGGACCTGGCCGCCATCGGCGCGAGTTACGGCGAGGAACTGCTGGGCCGGGTGCTCGCGCTCGGCGGCTGGGCGGACCGCGCGACGGCCGGGCGGATCTCGGCCATCCGCGGCACCTTCGCCCTCCAGCAGGCCCTCTGCGCACTGCGCGACGGCGATGAGAAGGAACTCGCCGACGGCCTCGACGGCTACCGGTAGAGCCCGCACAACGGGTGCCACCGGGCTGGACTCGCTCGCGATCACCAGGTCTGCCGCGGCCCGGCCCGGCCTCGTCATCCGCGGCCGTCCCCATGCCCGGCCGTACCCCCGCTCCGGGTCGGCCGATCGCCGCACGGGCCGGCCGCGGGGGAAGGCGGCACCACCGCCACCGCTCCCCGCCGTCAGCGGGGTGCGCCGCGGCGCCGGAAGTAGGTTTCGGGGTCGTACCAGCCCAGCAGGGCTCCTCCATCGACGTCCAGTGCCTGGCCGCACACCATCGAGGCGTGGTCCGAGGCCAGGTAGAGGACGGCCCCGGCCTGGTCCTCCGGGGTGCTGAGCCGCCCGCGCGGGATGCTCCTGGACCGCGTGCGCAGTGTCTCCTCGTCGGCTACCGCCGCCAGCATCGGCGTCTGAACGGGGCCGGGGCAGACCGCGTTGACGTTGATGCCGTCCGGGGCGGCCTCGTAGGCGAGGTGGCGGGTGAAGGCGACCAGCCCGGCCTTGCTCGCGGTGTAGCTCGCGCCGGCGTTGAAACTGATCCGCTTGGCCGCGACCGAGGCGATGTTGACGATCTTTCCGTACCGCTGGGCCCGCATGACCGGGAGCGCGGCCTTGGCGCAGAGGAACGCGCCGGTGAGATTGACGTCGAGGACCTTCCGCCAGACCGCCTCGTCGGTTTCCTCGACGATCCGGGTGGTGGTGATGGCGGCGTTGTTCACCAGGATGTCGAGCGATCCCCCGGCTGCGACGGCATGCCGCATCAGCGACGCCACCTGCGCGGAGTCGGTCACGTCGACACCCAGGAACGAGCTGTGGCCACCTTCGGCGGCGATCTCCTCGGCGGCCGAGGCCGCGGCCCCGGCGTCGAGGTCCGCGATGACGACGTGTGCGCCGCCCGCGGCGAACCCGCGGGCGATGGCCTGGCCGATGCCGCGGGCCGCGCCGGTGACGACGGCGGTGCGGCCGTCGAAGCGCGGGAGATGGAGCGGATCGGGCTTGGGATGGGGCTTCGGGTGGGGCTTCGGTGTGCCTGGTGTCCGATGCATCTCGGTCCTCTGGTCGGCCCGGCCTCAGCCGGTGGGGTGGTGCGCATGACGGCAAGCGGCCGGCCCGGCGAACGGCCGGGCCGGACCGGCGGACGCGGGGGCCGGGGCCGCCCCGGCCACCGCATGGCGTCGGAAACCGGTGTCAGCCACCGGGCCGCTCGGCCGCGGGGAGTCCCGTCGGCCGCTGGATGGCCTCGAAGTAGGGATCCGCGCCGGTCAGCACGGCGATCTCCATGGCGCCCAGGATCTGGTCGGGCGTGGCACCGGCATCGAGTGCGTTGCGCGCGTGGATCTCCACACCGGGAACGTAGAGGTGGGTGACCACACAGTCGATCGCGATGTAGATGAGCTCACGCAGCCGGCTGTCCAGTGAGCCGTGCTCCGCCACGACCGTGGAGAAGTGTGTGTACGCCTCGAACATCTCGGGGTCGAGGGCGAGCATGTCGTCCCACGTCTCGTGCCAGTAGCCACGTCGGCGCTCGAACTCGGCACGCAGCCGGGCCCGTCGCTCGTCGGACTCGTGGCCGACCGCGTGGCCGCGTTCCTCGAGGACTCGGCGGAGTGCGGGAACACCGACCGTCATCGCGTGGATGCTCATGATGCTGACCAGCTGGAGCACGTCACGGACCTGGCCGCGGGTGGCGCCGCGTTCCAGCGCGGTGCGCACGTAGGCGTCGAACCGCGGCCAGTTGGTGTTGGCGGTGTTCGCGACCACCGCGACACCGATGAGGGCCTGGTCCACGGGGGACAGCGCGGCCCGGCGGCGCGGCACGTCGGCCATCGCCGCGAAACGGCGGAAGAACTCCGGCGAGTCCTCGTGTTCCGCCGCCACCGCGTCGTTCCACGTCCCCAGGTACGAGCCGAGTTCGGCGGCCGTCTGCTTGGCAGTGATCTCGCGCATGAACCGTCCTGTTCAGAGCTGGATGCTGACGGTCTTGGTCTGCAGGTAGTGGTAGACGGCGTCCGGTCCCTTCTCACGGCCGAAGCCGCTCATCTTGTAGCCGCCGAAGGGCGTGCGGATGCCACCGGCGAAGTAGTTGTTGACCGACACCTGTCCCGCGTCGATCCGCGCGGCGACACGGTGCGCCCTGGACAGGTCGGTGGTCCACAGACCGGCGGTCAGACCGTAGGGGGTGTCGTTGGCGATGCTCACCGCCTCGTCCTCGTCGTCGAACGGGATGACGGACAACACCGGACCGAAGATCTCCTCCTTGGCGATGCGCATGTCGTTGCGGACGTTGACGAACACCGTCGGCTGCACGAAACGCCCCGACTCCAGGCCGTCGACGTGGGCCGCGCCGCCGCCCACGACGGCCTCGGCTCCTTCGGCCCGCCCGATCTCCAGATAGTCGAGGATCTTGCGGTACTGCTTCTCGGTGGTGATGGGCCCCATGTCGGGGTTGTCGAGCCCGCGTCCCAGCCCGACCTGGCGGTCGAGGGCCGCGAGCCGCTCCACGAACTCGTCGTGGACGCTGGAGTGCACCAGGAGCCGGCTGCCCGCCATGCACACCTGGCCGGCGTTGAAGTTGATGGCCGCCAGGGAACCCACCGCCGCCGCGTCGAGATCGGCGTCCGCGAAGACGATGTTCGGGGACTTGCCGCCCAGTTCGAGGGTGACGGGGCTCAGGTGGGTCGCCGAGGCGCGCAGCACGGACTGGCCGGTGGGGACCGACCCGGTGAACGCGATCCGGCGCACCCCGGGGTGCTGGACCAACCGCGCACCCGCCTCGTCGCCGAGCCCGGTGACGACGTTGACGACGCCCGGCGGAATGCCCGCCTCGATGGCCAGCCGGGCGAACTCCACGACCGCCATGGAGGTGTCCTCGGCGGGTTTGACGACGGCCGTGTTGCCGCCGGCGATCGCGGGCGCGACTCCGCGCGCCGTCTGCTGCAACGCCGCGTTCCAGGGGACTATGTGCGCCGTCACCCCGTACGGCTCGACGCGGGTGTAGGAGTGGAAACCGGGCCCCAGCGGCACCGTTTCGCCGTGAATCTTGTCCGCGACGCCGCCGTAGTACGCGTAGTACCCGGCCGCGAGGCGGACGTCGCCCTGGGCCTCGCGCAGTGGCTTGCCGTTGTCCACGGACTCCAGGTACGCCAGGAGGTCCATGTTCTGCATGATGAGGTCGGCGAGCCGGAGCATGGCCCGGCCCCGCTCGGCGCCGTCCGCGTCGCGCCACGCGTGGACCGCGCGCTCGGAGCTGGCGACGGCCTCGTCGACGATCGCCTGGTCCGCGCGCTGTATGTGCGCGAGGACCTCACCGGTGGCGGGGTCGATACTGTCCATGACCGCGGCGCGGCCCGCGGGCAGCTCCTTGCCGTCGATGATGGACCCGTAGTACTGGCGGTGCATGCGTGTCTCCAGATCGGTCGGGGGTTTGGCGGTGTGCGGACGGGCTCAGGAGCGCGCCGAGATACCGCCGTCGACGGGGAGGGTCACCCCGGTGATGAACTCGGCGTCGTCGGACGCCAGGAAGAGCGCCGCCTTGGCGATGTCCTCGGGCAGCGCGAGCCGGCCGAGCGGAACGCCCGCCCGCTGACCGGCGATCGTCCCCTCGATGTCGTCCTGCTTCGCCATGAAGGTGCGCAGCATCGGCGTCTCCGTGGAGACCGGGGCCACCGAGTTCACCCGGACCTCGGGGGCGAACTCGACCGAGAGCGCGCGGGTCAGCTGGATGGCGGCCCCCTTCGAGGCCGAGTAGGCGCTGTTGTTGGGACGCGCCCGGAATCCCGACAGCGACGAGGTGATGATGAACGAGGAGACCGGCCTCTCCCGCAGAGCGGGCATCGCCGCGCGTGCCCCCAGCCACGGGCCCTTGGCGTTCACGCCCATCAGCGTGTCGAAGAAGTCGATCGACTGCTCCGCCACCGGGCTCATGGGGGCGGCCACGCCGGCGTTCGCCCAGAAGACGTCGAGCGCGCCGAAGGTCTCCAGCGCGGTGCGAACGATCAATTCGTTGCCGGACAGCGTGGACACGTCGGCGGCGACGGCGACCGCCTCGCCGCCCTTGCCGCGCACGAGTTCGGCGGTTGCCTCGGCCGCCTTCGCGTCGAGATCGGCCACGACCACGCGTGCCCCCTCCTGGGCGAACAGCAACGCGCCGGCCCGGCCCATGCCGGATCCGGCACCCGTGATCACTGCGAACTTGTTGGCGAGCCTCATGCGGTTCTCCTCACGGATGGGGCACCGGCGACGGGTCGCCGGATGCTGAGGTGGAAGCGGTCCGGTGCGCGGGGCACCGGGACAGTGGGGTCCGGACCGTGCTCGACGAGCCGTCCGCGGTCGCCGGGGGCGACGGGAGAGCGGGCTCAGGGAACGGCCGTGGCAGTCCGGATGGCGTCTCTAAGGCCCCTCGCCTCCGCCGAGGAGAGGGGGACGCACCCACCATACGCAAAGAGTCGACACTTTGGGGAGGCCCCGGGCGACATTGCTTCGCGCCGCCCGCGTGCTGCCGACCGGACGGGCCATCGGTCGGCGCCGGGGCCGCCCGGGCTTAGTGTTGCGCCATGGAGTCAGCGTCGAATGGACCCAGTGCCAGGGCCGCCAAGCCGGGCGACCTGGTCGACGGCATACTGGCACGGCTGCTCGGAGTGGACGGCCGACAGGATTCGCTGGTCGGGCAGATCGCCGTCGAGGTCGCCCGCGACATCATCGAGGAACGGGTCGGCCCCGGGGCGGACCTGAACTCCTTCGAGCTGGCCAGGCGGTTCGGGACCAGCCGCACGCCGGTCCGGGAGGCCCTGCTCGTCCTGGAGAAGGAGGGCATGGTCGAGATCCCCCCGCGGCGACGGCCGCGGGCCGCCTCGTTCTCCAAGGAGACGATCCGCGAGATCTACGAGCTGCGCGGCGAGCTGTACGCGCTGGTGGCGGCTCGTGTGGTGGAACGCGCGGACGACGAGGAACTCGGCACCCTCGATGCCTGCCTGGAGGCGATGAGGGCGGCCGCGGCGGTCTCCGGCGACGCCTACTTCTGGCAGGTCGTCCTGTTCCAGGAGCAGGCGTGCCTGCTGTGCGGGAACGGAACGCTCAAGCGCACGATCGACGGACTGGGGCTGCGGGTGATGCAGCTGCGGCACCTGGGCATGTCCCGGGCGTGGCGGATCGAGCGCTCCCTTGCCGACCACGAGCGGCTGATGCTCGCGCTCCATGAGCGCGACGCGGGCCTCGCGGCCGCGCTCAACCGCTCCATGGCGACCAACGCGCTGGCCGGGCTCATGACCCTGTTCGACGGTTCCGAGCTGCTCGGGCGGACATCGGACTGAACCCGGAGCGCTCCCTGAAGAGTCGACACTTCCCCGTCCTATCTCTTGTCACGGGTACGGAGTCGCTCTACTGTCGTCCCGACACGGCTGACGCGAAGGTTTCACGGCGGCTACAGCGCCCCGGTGCGGGCGGGACCTGCCGCGGAGGGCGCCCTGGTCGCCGCCGCGGGCCATGTGGACCCACCACCCAGCCGCGGCGGACATGTCGGTGCCCGTCGAGCTGGAGGAGATCCCTTTCCGGCCAGAAGCGTGTCATCCGGTTCGTCCGAGGACCAGGTGGTCAACCCCGAGTGCTCCTCGATTCCCCTCGATCAACACAGCAGCCACCGGTCTACGTGTGACTGTCCACGACGAAGTGGAGAGAAAATGGACTTCAGAGCCGAAGCGCCAGAGTCCCGAACGATCAAGGATGCCAAGCGCAGGTCTCTCATCGCCTCCGGGGTCGGCAACGCGCTCGAGTGGTTCGACTGGAACCTCTACGGCACCTTCTCGGTCTACCTGGCGGCGAACGCCTTCGACTCGGGCGATCCGGCATCCGGCCTGTTGGCCACCCTGGCGGTGTTCGCGGTGGGATTCGTCGCCCGCCCGATCGGGGGGCTGGTCTTCGGGCGGCTGTCCGACCGGCTCGGCCGCAGGAGCGTCATGGTTCTCACCATGTGCCTGCTGGCCGGGGGCAGCGTCGCCATGGCGGCGATGCCGACGTACGACCACGTCGGTGTGTGGGCCTCGGTCTTCCTCCTGGTGGTCCGGCTGGTCCAGGGACTGGCGCACGGTGGCGAGGCCGGCGTCTCGTACACCTACGCCGCCGAACTCGCGCCCCCCGAGAAGCGCGGCCTGTGGTCGTGCATGCCCTTCGTGGCCTCGACCATAGGTCTGATGGCGGCGACGGCCAGCGCGGCGACCCTCAGCGGCCTGCTCGATCCGGCGGACATGACGGCATGGGGGTGGCGCGTCGGTTTCGCGTTCGGGGGAGTCCTCGGTCTGTTCGCCCTGTACCTGCGCCGCAACTCGGTCGAGACCGATGTGTTCATGGACACGACCGGACAGGAGGCGGTGGCAAAAACGCCTGCCAGGCCGATGAACTGGCGGTCGGCGCTGCGGGCCGGGGTGCTCATCGTCCTGCTGTCCGTCGGCACCAACATCTCCTTCTACGCGTGGATCTCCTTCGCTCCGACGAACGCCATCTCCGGGCACGGTATGCATGCCAACGCGGCGTTCACCGTGAGCCTCCTGGCGCAAGGACTCATCATCCTGTTGCTGCCGCTGCTCGGCATGGCCTCGGACAGGTTCGGCCGCAAGCCCCTGGTCCTGGCACAAGGGCTGCTCATGGTGGTCCTGGCCTTCCCCATCGCGAACATGGTCTCCGACGCACCCTGGACCCTGTTCGTCGCGCTCGTCCTCGGGCAACTGGTCTGGGCGTGCGTCGGGGCCATCTACCCGGCCGTGGTCGCCGAGCAGGTCCCCACGCGCATCCGGGCCACGATCGTCGGATTCGTCGTCTCCCTGTCGGTGGCGATCTTCGGCGGGACCGCCCCGTACCTCAACACCTGGCTCGACTCGCTCGGCAAGAGCTGGATCTTCAACGCGTACATCATGGCGCTCGGTGTCGTGGTCGTCGTCGGAGGACTGCTGATCCGCGAGACCAAGGGCATCGACCTCCGCGAACTCGACGCGCGGCACGAGGACTCGCCCCGGGCGGAGTACGCGGGCCGGGTCTCCTGACCCATGTGACGCGGTGCGCCCCTCGGCGCCGCGATGAGGTGTTCCGGGCGCCCGGCCGACGGCAGTCGGCCGGGCGCCGATTCGTGCGCCACCCGGCGCCACCGGGGGCCGCCCTGATCCGCCGGGTGCGACGCGCCGGGCGGTGGCCCGGCCGGCGGGCGGAGGGAGGGTCACTGGCCGGAAAGAGACCGGTGCCCGTCGTCCACCCGACCGGGCCACCGCCCGGCGGAACTCACTGCCGCGGACGCGCGAGTACGCCGGTTTCCTGAAGCTCGCGCACCCGCTGCGCCGGGTATCCCAGGAAACCGTTCAGCAGGGCGTGGGCGTTCTCACCGAGGTGCGGCGGGAACGCGGGGGCCGCCGGCTGATGATCGGTGAACTTCACCGGATTGCCGATGACGCTGACCTTCCGGCCGTCGTCGTGCCCGAGGTCGAGGACCATCTCACGCCCCGCCTCGCGGGCGTCCGCGATCGCCTCGGGCACGGTTTTGATCAGGGCCGCCGGAACGCGGTGCGCGGCGAGCCGGGCCACCCAATCCGCCGCCGGCCGGCGCGTGAAGGCCGACTCCAGGAGGTGCCACAGCGCCTCCTTGTTCTTCAGACGGCTTCCGGCGCTGTCGAACCGGGGATCGTCCACCAGCTCGTCGAGTTCCAGCGCCGCGCACAGCTCCCGCCACATGCGTTCGGTGTTCGCGGTGACCACGAACTCCCGTCCGTCTCCCGCCACGAAGCTGCGGTAGGTGGGAATCGAGTCGTGGCGCGATCCCTGGCGCTGGGGCGCTTTGCCGTCGATCATCGAGTAGACGGCCTGGTAGGAGAGCATCGAGAGCTGGCAGTCCAGCATGGCGACGTCGATCTGGTCACCCCGGCCGGACCGGGCCCGGTCCGCGAGGGCGGCCAGGACACCGATGGCGGCGAACATGCCCGCGACGAGATCGCCCGCGGGGATTCCGAGCCGGACCGAGGGCCGTCCGGGCTCACCGGTCAGGCTCATCACACCCGAGAGGGCCTGGACGATGAGGTCGTACGCCGGCCGGTCGCGCCACGGGCCGGCCTGCCCGAAGCCGCTGATGGACGCCCAGACCAGTTCCGGCCGGCGCCGCCGTATCTCCTCGACGTCGAAACCGAGGCGCCGGCAGACTCCGGGGCGGAAGTTCTCCACGACGACATCGACCCGGTCGATCAGGTCCTGTGCGATCTCGAGCCCCTCGGGCCGCTTGAGATCGACGGCGATGCTCTCCTTGGAGCGGTTGTTTCCCAGGTAGTAGGCGCTGTCCCCGGCCACGAAGTGCGGCGGGATCGCGCGGCTGGAATCACCGTCCGGCGGCTCGAGTTTGATGACCCGCGCGCCGAGGTCGGCCAGGATCTGGGTGCAGTAGGGGCCGGACAGGAAATTCGTCAGATCGAGGACCGTCGTCCCGTGGAGCGGGCCGCCGGTACCGGTCGGTTCGCCGTCCGGCCGGGGCGGCGTGAGATGTGGCGAAGTCACTCAGTGGCCTTTCTGTCGGGTCCGCCGACCGCGTGGGAGAACTCGGCGGCGGCGTCCGCGATCGTGGAGCCGATGACGTGCACGTCACCGTGCGGTAGTCGGTTCTTGGGTGAAGTGAGGAGCAGACAGCCGAGGACGCCCGACGGCCCGAAGACCGGCGCGGCGATGCCGCGCGCTTCCGGCAGTTTCTCGCCCTCGGTCAGCGCGAAACCGGTTTCCCGGATACGGGCGAGTTCCGCCTCCAGCTCCGCGCGGCCGGGCGGCAGGGCACCGGTGGCCGGAGCGGGCTCCGCGGCGCCGATGACCTCCTCGATCCGGGATTCCGGCAGGTGTGCCAGGATCGCCCGGCCCGACGCGCCCCAGATCAGCGAGCCCGGGGTGTTCATCTGGATGCGGTACTGAAGGGCCTGGGTGCCGTCCGCCCGTGCGGTGAAGGCCATGGCGTGCCGGGTGGGCAGGTACAGGCCGAACAGCACGGTCTCGTCGAAGCGCCGGGCCAGGGCCTCGATGTACGGGCGCGCCATCGAGGTCACATCGGCGGACGCCACGACTCGCGCGGAGATCCGGTAGAACTCGGCACCGGCAGCGTACCTGTGGTCGCCGGATTCCGCCGACACCAGGCCCTCGGCGCGCAGAAGCTGCAGCAGGCGGTGCACGGTCGAGGGCGCCAGGCCCAGCCGTTCGGCGAGGTCGCCGACCCCCACCGGCCCGTCCGCGTCCGCGATGGCGGCCAGCAGCCGGGCCACCCGCGCCACCGTGCCGGATGTCCCCGCGGTGGCCTGTTCCGGGCGCTGTGCGCGCTTGTTCGTGGTGCTCATGGTCTCTCTCCACCCTCGCCTTACCGGGGCCACCCGGGCTCGTCGCACGATTTTCGGAATCCAATTCCACTGAACAGAATACGGAGCGTCACGGGGGCGGGCAAGACCGGGACCTCGCCGCCCCGGCCCGGTGGGCGAACCCCCGTGACCCCGCGTGCTCCGTGACTCGGCGTGCTCCATGCCCCCGCGCGCTCCGTGCCCGCCCGCCGGTTCGGCGTTGCCGTGGCGGCGGCAGGGGGGTATGGTCACCCGGCAATCACAGCGGAATTGCATTCCGTTCAACGGAATCTCTGCCTGGCGGAAAGGCGAAACCAGCCATGACGACCCACGTGCCGCCCACCATCAGCCAGTTTTCGCAACCCGGGGACCTGCGTGTCGGAGGCGGTGCGCTCGCCCAGCTCCCGGACGTCCTGAAGACGCTCGGACTGTGCCGGCCGCTCGTCGTGACCGACCGGTTCCTGCTGGACACAGGGCCGGCCCGGCGGGTGATGACCATCCTGGAGTCGCAAGGGATGACGCCGCGCCTCTTCCACGAGACCGTCCCCGACCCGACGACCGACTCGCTGAAGGCCGCCGTCGCGGCGGCCGGGGAACACGGGTGTGACGCGGTCATCGGACTCGGCGGAGGAAGTCCGATGGACACCGCGAAGGCGGTGGCCCTCCTCGTGGCGCAGGGCGGGGCGATGGCGGACTACAAGGCGCCGGTGCGCAACGACGGCCCGGCACTGCCGGTCATCGCGGTCCCCACGACCGCCGGGAGCGGCTCCGAGGCCACCCAGTTCACGATCATCACGGACTCGGTGTCGCAGGAGAAGATGCTCTGCGCGGGGAGGTCGTTCCTGCCGGCCGCGGCCATCGTGGATTACGAGCTGACGCTCTCCATGCCGGCCCGGTTGACGGCCGACACAGGGATCGACGCCCTGACCCACGCCATCGAGGCGTACGTCAGCAAGAAGGCCACCCCGCTCACCGACGGCCTGTGCCTGACCGCCATCTCCTCGATCGGCAGGCATCTGCGCCGGGCCCACGCGGACGGCAGCGATGCCGAGGCCCGGGCCGCGATGATGGTCGCCGCCACCCAGGCCGGGATCGCCTTCTCCAACTCGAGTGTCGCGCTCGTGCACGGGATGAGCCGGCCGATCGGCGCCCATTTCCAGGTCGCCCACGGCCTGTCGAACGCGATGCTCCTGGTCGCGGTGACGGAGTTCTCGATCAGTGCCGCAACGGCTCGCTATGCCGACTGCGCGCGGGCGCTCGGGCTCGCGGACAGCGGCCACGACGACGGTGCCGCCGCCCGGCGACTCGTGGCGGGCCTGGCGGACTTGTGCCGTGACCTCCAGGTGCCGACCCCTCGGGAGTACGGCATCGACCACGAGGCGTGGCACCGCCTCATCCCGGTCATGGCGCAGCAGGCCCTGGCGTCCGGTTCACCCGCCAACAACCCCAGGGTCCCGTCCGCAGAGGACATCGAACAGCTCTACACCTCGATCTACTGCTGAAGGACAGGCCATGACACCTTCCCTTTCCCGGCCGCCCTCCCGGGACGGCTCGGCCGCCACTCCGGCCGCCACTTCGGCCGGGGCGTGCTCCGGCGCCGCCCGGGCCACCCCGCGACGGCCCGACGGGAACGTCCCCGCAGCGCCGGTGCCCGCGGGAGGGCCGCGATGAGCATCGCCATGAAGACAGCGCTCGTCGGCGTGGGCACGACGGAGCAGGGCGAACTGCCCGGCCGCGGCGCGAACGACATCGCGGCCGAGGCGATCGGCCTCGCCCTCGACGACGCGGGGCTGCGGAAAACCGACGTCGACGCTCTCATCACCTGCCGCAACCTCACCGGACGCTCCGGGATCGACGAACAGGTCGGCCATCTTCTGGGCCTGAACCCCGCGTTCAGCGCCACCCTGGACTACGGCACCGGCAACTTCTCGCTCCACCTGGGCGTGATGGCGATCGTGTCGGGCCTGGCCAACACCGTCGTCCTGGCCTACGGCACCAACCAGCGGAGCGAGCGGGTGAACTTCGGCAACGTCGTCGGCGGAGGCGCCGAGTTCGCCGCGGCCGCGGGCCTCGTCCACGTCGCCGGGCCGGCGGCGATGGCCTTCCGCCGGCACCAGCACCTGTACGGGACCACCGAGGAACAGCTCGGCTGGGTCTCGGTGGCGCAACGCGAGTGGGCACGGCTCAACCCGCTCAGCATCTTCACCGCACCGATGACGATCGACGACTATCTCGCCGCCCCCTACGTGGCCGAGCCACTGCGCAGGGCGGACCTCACGATGGTGTCCGACGGCGGCGCGGCGCTCGTCCTCACCCGGGCCGACCGGGCGAAGGACCTGCGGACCCGCCCGGTCTACATCGCCGGAATCGCGGAGCAGACCGCGCTGCGCGCCGATCAGAACGAGGACAACCTGCTCCGGCCCTGGCTCCGGGCCACGGCCGAGCGCCTGTGGCGGTCCACGAGCATCGGCCCCCAGGACATCGACGCCCTCTACGTACAGGACGCCACGTCGGTCTGGGTGCTCCAGATGCTGGAGGCCTACGGTTTCTGCGCACCGGGGGAGGCCGGTCCCTTCCTCGCCGAGGGGCACACCCGTCCCGGCGGTGATCTGCCCGTCAACACCAATGGCGGCCAGCTCTCCGAGAGCTACATGTGGGGATGGCTGCACCTGTGCGAGGCCGTCCGGCAGCTCAGAGGCGAATGCGGGCCACGACAGGTCCCCGACGCGCGGTTCGCCCTGGACTGCTCGTCCCATGACTTCCTCAAGGCGGCGGCGACTCTCCTGGCGGTGGACTCGTGAAGACGCACATCGTCCCCGCGCACATCGATCCCGTCTGGGCGCCGTTCTGGGCCGCGGCCAAGGAGGGGCGGCTGTCCCTCCAGCACTGCGGGGCCTGCTCCTACGTCCGGTTCCCGGCGAGCGAGCGCTGCCCGGAGTGCTGGACGCCGGGCGGGTCCTGGCGCGAGGTGGCTCCGTCGGGACGGGTGTGGAGCCACACCTCCTACCGGCGGGCACTGCACCCGGAGCTGGCCGACGCCGTGCCCTACACGGTGGCCATGGTCCAGCTCGACCGCGGGCCCCGGATCCCCGGCAGGCTGACCGGCCTGGACGGCCGCACACCGGTCATCGGAGAGCCGGTCAGGGGCGTGTTCACGGTGCTGAGCCCGGACATCACCATGATCGAGTGGGTACCGGCCGGCCCGGCGGGAGAGCCGGGGGTGACGAGCCCGTAGAACTCCGTCGCCCACTCCGGCCTCCGGCTCGCGGTGCCCGCGAAACGGCCCTCCCCGCCGGACGCCCGGGGCGGACCGGGCCGTTCGGGGCCGGGCCGTCCGGAGCCGGGTTGTCCGCGGACCGCGCCGGGTCCGCGGCGCTTGCCCGGTGCGTACGGTGACCGCGCCGGGGCCGCGGACCTCGCCCGGTGCGTACGGCGACCGGCGTCCGCGGGCCCGCCCGCCGCGGCCCGCTTGACACCGGCGGGGCCCGGTCAGCGGGGTCCGGTCACCCGAACACGGCGTCGTGGAAGTGGATTTCCGCCTCGAGCATGCCGGTGAACCAGCGGAGCAGCAGCTCCTGGGGGACCTCCTCCGGCAGGGCGTCCACCTCCGCCGCCAGCGCCCGCACCCCGTCCCGGAACGCCTGGTCGGCGTGGAGCGACACCCACGCGGCGATCGCGCCGCTGGGAACGGTGCCCCGTTCCTGCGCCCGGGTGCACCAGGTGAGGTAGAGGCTCTCCGCGGCGAACAGCATCGTCATCACCGCCGGGTAGCCGCCGTCCCGGGCCACGTCCAGCGCGTACCGCGACAGCACCTCGGCCCGCCGGGCGGCGCCCGGCCGGGCGGGCACCGGCCAGGCGGCGCGGGCTTCGCGGAAGTAGTCCGCCTGGCTGGTGGTCAGCGCGTGGACGGCGCGGGCGTTGCGCTCCAGTGCCGTCCGGTCGGGGGCGCCCCACACGGCCAGTCCGTGCAGCCGGGTGGCCGTCTCCACGAACCCGGCCTCGATCTCAAGGTAGTCGGCGTAGTCCGCGTCGCTGATCGTGCCGGCCGTGACCTCCGTGACGAAGCGCATGGCCAGCGCCCGTTCCATGGTCGGGGCGGCGGCCTTCAGGAGCCGCTCGGACCGGCTCACCGGGAGAGCCATTCGACGAGGCCGCCGAAGACCTGGGCGTAGCCGTCCCACTCCTCGCAGAACGCCACGGGCGCCCAGTGCGGGGAGCAGTCGGAGGTGAAGACCGCCGACCGTCCCGAGCCGTACTCGGCCACCGCCACCAGGGGGTCGTCGCCCAGGGTGGCCAGCACCTCGGCGCCCGGGCGGGGCCGGACCCGGTTGTAGCCGAGCAGCGGCGGCCACGGGCCGGTCACCCCGCCGAGGGCGGGATGGCCGGTGGCGAGGACCGACGGGCTGCCGCCCGCGGGGAGTTCGACGCGGTCGTCCTCGGGCAGCAGCTCGACCGGCAGCACCTCGTGCAGCGCGGTGTTGCGGTAGGCGGCCTTGCCCTCGAAACCGGTGAAGGAGAGGTAGCCGCCGACCATCAGCAGCCCGCCGCCGTCGCCGACCCATCCGCGCAGCGCGGCGATCCGGTCGGCGCCCGGCCTGCCCCGCTCGAACACCTCCGGGGCGAGCTGGAGGGAGTTCGCGCCGATGTCGGAGAGGACGACGACGTCGTAGGCGGACAGTTCCCCGGCGTCGCCCGGGAACTGTCCGGGCACCAGGTGGGCGGGCAGGTGCACCACCTGGTGGCCGCGGCTCTCCAGCGCCCGGCGCAGTGGTTCGACGCCGGTGACATAGGTACTGGTGGTGAACGAGTCGACTCCCTTGATGTGCGTGGACTGGGAGATCCAGCTCTCACCGGCGATCAGGACGCGGCTCACGGGTGCTCCTTCGTACGGGTAGGGGGGAACGGTGGGACGGTGGTCAGGCCGCGGCCGCGTGTTCGAACAGCCGGGCCGGGTTGGTGCGCAGCAGGCCCTCGGCGGTCCGCCGGGGAACGCCGTGTTCGACGAGCCGGGAGAGGAACAGCTCCGGCACATAGCGGAAGCCGTTGCCGCCGTAGGCGGTGAGCATGCTCTTGAGGAACACGTCGTGGCTGAGCAGCAGGCGGTCGCCGTGTCCGCGGGCGATGAGCCCGGCGATCGCCCGCGCGGTTTCGTGGGGCGCCGGGGACTGCCCCTCGCCGGGGTAGCGGAACGGCATGCCGATCATGTCGAACTCGAGCCAGACGCCGCGGTCGGCGACCGACCGCTGATAGTCCGGGTCGGCGTGCGAGGGGTCCATATGGCACAGCACCACGGCGGCCGGCGTCACCCCGTACTCCCCGAGCACCAGGTCGAGGACCTCGTGGGCGCGGCGCTGCCAGCCGGGCAGATGGACGTAGAGGGGTACGCCGGTCTCGCGCTGGGTGCGCGCGGCGGCGCGCAGCGCGGTGCGCTCGCCCTCGGTGAACCGCGGGGAGACGCCGATCTCGCCGATGACACCCGGCCGGATCCCGGTGCCGTCGGCCCCCTCGGTGAACTCGGCCAGCAGTTCGGCGGCCAGGCGGCGCTCGTCCGCCGGTGTCAGCGGGCGGGGGTGGTAGGGCTCCAGGTACCAGCCGCAGCCCATGACGATGCGTACCGCGCTGTCCTCGGAGAACGCGCGCAGCGCCGCCGGGTCGCGGCCCAGTCCGCCCGGGGTGACGTCGACGATCGTGCCGCCCCCGCCGGCGGCGAACGCGCGCAGGTCGGCCAGCATCCCCGCGGTGTCGTCGAGCACGCAGTGGTCCAGGCAGGCGTAGGGCTGCTCGCGCAGCAGCCAGGCCAGTTCCGGTGTGGTGCGGGCGTCGCGCAGATGGCCGAGCCCGGGGTCGGCGGGGGTGGTGACGGCCTTGCGGACGTCGTTGCGCAGATGCTCATGGGTGAGGGTGAGGCCGAGCCCGGTGCTGGGCACGGGGCCGGTCACCGTGGTCACCGTGCGGGGAGCGGGGCCGCCGCTCATGAGCGGCCCGTCAGATGCGCGAACAGATCGGCCATCGCCCGGCCGCGCAGGTTGAGCCAGATCGCGGCGAGCAGCACCAGTCCGGTGACGATGGGGGTGAGGAACGGGCTCACCCCGAGCAGGTTGAGGCCGTTGGCGATGACTCCGGTGATGAGGGCGCCGATGACGGTGCCGAGCACGGTGCCCCGGCCGCCGAACAGGTTGGTGCCGCCGAGCACGACCGCGGCGATCACGGTGAGTTCGAAGCCCTGCCCGGAGTTGGCGGAGCCGGAGCCCAGCCTGGCCGCGGTGAGCAGCCCGGCGACACCGGCGGCCGCGCCGGTCAGCATCAAGGTGATCATCTTGATCCGGGCGGTGTTCACCCCGGCCCGCCGCACCGACTCCTCCTGGGAACCGATGCCGTTGACGTAGGAGCCGAACGGCAGCTTCGACAGCAGGACCGCTCCGAGCGCGACCGCGACCAGGGCGATCCAGGCCAGCGCGGACAGTCCGAGGAGGGAGGCGTCGCCGAGCCTGGCGACGAAGAGCCGGGCGTCGATGGGGACGGAGAACCCCTTCGTCCACAGCTGTGCCAGACCGCGGACGACCGACATGGTGGCCAGGGTGACGATGAACGGGGGGATCTTCTGATAGGCCGACAGCCATCCGTTGACGGCGCCCCAGAAGAGCCCGGCGAGCAGCGCCACGACCATCACCACCGAGGAGTCCCAGCCGGCCTGGAGCATCTCGGCGGTACAGGTGGCGGTGAAGGCGAGGATCGAGCCCACGGACAGGTCGATCTGGCCGGTGCTGATCACGAAGGTCATGGCGACCGCCACGATCAGGGTGATCGCCACCTGGGTGGCCAGGTTGGACAGGTTGGTGAAGGTCAGGAAGTTGGGGGCGGCGATGCCGAAGCCGAGGAAGAGGGCGGCGCCCACGCCGAGCATGGCCAGGGTGGCCTTGTTGGCGCGCTGCCAGCGGCCCGGGGGCCGGCCCAGCACGGCGGTGGTGCGGATCGCGGTGTCGGCGCTCATGTCAGGCCACCTCCTGGGTGTCGGGCCCGCCGGCCGTGGCGCCGGAGCGGGTGATCATGGCGACGAGCCGTTCGATGTCGAGTTCGGAGATGGGGGCGTCCTCGACGCTGCGGCCCTCGTACATCACGGTGATCCGGTCGCAGACCTCGAACAGGTCCTGGAGCCGGTGGGTGATCAGGATGACGCCGACGCCCTGGGCGGCGACGTCGCGGATCATCTTCAGCACCTGCCGGACCTCGGCGACGGCGAGCGCGGCGGTGGGTTCGTCCAGGATCAGCACACGCGGGCGGAAGGACACCGCCCGCGCGATCGCCACGGCCTGTCGCTGCCCTCCGGACAGCTCACCGATCTCCTGGTAGGTGGACTTCACCCGGACGTGCAGTTCGGAGAGGGTTTCGGCCGCTCGGGCGTGCATCGTCGCGCGGTCGATGAAGGGGCCCTTGCGGGGTTCGCGGCCGAGGAACAGGTTGCTCGCCACATCGAGGGTGTCGCACAGGGCGAGGTCCTGGTAGACGATGCCGACCCGCTCGCGGCGGGCGTCGGCGGGGCTGGTGAAGCGGACGTTCCGGCCGTCGATGGAGATCTGTCCGCCGTCGTGCTGGACCGCACCGGCCAGGACCTTCATCAGGGTGGACTTCCCGGCGCCGTTGTCGCCGACCAGGCCGAGCACCTCGCCCGGGGCCAGGGTCAGGTCGACGCCGCGCAGCGAGCGGACGGCGCCGAAGGATTTGGTGATGCCGCTCAGGGAGACCAGCGCGTTCTCGCCCATCACTTCTCCAGGTAGTAGAGGTAGTTCTTGACGTTGTCCGGGGTCACCAGCTGGGTGGGGACGGGCACGTTCTTGGCGGTGGTGCGGCCGCAGGCCAGGTCGATCGCGGAGTTCATGGCCTCGTAGCCGAACCGGAAGGTGTTCTGCTGCAGGACGCCGGTGATCCAGCCGGCCCGCAGCCCGTCCACGGCCTGGCTGGACAGGTCCCAGCCGACGACCTTGAGGTCCTTGGTGCGGTGCTGGCTGACCACGGCGGCGGCCAGGCCGATCAGGGCGGGTTCCCCGGTGGCGTAGGCGTACTTCAGGCCGGGGTCGCGGGTGAGCAGGTTCTCCGCGGCGGTCTGGGCGTTCTCCTGGATGTTGCGGCCGTCGACCACGTTCTCGATCTTCATGCCCTTGGCGGTGACGGCGTCGGTGAAACCTTTCTGCCGCTCGTTCTGGATGGTGCTGTTGAGCGCGCCGACGACGCCGATCCCCCCGCGGTTGCCGGCGGTCTTCAGCAGGGCCTCGCCGATCCGCCGGCCGCCCGCCGCGTTGCCGGTGCCGACCTGGACCGAGACCGCGGGGTCGTCGACGGTGGCGTCCACGGCGACGACCGGCACGCCCGCCGCCTTGGCCCGCCGGATGGCGGGCTTGATGCCCTCGGTGTCGACCGCGTCCACGATGATGGCGTCGTAGTGGTTGGCGACCAGGTCGTCGATGGCGTTGGACTGGGTGGCGGAGTCGTCGTTGCCGTTGACGATCTGGGTGGTGACACCGGCCTTGCGGGCCACGGTCCGGGCGCCCGTGTTGATCTGGTTGAAGAACAGCGCCTGGAGGTTGATGGGCACGATACCGATCTTCGGAGCGTGGCCGCGGACGGTACAGGAGTCGGCGACCTTCGCGGGCGGCGGCGGGCCCTGCTCGGTGCTCTTCTTCTCGGCCGCCATCTCGCGGCGGGCCTGGGTGTCGCAGCCGACGGTCGTCAGCAGCAGGCCCAGCGCGACCACGGCCGTCACTGTCTGGCGCATCTGCTCTCCTTGTCTACTGGGGGCGGTCCGGCTCCGGGGATCCGGGAGTGGCATGGGCTTCGAGCCAGGAGTCGACGGCCCGCCGGTCGGGCAGCCCGTCGCGGGCGCCGGGCCGGGTACAGGACAGGCCGGCCGCGACGGCGGCGAAGCGCGCCGCCTCCAGCGGGGACCGGCCGCGGTCCAGTTCGGCGCAGTAGGCGCCGGTGAAGCAGTCCCCGGCGCCGGTGGCGTCGACCGTGTCCACGTCGATCGCCGCGCCGGCGTGGCGTTCGCCGGCCGGGGTCAGCAGCGTCCAGCCGCGCGCACCGTCGGTCACGACCAGATGGACGTCATGGTCGGCGGCGGCCCGGGCCAGGGCCGGTTCCCCGCCCAGCAGCGCGACGGCCAGCGGCCGGCCGATGACGGCGTGATCGGCCGTGGTCAGCGCGGTGCGCAGGGCCTCCGCCCGGTCGCAGCCGTCGAGGTCCACCACCACGCCCGGCGCCGGCTTGCCGGACGGGGCGCCGGCGGCGGCCTCGGCCAGCGCGGCGGCGGCCCCGGGGAAGCGGTAGCCGTCGAGGTAGAGCCAGTCCGCCCCGGCCTCGCGGGCCGCCCGTGCCGTGCGGGTGATGTGCCGGGCGTCCAGCTCGTCGTCCTGGCTGATGACGGCGCGCTCGCCGTCCGGGGTGAGCAGGACGACAGCGGTGGTGAGGGTGCCGGTGCGGGCGGTCCAGTCGGTGCGGACCCCGTCGGCGTCGAGCGCGGCGAGGAACGCCGTGCTCCGCGGATCCGGGCCGACCACGCCCGCGAACCAGGCGTCGGCCCCGGTGCGGGCCGCGGCCGCCGAGGCGTTGGCGGCCATCCCGCCGTGGCCGTGGCGGACGGCGGTCGCCTGCACCCGGGCACCGGGAGCGGGCAGCCGCGGAACACCGACGGTCAGGTCGATGTTGGCGTACCCGCAGAAGACGATCACGGGAGCACCACTCCGGCCTCGGCCGCCGCCGCGGTCAGCTCGCGGACCTTGGCCCGGTCCACCCGGCCCCACCAGCGGCCGTTGTCCTTCACCGAGGACGCGACGATCACCCCGTCGCAGGCGGGCAGCAGGCCGCCGATGTTACCCGCGGTGATACCGGATCCGATCACCACCGGCAGGGTGGTGTGGGCGGCGATGCCCTCGACCTCCTCCAGCGAGGCGGCGTCCCCGGTCCGGGAGCCGGTGGCGATCAACACATCGGCGCCGAAGAACTCGGCGTCCTCGGTCTGTTCGGCCAGGGTGCGGTCGGCGACGATGGCGTGCGAACCGTGCTTGACGTGCACATCGGCGAAGACCTTGACCGGACCGGCGCCGATCCGGCTGCGGTAGCGGGTGGCGTGCGCCGACTGGCCCTCGATGATGCCCTCGTTGGCGACGTAGGCGTTGGCCCACTGGTTGACCCGTACGAATCCGCCGCCGCCGGACCAGGCGGCGGCGATCGCGCATTCGGCGGCGTTGGACAGCACACTGACCCCCAGCCGGCCGCCGGCCCCCGCCAGCACGGCGTTCCGCACCCGGTCGGTCACCACGGCCATCGCCGCCGACGTCTCATAGCCGTGTTCGCCCGGCTTGAGGAACGGGATGTCCCAGTGGTTCTCCACGATCAGCCCGTGGCAGCCGCCCTCCCGGTAGGCCCGCGCCTCCTCGACCGCGAAGGCGCAGATCTCGTCCAGCGGAGTGCCCCGGTAGTGCGGGCTGCCGGGCAGCGGCGGCAGGTGCACCACGCCGATGACGACCTTCTCGGTGCCGAACAGCTCCGCGATCGCGTTCGGCCGGGGTGGGAACACCCCGAGGTCGCTCGTGCTCCCGGACATCGTCATGCGCTCCACCTCATTGCAATCGATTACAGCTGGGTTGCGGTGGACCGTAGGCAGCGGCCGGGTGCCGTGTCAAGGCTCTATGCTTGCCCAATACGCCAGGTCACATCGCTGTGCGCGGCATGTGACGGCCAGGTTTCCCGGCAGGAAGGTAATCGATTGCAACGGGTCACGATCGCTCAGGTCGCGGAGCGTGCCGGTGTCTCCACCGCCACCGTGTCGCGGGTGCTCTCCCGCCGTGGCCAGGTCTCGGCCGCGGTCGAACGCAAGGTCCGCCGCGCCGCCGACGACCTGGGCTACCAGGTCAATGTCATCGCCAGGGCACTGCGCAACAGCCGTACCGACACCGTGGGGATGGTCGTGCCCAGCATCACCAACCCGTTCTTCACCTCCCTGGTGGAAAGCGTGGAACACGCCCTGGGGAAGGAGGGCAAGGAGCTGTTCCTGTGCGACGCGCGCTCCGATCCGCGGATCGAGGCCCGCCGGCTGGCCTCGCTCGTCGCGCGCAACGTCGACGGCATCATCGTCAGCCCGAGCCACGGCACCGAGAGCCGGCCCGCCGTGCAGCAGACCGCGGAGAGGCTGCCGCTCGTCCAGCTCGACCGGTTCGTCGACGGCACCACCACCGACTGGGTGGGCGTCGACGACGTCGCCGCGATGCGGCAGGTCATGGACCACCTCCACGAGGGCGGGGCGCGGTCGGCGGCCTTCATCGGCTCCCTGATGACGCACTCCTCGACGGAGCAGCGGTTCGCCGGGTTCCGGCGGCGCGCCGAGGAGCTGGACATCGAGGTGAGACCGGATCAGGTGCTGCTCGGGGACTACAGCGTGGAGTGGGGCGAGGCCGCCGTGGCCCGGCTGATCGCCGAGGGCGGCCTTCCGGACGCGATCGTGTGCGCCGATGACCTGATCGCGCTCGGGGCCACCCGCGCCTGCCGGGCACACGGCTTCCCGGTGCCCGGAAAGGTGCAGGTGACCGGCTACGACGACATCGAGTTCTCCCGGTTGGCCGAGCCGGCCCTGACCACGGTCCACCAGCCCCGCGACCGGATCGCGGCGGAGGCGGTACGGCTGCTGGCCGCGGCGGGCCGGACCAATGAGGCCGAGCGCGGCCCGCATGCGCACATCTCCCTGGTGCCGACCCTGGTGGTGCGCGACAGCACCCGGGCCACGGGAGCGCCCCCGGAAGGGGCATGACGGGGCCTCACACCACGAACCTCACCGCGAACCTCACCACGAACCTCATCACCGAAGGAGGACCCCGATGGACGACGCGGACGCATGGCGCGGTGCGACGGACCTCGCGCGCCGACTGGTGCGGATCGACACCCGGGGCGGCCGGGAGGCACCGGCCGCCGCACTGGTCGCGGACCGGCTGGACGGCGCCGGGTTCGAGGTCCGGGTCGAGGAGCCGATCCCCGGCCGGGCCAACGTCGTCGCCCGGTTCGGGCCCGCGGCAGCGCGGGTGCCAGTCACCTTCACCGGCCACCTGGACACCGTGCCCGCCGACCCGTCGGGCTGGTCGTTCGACCCGATGAGCGGGGAGCTGCGGGACGGCCGGCTGCTCGGCCGCGGCAGCAGCGACATGAAGGCGGGCGTCGCCTGCCAGGTCGAGGCGGCGGTACGGGCCGCCCGGGAAAGCCCGCGGGACACCGCGGTGCAGCTGATCCTCACCTTCGGCGAGGAGACCGGCTGCGACGGGGCCGGACTGATCGACGAGGCGTCACTGACCCCCACCGACCTGCTCGTCGTGGCCGAGCCGACCGGCAACCGGACCGTCCTCGGGCACAAGGGCGTCCTGTGGCTCGCCGCGACGGCCGCCGGAGTCTCCGCGCACGGTTCCCGTCCGGAGCTGGGCAGCAACGCCGTCGCCGCGCTCGCCGCGGCGGCGGTCAGGATCCACGGGCACCAGGGCTGGCCGGTGAGCCCGACCCACGGCCCGGCAACCGTCAACATCGGCACGTTCCACGCGGGCGAGCAGCCCAACCTGGTGCCGGACCACGCCGAGATGCGGCTGGACGTGCGCACCGTTCCCGGCTTCGGACGGGACGAGGCGATCGCGGAGATCGCCCGGCTGTGCGGCGACGGCATTCGCCTCGAACGGCTGCTGGACCTGCCGGGCGTCGCCACCGACCCGTCAGCGGCGGCCGAGGCGCGGGAGATCCTCGCGCCCGGCTCCTCCGCCGGCCCGGCCGAGTACGCGACCTACTTCACCGACGCCTCGGTGCTGACCGGCCGGCTCGGCGGTCCGGCGGTGGTGGTGTACGGGCCGGGCGACCCCGATCAGGCCCATGTCACGGACGAGTCCTGCTCGTTGGCCGCCATGACCGAGTCCGCGGCGGCGATGCACCGGCTGCTGCGGCGCCTGGGACGGCACCGCGTGGCCTGACCGGCGTGCCGCCCTGGGCGCCCGCGGGGCCGCCCGCAGCGCGGCGCGCCAAGTGGCGCAGCGGCGGGCGGCAGCCGGAGACCGGTGCCCGGGGTCGGGGCCGGTGCCCGGGGTCAGGGACCGTGCCCGGGGTCGGAGACCGGCGCTCGGGATCAGAGACCGGCGCCCAGGGCTAGAGACCAGCGCCCGGGACCGCAGACCGGTGCCCGGGTCAGGGACCGGTGCCCGGGTCAGGGACCGGCGCCCGGGGTCGGGGACCGGTGCCCGGGGTCGGGGACTGGCGCCCGGGACCAGGGACCGGCGCTCGGGGCCGGGGACTGGCGCCCGGGATCAGAGACCGGCGCTCGGGATCAGAGACCGGCGCCCAGGGCTAGAGACCAGCGCCCGGGACCGCAGACCGGTGCCCGGGTCAGGGACCGGCGCTCGGGGTCGGGGACCGGTGCCCGGGGCCGGGGACTGGCGCCCGGGATCAGAGACCGGTGCTCGGGGTCGGGGGCCGGTGCCCGGGGCCGGAGACCGGTGCCCGGGGCTAGAGACCAGCGCCCGGGGCCGGAGACCGGCGCGGCAGCAGGGGAGACCGGGCTGCCGGACGGCCGAGCTGCCGGGCCGGGCTGCCGGATTGCCGGGCCAGACAGCCGGACTATCGGACAGCCGGACTACGGGCTATCGGACGGCCGGACCACGGGCCTACCGGGCCACCGGACCACTGCCGGACGGCCGGGGCCCGTACGTCAGCCTCCGCAGCAGTTTCTCCGCGGGCCCCGGAAGCCCGCGGCGTTGGAGGAGATGGGCGCCGGTCAGCGTGGCGAGCCAGACCAGGACGGCGCTCAGGCACGCGGCGAGCGTCGGGCTGCCGGTGCGCTCCCCGAGCGCGAGGGCGAAGGGGGACAGCAGGAGCACCCAGGCGAGGGACTGGCACAGGTAGCCGCTGAGCGACCGCTGCCCCAAGGCCGTCACCATCCGCACCAGGAGCTTCGACCGAGGGCCGGAGCGGGCCTTCGACAGGCGCAGGGCGAGGAGTCCGAAGAGCGCCACGTATCCGGGGCCGCCGAACTGGCCGCTCACCTCGTACAGTGTCAGGAACGCGTCCGCGGTGGGGCCGTCGACGTGCACGAATCCCGCGCTGACCAGGCCGATGGGCACCCCGCCCGCGAAGGCGATGCCGAGCCCGATCACGGCGGTGCGGATCAGCAGGCGCCGGTGGCCGGCCGGGTCCTCCAGTACGCCCCGGCGCGCGGCCCAGGCACCCAGCCAGACGATCACGATGAACGGCAGGACGCTCAGCGTGTGGACCGGCCACTCGCCGAGCCGGTCGGCCACGGAGGTGGCGTAGTCGGGGGCCGAGAGCGAATCGACATCGCCGCTGGGAACGGGGGCGGAGCCCGGCGCGCCGGTGGCGGCGCGGTACCCGGCCACACCCGCCAGTACGGCGGTGTACACCGCCGTAGCGGCCCACAGCCAGAGCGCGACGCGCTGCACCCGCTCACCGCGGCGCAGGAGAAGCAGCGTGAAGAGGATGCCGACGATGCCGTAGGCCCCGAGGAAGTCACCGAAGTTGAGCAGCGCGGCATGGATGAGGCCGAAGGCGATGAGCCATGCGTTGCGCCGGAGGAGCACCGAGCGCGCCGCGCCGGGCCCGGCGCCCTGCGCGTCCTGACGGCGGGTCAGCTGCACCAGTCCGTAGCCGAACATGATGGCGAACATCGGATAGGCGCGGGCGTGCACGAAGACGAACATGGCGAGGTTGAACGGGCGTTCCCAGCCGTGCGGGGACGCCTCGGCGCCCGGCTGGTTGCCGAAGGTGAACACCGCCGCGTTCGCGAGCGCGATGAACAGCAGCATGGAGCCACGGGCCAGGTCGGGGGCCAGGGCCCGTTCCGTCCGGTGGACCGGGCCCCGTGCGGGGCCCGGGGGATGGGTCTGGGTGATGGCTGACACCTGGATCTCTCCGTCCTGTGAGGAGGCCCAATGGGCGACGAGGGGCGCGGGCAGGTCCGCGCCACCCTCCGGCCGCTTAGTATAAGGCATAATCTATATTAGGAAAACTAAGTGGCCGTGCGCCATGATGGACCTGGTGAGAGACCGAGGCACGAGAAGGAGAAGCGCGATGTCGGCCGACCGGGACGAGGTGCCCGCCGAGCTGGTCCGGCTGTGGAGGCTCCCGGCCCCGGCCTCGGGCCTCGGCCGGCCCGCCGCGCTCGACACCGAGCGCGTGGTGCGTACCGGGGTGGAACTGGCCGACCGCGACGGGCTGCCGGGCGCCACGCTGCCCAGGATCGCGAAGGAGCTGGGCGTCTCGCCGATGTCCCTCTACCGCCATGTCGGGTCCAAGGACGAGCTCCTCGTCCTCATGCGGGACCTGGCGCTCGGCTCCCCTCCCGACACCGCGACCGCCGCCGCGACCGCCGCTGGGACCGCCGCGGAGGAGTGGCGTGCGGGACTGCGGCAGTGGGCCGTCGCCCAGCGCCTGGTCAACCACCACCACCCCTGGCTCCCGCGCCTCCCCATCGCCGGGCCGCCCACGGGACCGCATGAGATCGCCTGGATGGAAGCGGGTCTGGGCGCGCTGAGCGGAACGGAACTCGACTGGGCCGCGAAGGTCGGCAGCCTCACCCTGCTCAGCGGCTATGTACGCCACGTCTCGCTGCTCGTCCAGGAACACGCGCAGGGCAGGAGCGGTACGGGCCTGAGCCAGGAGGAGGCCGAGCGGGCCTACGCCAGGAGCCTGGCGCGGCTCATCACCCCGGAGCGCTTCCCGCAGACGGCGCTGCTCCTCTCCTCGGGCACCTTCGAGGCGGCACCCGACGGCGCGTACGACGACCCGGTGAGCGACCACGACTTCGTCTTCGGCCTCGAATGCGTCCTCGACGGGATCGCGGTGGCCGTCGACCGTGCCCGGACGGCTACCGGGCCACGGCCGACGCCGTGAGCGCGGGCGCGAGGACGGGGCGGGACCCGCAAGAGGTCCCGCCCCGTCCGGTGTGCGTCATCCGGTCCGCGGTCAGAAGCGGTCCGGGGAGCGCTGCGGCAGCGGGGCCCCGGGGAGCACGTCCCGCTTCCGGTCCTTCCGGGCGTCGGCGTCCGAGCCGGGCGTCGCCCGGCAGGTCACGTCCTTCGCCGGCAGCTTGCCGGTGGCCAGGTAGTCCGTCACCTTGCCGTCGGTGCACGCGTTGCCGCTCGGGTAGACCCCGTGCCCCTCGCCGCCGAGGACCGTCAGCATCTTCGAGCCCTTCAGGTCGGTGTGCAGGGCCTGACCGCTCGGCAGCGGCGTCTGGGGGTCCCACTCGTTCTGCACGACCAGCGAACGGACCTTGTTGTTCACGACGGTGGCCGGTTCGGCGGACCTGTCCCAGAACGCGCAGGGCTTGACGCTGGACGCGAAGTCCCCGAAGAGCGGGTAGCGGCCCTTGTCCGCGATGGCGTCCCGCCGGTAGCTCTCGGGATCGCGGGACCAGGCGGCCGAGTTGTCGTTGCACACCACGGCCCAGAAGCTGGCGGTGCCGTTGTCGGGCGGGACGTCGGAGCCCGCGGCCAGGCGCGCCGTTCCGGCCGGAGCCGGGAACTTCTTCGCCGAGGCGGGCTCGCCGGCCGCGGCCTTCTTCAGCTCCACGACCAGTTCGGTGCCGCTCTGCACGCTGAAGACCGCGCCGCGCATCATGCTCCGGACGTCATCGCCGGTGTACGCCTGCCCGTCGATCTCGATGGGCTTCTCGTCCGCCTGCCGGACCAGGTTCCAGAACGTCCGGTCGACCTTCTTCGGGGTGTCACCGAGGCCGTACTGGGCGGACCGCGCGGCGGCCCACTCGGTCCACCGGTCGAACGCCGGCTCGGCACCCTCCGCCCACCACTGGATCATCCCCCGCCAGGCCCGCGCCGGATCGACCGCGCTGTCCAGCACCACCCGGTCGGCCCGCGCCGGGAACAGCTGCGTGTAGACGGAGCCGAGGTACGTCCCGTACGAGTAGCCGAAGTACGAGATCTTCTTCTCGCCGAGGACCGCCCGGAGCAGGTCCATGTCCCGGGCCGTGTTGCGCGTGGTGATGTGCCTCAGCGTGTCGCCCGAGGCGGCACGGCACTTGCGCGCGACGTCACGCGCCCAGGCCACGTCCTTGTCGAACGTCGCTTTCTTGTACGGCCGCAGCCAGTTCTCCTCCTCCGGCTCCAGATCACAGGTGACGGGCGAACTCCGGCCCACTCCGCGCGGGTCGAAGCCGATCAGGTCGTACTTCTGCTGTGCGGCCTCGGGCAGCGTGTCCTTCATGTACAGCGGCATGTCGAGCCCCGGCCCCCCGGGGCCGCCCGGATTGAAGAACAGGACACCGTGCCGCTTGTCCGGTGCGGTGCTCTTGATCCGGGATATGGCCATGGTGATGCGCTTGCCCTGGGGAGCCCGGTAGTCCAGCGGCACCTTGATCGTCGCGCACTGGTACTCCGCCGGCAGATCGGCCTGACACCGCCGCCACGCCGGCTTCTGCGCGAGATACCGGTCCAGGGCGCTCGCGGTGGCGGACGAGGGAGCGGCGGACGCCGGGGCGGCGCCGGCCTCGGCGGCTTCGGCCGCCCCGGTGGCGAGCGCGGGAGCCAGTGCTGCCGTGACACTGACGGTCAACAGGGGCGCGAGACGCCGTCTACGCACGAAATCGTTCCTTCCGTCCGCGTTCGTCGGGTACACGGGAACGAAGTCTACTTACTAGGTTGGGCCGTAGCCGGTTGGTACGTGTCGTAATCGGACCGGTCGTACGACCCCCCA
>NZ_BBOX01000198.1 GCF_001553455.1 Streptomyces hygroscopicus subsp. hygroscopicus
CCGTGACACTGACGGTCAACAGGGGCGCGAGACGCCGTCTACGCACGAAATCGTTCCTTCCGGTCGCGTGTCGGACAGGAACGATCATTCAGGTGGCGTGCGTCGGATGTCATCGGCCGTGCGACCCCAACTCCCCTCCGTCTTGGGGGTGATGTGACCGGCGGGGCCTGGTCCCCTGGTTGTAGGGCACAGGTGGGAAGACTCATCCGGACAGGCCACCCGCCACGGGGTGGGCCTGGTCACGTGCACGTGCCGCGGCGGCCGTTGGTCTTGGGCGGGCGCCGCGGCACCCGGGGTGCGTGCCCGCGCGGGACGGGGCGCGGGGCGCCGGGCCGGCGCCCCGGGGGACCCGGATCCGCGGTCAGCGGCCGTAGTAGGCGTCGAAGTTCTTCGAGAACTCCTGGTCGCTGAAGGTGTCCCAGTTGATCGACCAGGCCATCAGCCCGCGCAGGCCGGGCCAGCTGCCGTGGGGCTCGTACCCGCCGCAGTCGGTCTTCTTCGTCAGGCAGTTCAGGGCCTTGGTCACATCGCCGGGCTGGGTGTGGCCGTTGCCCGCGTTGGCGCTCGCGGGCAGGCCGATCGCCACCTGGGACGGGTCCAGCGGCGGGAAGACGTTGTCGGTGTCGCCCGCGACGGGGAAGCCGGTGAGCAGCATGTCGGTCATCGCGATGTGGAAGTCGGCGCTGCCCATGGTGTGGTACTGGTCGTCGAGCCCCACGATCGGTCCGGAGTTGTAGTCCTGGACGTGCAGCAGGGTGAGATCGTCCCGCAGCGCGTGGATGACCGGCAGGTACGCCCCGGACCGCGGATCCTGGCCGCCGGAGGCGCCCGAGCCGTAGTACTGGTAGCCCAGCTGTACGAAGAAGGTCTCCGGGGCCATGGTGAGGACGAAGTCGGATCCGTACTTCGCCTTGAGCGACTTCACGGCCGAGATGAGATTGACGATCGCGGGGGTCTTGGGGTTCTTGAAGTCGGTGTCGCCGTCGTCCAGCGACAGCGAGTGGCCCTCGAAGTCGATGTCGAGGCCGTCCAGTCCGTACCGGTCGATGATCGCACCGACCGACTCGACGAACTTGTCGCGGGCGGCGGTGGTCGTGAGCTGCACCTGGCCGTTCTGTCCGCCGATGGATATCAGGACCTTCTTGCCCGCCGCCTGCTTGGCCTTGATGGCGGCCTTGAACTCGTCCTCCGACTCCACGTTCGGGCATTCGCTCTGCGGGCAGAGGCTGAAGCGGATGTCGCCGGAGGTGGTGGAGGTGGGCTCGCCGAAGGCCAGGTCGATGATGTCCCAGCTGTCCGGGACATCGGCCATGCGGGTGTATCCGGAGCCGTTGGCGAAGCTGGAGTGCAGATAGCCCACGAGGGCGTGTTCGGGGATGTCCGCCGTCGCGGTTGACGAGGTGGTACCCGCGCTGGCGGTCGTCGTCGAGGCCGTGGCGAGCAGCCCGGCCGCGGCGACAGAGGCGCACAGGCCGGTCAGGACCCTACTGCTCAAGGGGAGACGGAAGTTCATGGGGGCCGCTCCTTGGTGTGGGGGGAAAAGCGGAGCCGATGTGGGTGGAAACGGACGGTCGGAAGGCGCGAGGAAGATCGCGCGCTGACGAGAAAACAGGACTAGACCATTGCTGTCAATGGTGCGGTCCGAATCCGCCGCGGACTCGACGTCGTCCGCGAACGCGTCGCCGCCCGCCGCCTGACGCCCGGTGGCATCCGTGGGGTGTGCTGGGCGCGCCGCTCGGGGGTCGTGTGCGCGGTTCCCGTCCCGTGGTGTGGTCCGGCGCCCGGTTCCCTTCTCCGGTCCGTGGCGGGGACGTTGCGAAGCCGCGGCCCCTCAAGCCGGTGAGCGTGCTGCCCGAAGTGACCGGCCGGGGGCGGGGGTTGGGCATGAACGGCCGATCACACGCGACGGTCGTCGGTCCGGGTCTCCGCCACCCGCGCCCGGCCTCACCGCGCACACTGGCGCCTTCGCCGATGGCGCCCGCGCCCCGCCCCACGACTCCGGTTCGGGTCAGGCACCCGCATCCCCGCATCCCCGCCTCCCCGTCAGGAGGGCTCACGCGTCGTTGTTCCCCGCGCCGGCTGCTCGGCGTTCTCGCGGCCCCACGGTCGCGTTCGGGCTGTTCTCCCCGGGGCCGGTGGCCGTCGCGGCCGACACCGCGACCGCGACCGCCACCGCGTCGAACCGCCTCCGCCGCGCGGTCCAGCGCACCCGCCGCGCCGTCGGCCGGTGCGGTTGCCCGGCCGCTGTCGACCAGCACGCCGGCAGCCGGTGGTCTTCGTCCACGGGTTCACCGGCAACGCGTCCGACCGGATCACCGCCGTGAGCGTCTTCCGGCTCAACGGCTGTTCCAGCTCCCACCTCTTCGCCTACGAGTACGACTCCCGTGGCGGCACCATCACCAACGCCCAGGGACTCGCGGCTCGTGTCGACAACGTGATTGTTCGCGGGACGTGTTCGCGGGGCGCGTTCACGGCCGACGCGGAGCGGCCGGGCGGGTCACGAGAGCCAGTCCGCGTAGTGGGTGGGGGCGGTGCGGGTGCCGCTGTCGGCGGTGAGGACGTCGCCGGGGACGGCGGCGAACATCCCGGCGCCGTCGTCGGTGATGACCGTGCGCCCGTCGGGGTGGGCGCGCAGGGTGATCCGGCCGAGTTCGTCGAGGGGGAACACATCGGGCCCGGCGATGTCGAGGGTGCCGTTGAGCGGGGGGCCTTCGGCGACCTCGGCGACCGTGTCGGAGACGTCCTGGGCGGCGATCGGCTGCAGTGGGGTGGCCGGCAGGTGGACCGTGTCGCCCTCGGTGCCCTGGGCCATGACCGCGTCGATGAACTCCATGAACTGGGTGGCGCGGACGATGGAATAGGGGATCGGCCCGGCCTTGAGGATGTCCTCCTGGAGGACCTTCGCACGGTAGTAGTCGAGGCCCGGCACCTGTTCCACGCCGACGATCGACAGGATGACGACGTGGCCCACCCGGCCCTTCCGGCAGGCGGCCAGCAGGTTGTCCATCGAGGTCCGGAAGAACGCCAGGGAGGCGTTGTCGAAGGTCGGGGAATTCGTCAGGTTGATGACGACATCGGCGTCGGCCACCGCCTCCTCCAGGCCCTGGCCGGTGATCACGTCCACACCCGTGGAGTGCGAGTACGGTACGGCCTCGTGCCCCGCCGCGTTCAGCTTCCGCACGACCTGCGATCCGATCAGGCCGGTACCGCCGATGACTGCGAACTTCATGGGTCACCCTCCGTCCACTGCGCGGCTCCCGCGGTCTCCTTCAGGCGGGCCGCGGGGCCCGCCGGTCCGCGCGCTGGGCCAACTCCTCGTCATCGACCAGGGTCAGCATCGGCCGGCCCGGCGCGCAGACCATCGTCACCAGGAAACGGCTCCAGGAGTCCGTGCGGTTGTTCCCGTCCTGGTAGTGGATGACGTCGCCGCCCGGCTCCCAGAAGGTCTCCCCGGCCCTGATCACGCGCTCCGGTTCGCCCTCCAGCTCGAAGCGCATCTCCCCCTCCAGCATGTAGCCGAACGCCGGGCCCGCGTGCCGGTGCGGGGGCGTGCCCGGGTCCCCCGGGGGAAACGCGACGAGAACGGTCATCACCTCGGCCCCCTCCGGGATGGACGGCGGCTTCACCGTCTCCAGTACGGTCAGCGCGGTCCTCCACGCCTCGGACCGGGGCCTCGGCGCCGTGTTCACCGGCTCATCGGTCGACATGGCGAACCCTCCGGGGATGGGTGGTCGAAGCGCTGTGCGTGGCGGCCGGCCTGCCGGACACAACGTTCCACACTGTCGGGAAGGGGAGGGGAACCAGGGGCTCGGCGAGGGCGGCGCCGGTCGGCCGGGCACCGGCCCGCACCGACCAGTGTGGCACTGGCTCGCGGGTGGCGCACGTCGTCGGCCGCGGCCGGGCCGCGCGCCGGGACGGCTGCCCGCCGGGATGGCTGTCTGTCGGCCCGGCTGCCGGTGGGGAGGGTTGCCGGTGGGGAGGGTTGCCGGTCGGGACAGTTGCCGGTCGGGACGGCTGTCTGTCGGCCGGGCCTCGCGCTGGCCCGGCCGCGTGCCGGGACGGCTGCCCGCCGGGACGGCTGCCGGTCGGCCCGGCTGCCGGTGGGGAGGGTTGCCGGTCGGGACGGCTGTCTGTCGGCCGGGCCTCGCGCTGGCCCGGCTGCCGGTCGGCCCGGCCGCACGCTGGGACGGCTGCTCTTCGGACGGCTGCCCGCCGGACGGTCGTACGCCGCGACGGCTGCCCGCCGGGCGGTCGTACGGCGGCCCCGGGCGCCGTCTTCCGCTGCCTCATTCCGTCCAGGGGGCCGAACCCGTGCTCGCCCACGTGGTGAGCGCCTGCCCGTCGAGGCAGAGGATTCCGCACTGGGCGGCGTACTCGAGGGCGGGCTCGGTGAACTCGCTGGTCGTGACCACAGCGGCGATATGGGCGTCATGGACGGCGAAGCACGTTCCGCCGAAGCGCTGGAGGTCCTGGGAGCCCACCTTGTGGGCCGCGTCGTACCGCTTGCACTGGATGACCAGGCGCTGCCCGTCCGGGGTGACGGCCAGGACGTCCGCGCCCAGGTCACCCGCGCCGCCGACCACCTCGGCGGTCCGGCACCCGTCCCGCCGGCACAGGTCCGCCACCGCCTGCTCGAACTCCTCGGCGCTCATCGCCTCGAAACCGACCTCCGCGAGGGGCTCCTCAACCTCGAGGGGCTCCTCAACCGGGGCAGCGGGGACGATGGCGTCCGGCGTCAGCACGTCGCCGGGCGCGGAGGGACCCGGGGCGGCGGTCCTGGCCACCCGGACGCGCCGCCGGCGGACCAGGACGGCGGCCGCGAGCGCCAGCAGCCCCAGGGCCACGGCGGCGACAGGGTGGTCATCGGCCGCCCGGGCACCGGCTTTGAGGGCGGTCCCCGCCGCCAGGAGAACGAGGGCGATCAGCCCGAAACAGAGCGACAGCCTCCGCAGGCTGAAGGCGTACGTGCGCCCGCTGTGTGGCCGACGGCCGGCAGTTGTCATGGGCGGCAGCTCCCTCGCGTATCGGCATCAAGATCGTTAATGCCGATTGCCCCGGTACGCCGCCCCCACACCCGGTACGCCGGCGCGGGGGAGCCCGGAGCGTCCGCCCCGCGGCGGCGGCCCCGTCACGGCATGGGCGGGTGCTGTTCCCGTCCGGGGCGCTGGTGCGGGGCGGACAGGACCGGGATCTCGGGGTGGTCGCGCAGCGCCGCGACGACGGCGTGCACCCCCGCGCGCCGCGTCGTGCCGCGCCGCACCACGATGGTGATGTTGCGGTGTACCGGTGGGCTGAGCTGCCGGGTGACCACGTCGTGGTCCGGGGTGACGGCCAGGGCGGGCAGCAGGGCGATCGAGCGGCCCGACTCGACGTGCCGCAACGCCAGCAGATAGTTGCTGAACCGGCAGGCCACCCGGGGTTCGAACCCCGACTCGCGGCACAGCCGCACGGTCAGCTCCGCCATGTAGGACCGCGGTCGGTCACCCGCCCACGTCTCCTCCGCGCAGGCCGCCAGGTTCACCGCGGTGCGGCAGGCGAGCGGGTGTTCACGTGGCAGCACCAGCACGATCGGGTCGATGCCCAGCGGAATGACCTCGAGGTCCGCACCCCACGAGAGGCCGGTGTAATCGGTGGTGGTGACGATGACGTCCGCCTCCCCCGAGCGCAGGGCCGGTCCGCTCTCGTGCGGCTCCGACTCGATCAGCTCCAGGCGCAGCCGCGGATGGGTGGTGGCCAGGCGGGTGGCCGCCGGCACCGCGAGGGTGTGGATGGCGCTCTGGAACGCCCCGAGCCGGACCGTGCCGATGGGCTCGTCGTTCAGGGCCTGCAACTCGGCCTCGGCCTCGGCCATCCGGTCCAGGATCTCCCGGCCCCGCTGGGCCAGCAGCAGACCGGCCGGGGTCAGCCGCACCTGCCGCCCGGTCCGCTCCAGCAGCCGGGACCGGGTCTCGGTCTCGAGCACCGCCAGTTGCTGGGACACCGTCGACGCGCTCAGATGCAGCGTCTCGGCGACCGCGCGCACGGTGCCCAGGGTTTCCAGCAGGCTGAGCAGCCGCAGCCGCCCCGAGTTCAACACGCGTCCGATTGTACGGTTCCGCCGAACAGGGCGGTCGGAACTGTGCGATGGACGCGTGCAGTGGTGCGTCCCTAACGTCGGTCACATGCTTCCCGAGACGACGTACGGCGCCCCGGAGCGCCACCTCATCCGCTACTCCGGCCGGGCCGACTTCACCCCGGAGGTCATCGCCCGCGCCGCGGGCACGTCGGTGTTCACCGAGAGCGGCCGCGAGTTGCTCGACTTCACCTCCGGCCAGATGAGCGCGATCCTCGGACACTCCCACCCGGCGATCGTCGCGACGGTCCGCGAGCAGGTGGCCCTCCTGGACCACCTGCACAGCGGCATGCTCAGCCGCCCGGTCATCGAGCTCACCCGCCGGCTCGCCGAGACCCTGCCCGACCCCCTGCAGAAGGCGATGCTCCTGACCACCGGGGCGGAGGCGAACGAGGCCGCGGTGCGGATGGCCAAACTCGTCACCGGGCGCCACGAGATCGTCTCGTTCGCCCGGTCCTGGCACGGGATGACCCAGGGCGCCGCGAACGCCACCTACAGCGCCGGGCGCAAGGGCTACGGGCCCGCCGCGCCGGGCAACTTCGCGCTGCCGGTCCCGGACCGCTTCCACCCCGACGTGGTGGACGCCGACGGCTCGTTCGACTGGCGCCGCCAACTCGACCTGGGCTTCGACCTGATCGACGCCCAGTCGGTCGGCAGTCTCGCCGCGTGCCTGGTCGAGCCGATCCTCAGCTCCGGCGGCGTCATCGAACTCCCGCCGGGCTATCTCGCCGCCCTGGCGCGCAAGTGCCGGGAACGGGACATGCTGCTGATCCTGGACGAGGCCCAGACCGGGCTGTGCCGCACCGGCGACTGGTACGCCTTCGAACACGACGGTGTCGTCCCGGACATCCTCACGCTGTCCAAGACACTCGGCGCGGGGCTGCCGCTGGCCGCCGTGCTGACCAGCCCGGAGATCGAGCAACAGGCACACGACCGGGGGTTCTTGTTCTTCACCACCCACGTCAGCGACCCGCTGCCGGCCGCCGTCGGCAACACCGTCCTCGACGTCCTGGCCCGCGACCGCCTCGACGAGCGGGCCCGCCACCTCGGCACACTGCTGCGCGATGGTCTCGATGACCTCGCCACCCGCCATGACGTGGTCGGGGACGTCCGGGGCCGCGGGCTGCTGATGGGGGTGGAACTGGTCGGCGACCGGGTGCTGGGCGCCGGGGGCGCCGACCGGCTCGGCGCGGCCGTCACCCGGCGCTGCTTCGATCTCGGGCTGCACATGAACATCGTCCAACTGCCCGGCATGGGCGGCACCTTCCGCATCGCGCCCCCGCTGACCGCGAGCGACGACGAGATCGCCCGTGGTGTCGCCATCCTCGACGAAGCGCTCACCGCCGCCGTCCGGGACCTGTGAGGTGGTCCACGGCCGCCCTCGGGCCGGAACCGGCAGCGGGCGCGGCGGCGCCGCGGGACCTGGCGGTGCCCCGGGGCGGCCGGAGGACAGATGTCATGCGCACCGATGACGGCCCGCACTCCCGCCGGCCCCGGCGGGACGGAAGTCTGGAGCACATGGACACCGTTGTTGAGGCCGCCCGACCGGTCGTCACCTCGGGGCGGGGCGCCGACGGGGTCGCCGGGCCGCCCGCGCGCATGAGCTTCGACCTGCCCCACGGCTATTTCCTGGGCGATATGCCGCCGCTCGCCCCGCTGGGCGTGACCTGGCAGGAGGAGGCCGGGCGGACGGTCCGGCTGGAGACCGGTGATCTGCAGCGCACGGCCACCGCGCTGCTGTCATGGGCCCGGGAGGAGGGCGTGGAGCTGCGCGCCCTGGAGGCCCGTTCGGTGACGCCGGAGGAGGCGTTCAGCCGGATCGCGCAGGGCCGGGAGGGCTGGGGGAGAGGGTGACGACGCCCGGAGTCCGCGCCCGCGGACGCCGGGGGAGCTTGAGGGACGCCGGGGCCACGGCCCGCGCACACCAGGCGCGTACGGCCGGGAGCGGGGGCGTCAGGCGCCGGGGGCGGACGTGCGCGGCGGGGCGGCGGCGCGTGCGGTGCGCACCGCACGGCCGACCGCGCGGGAGCGCACCGGCCTCAAGGCCGCCCTCCGGGCCGGGAACGCGCCCCGGGCCGGGAACGCGCCCAGCGGACTCCGGGTCGGGAACGGACTCCGGGCCGGGAACGCGCCCCGGGTCGGGAACGCGCCCTGGGCCGGGAACGCGCCCCGGGCCGGGAACGGGCTCCGGCGAGGGCGGGGCGAAGGCACCCGCACCGGCGCCCTCCCCGTGATGCCGCTGATGCATAACGGGGTGCGGAACAGGTCTTGGACACCCCTGGCCAGGCGGCTGTTGACTGGACGGTGTCCGGCCGGGGCGCCCAGCAGGGCGGCCCCGCGGACACCAGAAGCAGGAGCCGATTCCACCGACAGAGGGTGTCCGACATGGGCAAGTACGAGGGCAAGAGCGTCGTGATCACGGGTGGCAGCAGCGGGGTCGGCCTGGCCACCGCGCGGCTGCTGGTGGACGAAGGGGCGCGGGTCCTGATCACGGGACGCAGCCAGGCCACCCTGGACGCCGCCCGTGACCAGCTCGGCGGGAACGCGATCGCGGTCCGCAGCGACGCGGCGTCGCTGCCCGACATCGACGCGCTGGCCGACCGGGTGAAGGCCGAGTTCGGCACCGTCGACGCCCTGTTCGCCAACGCCGGGGTCAACGGCTTCGCACCGTTCGAGGAGACCAGCGAGGAACTCTTCGACCAGCTGCTGGCCGTCAACGTCAAGGGCCCGTACTTCACGGTGCAAAAGCTCGTCCCGCTGCTGGCCGAGGGCAGCGGCGTGGTGCTCACCACCTCGGTCGCCCATGTGCTGGGCCTGCCCGGGCTCAGCGCCTACGCGGCCGGCAAGGCGGCGCTGCGCTCGATGACCCGCAGCCTCGCCCGGGAACTGCTCCCGCGCGGGATCCGCGTCAACGCGGTCAGCCCCGGCCCGATCGACTCCGGCATCCTGGAGAAGTCGATGCCGAAGGAGGCCGCCGAGCAGACCAAGGCGCAGATGGCCGCGGACAACCCCATGTTGCGCATGGGGACCCCGGCCGAGGTCGCCAGGGCGGTGGCGTTCCTCGCGTTCGACGCCACCTTCACCACCGGGGCCGAACTCGCCGTGGACGGTGGCGGCTCCCAGCTCTGACGCCCGGAGCCGGTCCGGCAGCGGCCGGTTCACGGGGAGGTGGCGGTCCGGCAGCGGCCGGTTCATGCGGAGGTGGCGGTCGGAGCCGCGTCGGTCCGGGGCAGCCGGCCGTCCGGCGTGTCCTCGGCAGTCGGCTCGCCGTCCCGCTCCTCGGGCAGCTTCAGCAGCAGCGTCAGCACGAAGGCGACCAGGTAGAGGGCGAGGAAGATCAGGGTGACCCCGCCGGCGCCGACGAGGGGGAAGAAGAGGCTGGCGATGGCCGGGCCGACGAAGGCCGCGCCGCCCGCGCCCAGGTTGAGCAGGGCCATCGAACCGCCCTTGTTCTCCGGTGCCATCGAGGGGATGAGCGCCGAGATGGGGACGAAGCCGGCGAGGGTCGCGCCGTAGAACATGCCCGCGAGCACCGCGACCCAGTAGTAGTCCGCGCCGAGCCAGGTCGGTACGAAGTACAGCGTCGTGACGCTGATGGCGCAGCCCAGCGCGCCGAAGCCGGCGATGGTCGTGCGCCAGCCGATGCGGTCGGACAGCACGCCGAAGATGAGGTTGAAGAAGATGTTCGTGCCGTAGATGATCGCCAGCAGCTGGAGCCACTTGTCCTCGCCGAAACCGATGTCGTCGGAGAAGATCCGCGGCAGGTACACCAGCATGCCGAACTCCGGGGCCGTGTTGATGACCCGGACCAGGCAGCCCACCAGGACGCGGGGGTGGGTCCAGATGATGGAGACGGAGTTGAACAGGCTCTGGCCGGTGGTGACCTCCGGCGGCGCCATCCGGTCGCCGCCGGGCCGCCTGCGGGCGCCGACCAGGGCGATGGCGCCGCCGATGAGGATGAGGACCAGCGCGGACCACAGCGTGCCCAGGCGGCCGAACGAGGGGATCGTCAGGCTCGACCACAGCGAGCCGAGGGTGGGCAGGCCCCCGGTGAAGGCGAAGTAGAACCATCCCACGGCGGTGCCCAGCCGGGCCTTGGGCGCGGTGTTGGTGATCCATACGAGGAAACCGAAGGCGAAGAGCGGGTAGCCGAAGCCCCGGATGCCGTAGAAGAGCAGCATCAGCGGGTAGTTCTCGGTGCCCAGCGCGAAGAGCAGGTACGCGGCGTCGAAGACGGCCCAGATGGCCAGGCCCGTCCACATCACCCGGCGTGGTCCCCACACCTGGCAGAGGGCACCGGAGAACCAGGACGCCAGCATCACGGCGATGCCGTACACGGTGATGACGTACCCGGCCCGCACGTCCGTTGCCGCACCGTGGTCGGCCATGTACGGAGCGATGAACCCGGATTCGACACCATCGCCGATCATGAACAGGAGGACGCCCAGATAGCCCAGGATCAAGGGTTTCGGCATCGCTACCTCCACTCTGAGGTGTGACGGAGTACGACCGCAGATACTCAAGCGAGCCGAGATAAATATCAAGGGGTCTGGTAAAAGTAACGAGATTCGATGCTCATTCGTTCATCTCGATGACCCGGACGTCCGTCAGCTCGCGCATCTCGCGCACCAGCTCCTCGTCCACCGGACCGGTCAGCAGGACGTGGTCGAAGGAGTCCACGCTCTCCAGCCGGTGCAGCGCGCGACGGCCCACCTTGCTGTGGTCCATCAGCAGCACGCTTCTCGCGCCCGCCTGCCGGGTCGCCCGCTTGATGCTGACGATCTCCTGCTCCTGGTGGAACGTCATGCCCGCGGTCATCGCGGAGGTGGAGAGCACGCTCAGATCGACGGAGATGCCGCTGATCATGTCCATCGCCGGCAGCCCGATCCACGAGTCGTGGGTGCGCGAGTACTCGCCGCCCACGCAGATCAGCCGGATGCTCTCGGCCTCCCTCAGCTCCTCCGCGATCAGGCGGTAGTTGGTCACCACGGTCAGCGGCCCGACCTCGGGCAGCAGCCGCGCCAGGGCCAGCGCCGAGGTCGAGTCGTCCAGCATCACCGACATCCCCGGCGCCACGAACGGCAGGGCGGCGCGGGCCAGCGCTCGCTTCTCGTCGGTGTGCGCGTGCAGCCGGAAGTCCGAACTGGACTCGAAGACCATCGAGGGCTGCGCGGAGACGCCGCCGTGGTACTTGCGCAGGATGCCGCGGTCGGCCAGCTCGGCGATGTCCCGGTGGACGGTCATCAGGCTGACGCCGGTCAGCTCGGCCAGCTCGGCCACGGTGGCGTCCCCCCGGGCCAGCACATGGTCGACGATCAGCCGGTGTCGCTGCTGCCGCGCACCGCGCGACGACGGGAGAGTAGTCATGCCTCCATCCTGCCGTGTCAATTTCTCACATAGAACCAGTGACAACTCACGCGTGGGCTGTTAATTTTCCTGTGACGGACACCGCCCGGTGCTCCGGCCAGCCAGTGAATCATCAGCCAGGAGATCAGGGGTACGCATGGCCGACGCAGTGGTCTTCGACATGGACGGCGTACTGGTGGAGAGCGAGCATCTGTGGGAGGAGCTGTGGGCCGGATACGCCGCCGCCCGCGGCCGCGCATGGGGCCCCGCACAGACCCGCGACGTCCAGGGGATGAGCGCCCCCGAGTGGGCCGCCTACCTCACCCGGTTCTGCGGGACGGGCGACCCCGCCGAGAACACCGAACGGGACGTCGTCGACGGCATGGTCCAGGCGCTGGCCGACGGCCGCATCGGCCTGCTGCCCGGCGCCCGTGAGATGATCACCGCCACCGCCGAACTGGCACCCGTCGCGCTCGCCTCCTCCGCCCCCCGCCGGGTCATCGACGCCGTCCTCGTCCACCACGGTGTCGACCACCACTTCAAGGCCACCGTCTCCAGCGCCGAAGTGGCGCGCGGCAAGCCGAGCCCGGACGTCTACCTGGCCGCCGCACGGGCACTCGGCGTGGCCCCCGAGCGTTGCCTGGCGGTGGAGGACTCGAGCAACGGACTGCGCGCCGCCGCGGCCGCCGGGATGACCGTGGTGGCCATCCCCAATCCGCAGTACCCACCCGCCGAGGACGCCCTCGCGGCCGCCTCCTTCCGCTCTTCCGACCACCATGCCGTACGCGACTACCTGCTCAGCAGGCTCGACGCCCGAGGGGAGTGACCGGACATGACCACCGTCCTGGTATCCGGCGACGACTTCATCGACCCCGAGCTCTTCTCCGCCGCGCTGCGCGAGAGCCTGCCCTCCGCCGGGCTGAGCTTCCGTACCCTGCGCACCCGCTGGCCGAACGAGCCCTTCGGCCCGGTGGGGGGCGACGCGCAGGGCAACGGCGGGGTCAAGGAGGCCAGCGGCACCGAGGAGCAGGTGCTGGAGGCGCTCGGTGACGCGAGCGTCGCCCTGACCCAGATGGCCCCCTTCACCGCCCGCGTCATCCGGGAGGCGCCGCGGCTGAAGTTCATCGGGGTGGCCCGCGGCGGCCCGGTCAACGTGGACCTGGCCGCCGCCACCGCCGCCGGCATCCCCGTCACCTTCACCCCGGGCCGCAACGCCGCGGCCGCCGCCGAATTCGCCGTCGGCCTGATCCTCGCCGCCATGCGCCGCATCACCTTCGCCGACGCGGCCCTCAAGGAGGGCGTGTGGCGCGGTGACTACTACGCCTACGAGAACGCGGGGCTGGAACTCGACGGCGCCACCGTCGGCCTCGTCGGATACGGGGCCATCGGCGCGATCGTCGCCCGGGTGCTGCGCGCCTTCGGCTCACACGTCCTGGTGTCCGATCCGTACGCGGACCCGGCGCGGGCACAGGCCGACGGCGTCGAACTCACCGGCCTGGAGGACCTGCTGCGGCGCAGCTCGGTGGTGAGCCTGCACGCCCGGGTCACCCCCGAGACCCGGCACCTGATCAACGCCGGCAACCTCGCGCTCCTGCCCGAGGGCGCCGTCCTGGTCAACTCCGCCCGCGGTGAACTGCTCGACTACGGTCCGCTGCCCGGCCTGCTGGAGTCCGGCCGGCTCGGCGCGCTCGCCCTCGACGTCTACGACATCGAGCCTCCCCCGGCCGACTGGCCGCTGCACAAGGCCCCCAACGTCATCACCACCCCGCATCTGGCGGGCGCCACCCGGCAGACCGCCGACCGGGCCGCTGCGATCACCGCCGCCGAGGCCGCCCGTTTCCTGCGCGGCGAACCGCTGCGGCACGTGGCCAATCCGGAGGTGCTGACCGGGGGCCGGCCATGATCGTCGGAGTCGACATCGGGACCTCGGTCACCAAGGCCCAGCTGATCTCCCGGGACGGCCGCGCCACCCCCGCGCACGAGGCCCGCAGCACCGTCTACACGCTGCCCGGACAGCGCGTCGAGCAGGACCTGGACGATGTCGTGGGCACCGTGGAGACCGTCATACGGGCGGCGCTCACCGACGCCGCCCAGCTGGGCGGCGAACCGATCGAGGCCCTGGCCCTCACCGGGCAGGGCGACGGCCTGTGGCTGCGCGACGCCGCCGGCGCCCCCGTCGGCCGCGCGCTGTCCTGGATGGACGGCCGGGCCGCGGACCGGCTCGACCGGTGGACCGCCGACGGCACCCTGCACGCCCTGCACCGGCGCACCGGTGTCGGCCTCTTCCCCGGCTCCGCGGCGCCCCTCCTGGCCCACCTGGCCGAACACGAGCCGGAGCGGCTGGCGGCGGCCGAGGTCGCCGGGTACTGCGTGGACGCCGTCGTGCAACGGCTGACCGGCGCCGTGACCGTCGACGCCTCCGACGCCTCGCAGCCGTTCCTCGACGTGGCCACCCGTACCTACGACGAGACCGCGCTCGAGCTGTGCGGACTGTCCGCCCACCGCCGGCTGCTGCCGGACCCGGCGCCGCCCGGCACCCTGCACCGGCTGCTGCCCGGCGCCGCCCGGCGGCTGGGCCTGCCCGCGGGGCTGCCGGTCTCCGCCGGACCGTTCGACATACCGGCCTGTGCCTTCGGCTCGGGGGTCGCCGAACCGGGCGAGGGCAACCTCATCATCGGCACCACCCTCGCCGCCCAGGTCCTCGACACCGAACCGCGCCCGGCCGTCACCGACGACCCGGCCGGGATGGTGCTGGCCACCCCGTACGAGGGCCGCTACCTGCGGGTCATGCCCGCCATGATCGGCACCGCGGGCCTGGACTGGCTGCTGAAACTGCTCGATGTGAAGATCGACGCGCTGGACGCGCTGCTCGTCCAGTCGCCGCCCGGCGCCTCGGGCGTCACCGCGCTGCCGTTCCTGTCCGCCAGCGGTGAGCGCGCCCCCTTCGTCGACGCGCGGGCCCGCGGCCGGTTCGACGGCCTCTCCCCGCTGACCGGCCGCGCCGACCTGGTACGGGCGCTGTGCGAGGCCGTCGCCTACTCGGCCCGGCACTGCATGGAAACCCTCGGTGTCTCCGGCACCGTCACCGCGTGCGGCGGTGGCGCGCGCTCGGGGGAGTGGGCCCGCGTCTTCGCCGGTGTCCTCGGCGGTGACCTGGATGTCTGCGATGACGCCGTGGGCATCCGCGGCGCGGCCCAGGTCGCCTGGCACGCACTGGGCACACCCGTCGACGCCGCCGCCTGGCGCGCCCCCCGCCGCACCGTGACCGCCGAGCGCGGGCTGATCGACCACTACGCCGAGGGCTACGCCGCCTACCGCCGCGCCCTCGACCTCGCACGCGAAGGCTGGAGCACCCGATGACCAGGCTCTTCAACGACCCCGCCCGGTTCACCGACGACATGATCGAGGGGTTCGCCGCCGCCCATCCCGAGCATGTGCGGGCCGTGCCCGGCGGTGTGGTGCGCGCCCGCCCCACCCGTGCCGGGAAGGTGGCCGTCCTCACCGGCGGCGGCTCCGGCCACTATCCCGCCTTCTGCGGTGTGGTCGGCCCCGGATTCGCCGACGGTTCGGTCATCGGCGACGTCTTCACCTCTCCGTCGGCCGCCCGCGCCCGCTCGGTCGCCGAGGCGGCGGAGGCCGGCGGCGGTGTCCTCTTCCTGTTCGGCAACTACGCCGGGGACGTGATGAACTTCGGCCTCGCCGCACGGCAGTTGGAGGGCGACGGGATCCCCGCCCGCTGCTTCGCCGTCACCGATGACATCGCCTCCGCGCCCGCCGGCCAGACGGCGCGGCGGCGGGGCATCGCCGGCGGCTTCGTGGTCTTCAAGACCGCGTCGGCGGCGGCCGAGGCAGGCGCCGCGCTGGACGAGGTGGTCCGCGTCGCCGAACACACCAACGCCCGTACCCGCACGCTCGGAGTGGCTTTCGACGGCTGCACCCTGCCGGGCGCCGACGCGCCTCTGTTCACCGTTCCCGAGGGCCGGCTGGGCCTCGGTCTCGGCATCCACGGCGAACCGGGGGTGAGCGAGGACACTCTCGGCACCGCGGAGGACCTCGCCCGCGCCCTGGTGACGGGGCTGCTGGCGGACCGCCCCGCGGGCACGGACGCCGGCGGGCGGGTCGCGGTCGTCCTCAACGGCCTCGGCGCCACGAAGTACGAGGAGCTGTACGTGCTGTGGGGCGCCGTCGCCCGGCTGCTGGACGAGGCGGGGCTCACCCCCGTACGCCCCGAGGTCGGCGAACTCGTCACCAGCCTCGACATGGCCGGCTGCTCCCTGACCCTGACCTGGCTGGACGAGGAGCTGGAACGCCTCTGGCTCGCCCCGGCCGACACCCCGGCCTTCCGCCGGACGGCCCCGCGGGAGCCCGCCGCGGACC
>NZ_BBOX01000199.1 GCF_001553455.1 Streptomyces hygroscopicus subsp. hygroscopicus
CGGGGAGCGCCGGGGGCGCCCGGCGGCCCGGTCGCCCGGCCGGGCCGCCTCATGTCTCAGGAGTCGGCCGGCTCGGGGACCCGCATGGCCAGGATCGCCATGTCGTCGGACGGCGGGTCCGCCGCGAAGCGCTCGACCGCCCGCAGCACCCGGGAGGCCACCGCGCCCGCCGTAAGGCCGGTGCAGGAGGTGAGGACATCGATGAGGCCGTCGTCGCCGAGCATCCTGGTGCCCTCACGCCGCTCCGTCACGCCGTCCGTGACGCACAGCAGCACATCGCCCGGGTCGAGCGTCACCGTCTGCTCGTACAGCTCCAGGTCGTCCATGACACCGAGCAGCGGCTGGGGCTCGGCCGCGGCCTCCACGCTGCCGTCCTGGCGCAGTCGCAGCGGCAGCGGGTGCCCGGCGCAGACCACCTTGAGGACCGCGCTGCCGTCGTGCTGTGGCCACAACTCGCCGTAGAGGAGGGTCAGGAAGCGGCTGCGGGCGCCCTCGTCGAGGATGGCCGCGTTGAGCCGCTCCAGGACCGCCGGGCCGCCGAAGCCCTCGCGGGCGAGCAGCCGCAGGGCGTGCCGGGCGAGCCCGGTGACCGCGGCGGCCTCCGGTCCGGTGCCGCAGACATCGCCGATGGCGAAGCCGTACGCCCCGTCGCGGATCGGGAAGACGTCGTAGAAGTCGCCGCCGACCTCGTTGCCCTCGCCCGCCGCGCGGTAGATGACCTCGACCTCGACTCCGGCGACCTCCGGCAGTTCGGGCGGCAGCAGACTGCGCTGCAGGGACTGGCTGATGGCGGTGCGCTCCGAGTAGAGCCGCGCGTTGTCCAGCGCGAGCGCCGCCCGGCGGGAGAGGTCCTCGGCGAGCTCCAGGTTCTCCTGGCGGAAGTGCTCGTCGGTGGGCTTGCCGAGGACGAGCATGCCGATGACGCGGTTACGGGCCACCAGGGGCAGGACAACCGTCTCCCCGCCGACGGCCGAGGCGGTCGCGAGCGAGGCGCCGGGGCCGGAGGAGGGGCGGGCGGAGTCGCCGAGGCTGAGGCTGCGCAGCGAGGTGCGCAGGGCCGCCGCGTGGGCCGCGTCATAGGGACCGGACCAGCCGCGTGCCCCGCCGGTGGGGACCTGCTCCGGCGGGTCGATCTTCATCAGCAGGGCCTTGAGCCCGTCGATGCGGTCCTCGTCCTCGTGCAGCACATAGGACAGTTCGGGCTCGGACGCCTGGTCGGCGACCGTATAGACGGCGCACCAACTGGCCAGCGTGGGCACCGTCATCTGGGCCATGAGAGCCAGTGTCTGATCGCGGTCCAAAGTGCCCGCGAGGAGGTCGGACGCCTCGACGAGGAAGGACAGCGAGCCGCGGCGCAGCCGCTCCAGTTCGGTGAGACGGGCCCGTTCGACGGCGAGGGCGATGCGGTCGGCGGCGAACTGCAGCCGCAGGGCCTCTTCGTTGCTGTAGCGGCCGGGGGCCTCCGCGGCGACGCCGAGCGAGCCGGTGAGCCGGCCCTCGACCTTCAGCGGGACGGTGACGACGGAGCGCATCCCGGTGTTCACCAGCAGCGGAACGGCGCCGGGCACCGCGGACAGGTCCTCGTGGACGGCGGGCATCCGGGCCGAGCCGTAGCGCCCGGTGCCCGCTTCGACGGGCACGCGGGCGAAGCGCTGGCGGGCGGAGGGCAGGCCGGTGGAGGCGCGGACCTCCAGTTCGGTCTCGTCGTCGGTGGCGAGCAGCAGATAGGCGGCGTCGCCGTCGAGCATGTCGCGGGCCCGCTCCACGGTGCGCTGGAGCAGGCCGTCGAGGTCGTCGGGGGCGGGGGAGCCGATGAAGACCTCGAAGGCGTCGGTGGCCGGACCGCGCTCCACCGTGTCGGCGGTGTCGCCCGCCGCACCGCGCATCGGGCTCTGCAGCACGGCCCGCTCGCGGTCGCGCACCAGCAGACAGACGGTGGACGGTTCGCCCTCGGCGTCGCGGATGCGCAGATGGGAGGCGTAGACGGGGGAGACCCGGCCGTCGGCGCCGCGGATGCCGTAGGAGCCCTCCCAGCGGGAGAGCAGGAGCGCCTCGGCGACGCCGGTGCCGGTGCCGGGGGTGTGCGGCCAGGCCGCGAGGTCGGTCAGCGGTTTGCCGATGACCTGCTCCGGGTGGTAACCGAACAGCTCCTGTGCGTCGTCGTTCCAGGCGCTGATCAGGCCGGTGCTGTCGACCTGGACGACCCCGACCCGGACCCGGGACTCGGCGACGGGCAGGGCGCTGGAGGGCAGGGCGGGCCCGGCGGCCCGGGTGCCCGCGGGGCGGTCGGGGAAGTCGAGCTGGAACCAGACGTGCTTGTGGGTCGCGGTGTACTCGACGCCCCAGCGGGTGGCGAGCGCGGCGCACAGCAGCAGGCCGCGGCCGCCCTCGCGGTCGGGGTGCCCGAAGTGGTGGCCGCCGTTGCTCTGCAGCGGGACCTCGCGCTCGGGGTAGCGGTCGGAGACCTCGACGCGTACGCCGGTGTCGGCGCGGATGCAGATCACATCGGCGGTGGTGCCGGCGTGCACCACCGCGTTGGTGACGAGTTCGCTGGTGAGGACGACGGCGTCGTCCACGATGTCGGTGAGGCCCCACCCCTGGAGGGTGTCCCGGACAAAGGTGCGGGCGGCGGCGACCGAGCGTCCCACCGGCTCGAAGGTGGCGGCTGCCCGCGCGGTGATCACAGGTCTCCTCATATGTGTTTCGGCGAACTGCTCACCCATGTCGCAGCGCCCCTCCGATGCCCTGGCCGGATGCCAGGTTACTTACCACCGGCGCCCTCGCGAATCCTGGTCGGCTCCGATTCCCCCCAGAGTGGGCTGTCGGCGGTGTGCGATGCTGCCGAACTGTTATGGCCTGGTTGGGCCATGGTGAAACACTGGGCAAGCTGGAAGAAGAACCCGACGAGGACGGTCAACCCTGCGGGAGGGACACGGTGGAGTCTGGCGCAGCGGCGCGGGGCACGAATACGCGCGCGAAAGGCGGACGGTCCCGGAGCAATGGGACGATCGAAGTGGAGACGGCGGCCCTGAACCGGCTGCTGACCGCGATGACGGCCATGCGGGACGGGAACTTCCGTAAGCGGCTGACGGTCTCGGGCGAGGGTGTCATGTCCGAGATCGCCGCGGTCTTCAACGAGGTCGCGGACCGTAATCTGCAGCTCACCGGCGAGCTGACCCGGGTGCGGCGGGTGGTCGGCCGGGAGGGCAAGCTCACCGAGCGGCTGGAGACCGGCGCCTGCGAGGGGCAGTGGGCCGCGGCCATCGACGCGTCCAACGCGCTGGTGGACGATCTTGTCCGGCCGGTGTCCGAGGTGGGCCGGGTGCTGTCGGCGGTCGCCGAGGGCGACCTGGAGCAGCGCATGGACCTGCGGGCGCAGGGCGCCGACGGGTCGGCGCATCCGCTGCGCGGGGAGTTCCTGAAGGTGGGGCGCACCGTCAACGGGCTGGTGGATCAGCTCTCGGCGTTCACCGACGAGGTGACGCGGGTCGCGAGCGAGGTCGGCACCGAGGGCAAGCTGGGCGGCCAGGCCCGGGTGCGCGGTATGTCGGGCTCGTGGAAGGACCTGACGGAGTCGGTCAACACGATGGCGTCCCGGCTCACCGCGCAGGTGCGTGACATCGCTCTGGTGACGACGGCGGTGGCGAAGGGTGATCTGTCCCGGAAGGTCACGGTTCATGTGTCCGGGGAGATGCTCGAGCTGAAGGAAACCGTCAACACGATGGTGGACCAGCTCTCCTCGTTCGCCTCCGAGGTGACCCGAGTCGCCCGTGAGGTGGGCACCGAGGGCGAGCTCGGCGGCCAGGCGAAGGTGCCCGGGGTCGCGGGCGTCTGGAAGGACCTGACCGACTCCGTCAATCTGATGGCCGGGAACCTGACCGCGCAGGTGCGCGGCATCGCCCAGGTCACCACGGCGGTCGCCAACGGCGATCTGTCGCAGAAGGTGACGGTGAGCGCACGCGGCGAGGTCGCGCAGCTGGCCGACACGATCAACACCATGACCGAGACGCTGCGCACCTTCGCGGACGAGGTGACGCGGGTGGCCAGTGAGGTCGGCGCCGAGGGGCTGCTGGGCGGTCAGGCGCAGGTGCCGGGTGCGGCGGGGACGTGGAAGGACCTCACCGATTCGGTGAACACCGCGTTCCGGAACCTCACCGCTCAGGTGCGGGACATCGCCCAGGTGACGACGGCGGTGGCGAACGGCGATCTGTCGCAGAAGGTCACCGTGGACGTGGCCGGCGAGATGCTGGAGCTGAAGAACACCGTCAACACGATGGTGGACCAGCTGCAGTCCTTCGGCGCCGAGGTGACGCGGGTCGCCCGTGAGATCGGCGTCGAGGGGGAGCTGGGCGGTCAGGCGCAGGTGCCGGGTGCGGCGGGGACGTGGAAGGACCTCACCGATTCGGTGAACACCGCGTTCCGGAACCTCACCGGACAGGTGCGCAACATCGCCCAGGTGACCACGGCGGTGGCGAACGGCGATCTGTCGCAGAAGGTCACCGTCGACGTCTCCGGCGAGATGCTCAAGCTGAAGAACACCGTGAACACCATGGTGGACCAGCTGTCCTCGTTCGCCGACCAGGTCACCAGGATGGCGCGGGACGTGGGCACCGAGGGCCGGCTGGGTGGCCAGGCCCGGGTGGACGGGGTCAGCGGCGTCTGGAAGGACCTGACCGACTCCGTCAACTCCATGGCGGGGAACCTGACCGCTCAGGTGCGCGGTATCGCCCAGGTGACGACGGCGGTGGCCCGCGGCGATCTGTCCCAGAAGATCGAGGTGGATGCGCGCGGGGAGATCCTGGAGCTGAAGAACACCATCAACACGATGGTCGACCAGCTCTCCGACTTCGCCGAGCAGGTGACCCGGGTCGCCCGCGAGGTGGGCACGGACGGCCGGCTGGGCGGTCAGGCGCAGGTACCCGGTGTGGCCGGTGTATGGCGCGACCTGACCGACTCGGTGAACGGCATGGCGGGCAATCTGACCGCCCAGGTGCGGAACATCGCGCAGGTCGCCACGGCGGTCGCCCGCGGTGATCTCTCGCAGAAGATCGACGTGGACGCACGCGGCGAGATCCTGGAGCTGAAGAACACCCTGAACACCATGGTCGACCAGCTGTCGTCCTTCGCGGAGGAGGTGACCCGGGTCGCCCGCGAGGTGGGCACCGAGGGCCAGCTGGGCGGTCAGGCCGAGGTGCAGGGCGTCTCCGGGACGTGGAAGGACCTCACGCAGTCCGTCAACAGCATGGCCAACAACCTGACGTCTCAGGTGCGTTCCATCGCGGAGGTGACGACGGCGGTCGCCAAGGGCGATCTGTCGAAGAAGATCACCGTCGATGCCAAGGGCGAGATCCTGGAACTGGTCACCACCGTGAACACGATGGTGGACCAGCTGTCGTCGTTCGCCGAGCAGGTGACCCGGGTGGCCCGCGAGGTGGGTACGGAAGGGCAGCTGGGCGGTCAGGCGCGGGTTCCGGGCGTGACCGGTATCTGGAAGGACCTGAGCAACAACGTCAACCTGATGGCCAACAACCTGACCATTCAGGTGCGGAACATCTCGCAGGTCTCGGCCGCGGTCGCCAACGGCGATCTGACGAAGAAGGTCACGGTCGAGGCGCGCGGCGAGGTCGCGGCGCTGGCCGACACGGTCAACACGATGGTGACGACGCTGTCGTCGTTCGCCGACGAGGTCACCCGGGTGGCGCGTGAGGTGGGCACGGACGGCATCCTGGGCGGCCAGGCCCGGGTGCCCGGGGTCTCGGGGACGTGGAAGGACCTCACCGAGTCCGTGAACTCGATGGCGTCCAACCTGACCGGACAGGTCCGCAATATCGCGATGGTCACCACGGCGATCGCCCAGGGCGATCTGACCAAGAAGATCGACATCGAGGCGCGCGGCGAGATCCTCGAGCTGAAGACGACCATCAACACGATGGTGGACCAGCTGTCGTCGTTCGCCGACCAGGTGACCCGGGTGGCCCGTGAGGTGGGCACCGAGGGGCAGCTGGGCGGTCAGGCCCGGGTCCGGGACGTGGCCGGCACCTGGAAGGACCTGACCGAGTCGGTGAACGAGATGGCCGGCAACCTGACCCGTCAGGTGCGCGCCATCGCCGAGGTCGCCACGGCGGTGACCCGGGGTGATCTCAACCTCAAGATCGATGTGGATGCCTCCGGTGAGATCCAGGTCCTCCAGGACCACATCAACACCATGATCGCCAACCTGCGCGAGACCACGCTCGCCAACAAGGAGCAGGACTGGCTCAAGGGCAACCTCGCCCGGATCTCCGGTCTCATGCAGGGCCGGCGCGACCTGGAGGACGTCGCCCGGCTGATCATGAGCGAGCTGACCCCGGTGGTCTCCGCCCAGCACGGCGCGTTCTTCCTGGCCGTACCCGCGGGCGAGGGCACCGAGGTGGTCGCGGACAGCACCTCCGGCGACGACTACGAGCTGCGTCTGATCGGTTCCTACGGCTACTCCCACGGCTCGATGCCCACGCGCTTCAAGCCCGGGGAGACGCTGATCGGCACGGTCGCCGAGGAGAAGCGCCCGATCCTGGTGGAGCAGGTGCCACCGGGCTACCTCAAGATCGCGTCGGGGCTCGGCGAGGCGCCCCCGGCCCATGTGATCGTCCTGCCGGTGCTCTTCGAGGGGAAGCTGCTGGGCGTGATCGAGCTGGCCTCGTTCCAGCCCTTCGCCCAGATCCAGAAGGACTTCCTCAACCAGATCGCCGAGATGATCGGCACCAGCGTCAACACCATCAGCGTCAACACCAGGACCGAGGTGCTGCTGAAGCAGTCGCAGGAGCTGACCGAGCAGCTGCGGGAGCGGTCGGCCGAGCTGGAGAACCGGCAGAAGGCGCTCCAGGCGTCCAACGCGGAGCTGGAGGAGAAGTCGGAGCGGCTGGCCCGTCAGAACCGCGACATCGAGGTCAAGAACACCGAGATCGAGGAAGCCCGGCAGGTGCTGGAGGAGCGCGCCGAGCAGCTCGCGGTCTCGATGCGCTACAAGAGCGAGTTCCTGGCGAACATGTCGCATGAGCTGCGCACACCGCTCAACTCGCTGCTGATCCTGGCCAAGCTGCTCGCCGACAACGCCGACGGCAACCTCTCGCCGAAGCAGGTGGAGTTCGCCGAGACGATCCACGGCGCGGGCTCGGACCTGTTGCAGCTGATCAACGACATCCTGGACCTGTCGAAGGTCGAGGCGGGCAAGATGGACGTCAGCCCGACCCGTATCGCCCTGGTCCAGCTCGTCGACTACGTGGAGGCCACCTTCCGGCCGCTGACCGCCGAGAAGGGCCTGGACTTCTCCGTACGGGTGTCGCCGGAGCTGCCGGCGACGCTGCACACCGACGAGCAGCGGCTGCTGCAGGTGCTGCGCAACCTGCTGTCCAACGCGGTGAAGTTCACCGACAGCGGTGCCGTGGAGCTGGTCATCAGGCCGGCCGGCGCGGATGTGCCGCACGGCATCCGGGAACAGCTGCTGGAGCACGGCGCCCTGCGCGACGCGGACGCCGACATGATCGCCTTCTCGGTCACCGACACCGGCATCGGCATCGCGGCGAGCAAGATGCGGGTGATCTTCGAGGCGTTCAAGCAGGCCGACGGCACCACCAGCCGGAAGTACGGCGGCACCGGACTGGGCCTGTCCATCAGCCGGGAGATCGCCCGGCTGCTGGGCGGCGAGATCCACGCGGCCAGCGAACCGGGCCGCGGCTCGACCTTCACGCTGTACCTGCCGCTGCACCCCAGCGAACTGCCGCCCCAGGGGTACCCGCAGCTCGCCCCGAGCAGCTCGGCGTCCGGTCCGCTGGCGCTCGAGGCGCTCCCCGGCGGCGCGGAGGGGACCGCGGAGGACGGGGCGGCGGCGGAGCAGGAGGCCCCGCAGGACGGCTCCGGCGCCTCCCAGGCGCCGCGCGCCCGCGGCGGCTCCGGGCTGTTCCGGCGGCGTCAGCGGGCCGAGCAGGAGGCGGCGCGGGCCGACGGGCAGCAGCTGCCGCAGCAGCCGGAGGCGGAGCCGGGCCCCCGGGCGGCGGACCGCCCGGGACGGCAGGCACAGGCGCCCGAGCCGTGGCTGCTGGGCGGCCAGGACCTGGTGGCCCCGGAGCCGGCGGGCGGCTTCCACGGCGAGAAGGTGCTGATCGTCGACGACGACATCCGCAATGTCTTCGCGCTGACCAGCGTGCTGGAGCAGCACGGGCTGCAGGTGCTGTACGCGGAGAACGGCCGGGAGGGCATCGAGGTCCTGGAGCAGCACGACGACGTCGTGCTCGTCCTGATGGACATCATGATGCCGGAGATGGACGGTTACGCCACGACGGCCGCGATCCGCCGGATGCCCCAGTTCGCCGGGCTGCCGATCATCGCCCTCACCGCGAAGGCGATGAAGGGCGACCGGGAGAAGAGCATCGAAGCGGGCGCGTCGGACTACGTCACCAAGCCGGTCGACACCGATCATCTCCTTACGGTGATGGAGCATTGGATGTCGGCGGAGTGACCCGCGGTACACCCGGCGCGGCCGTGGTGTTGACTGTGTGTCGCCGAACACGTGTGGGAACGCGGTGTGCGGGGAACCTTCTGGTCTCCCGCCACGTTTCTGCTACGTGCACAGTGACATCGCGGTGACAGGGTGTGGCGAGCAGCGGGGTGCGGCTACCATGACCGGCACAAGGACGGGCGGCGCAAGGGAGTCGCCCCCTGGGGCGGCGCCCGGTGCTTCCCCCGGCTCTTCGAGCTGGGGAGACCCCAAGCCGGGACGAGGAGGACGGGGCATGGTGCAGAAGGCCAAGATCCTCCTGGTCGATGACCGGCCGGAGAATCTGCTGGCGCTGGAGGCCATTCTCTCCGCGCTCGATCAGACCCTGGTGCGGGCATCGTCAGGGGAGGAAGCGCTCAAGGCGCTGCTGACGGACGACTTCGCGGTGATTCTGCTGGACGTCCAGATGCCGGGCATGGACGGATTCGAGACCGCGGCGCACATCAAGCGCCGGGAGCGGACCCGCGACATCCCGATCATCTTCCTCACGGCGATCAACCATGGCCCGCACCACACCTTCCGGGGCTACGCGGCCGGCGCGGTGGACTACATCTCCAAGCCGTTCGATCCCTGGGTGCTGAGAGCCAAGGTCTCGGTCTTCGTGGATCTGTACATGAAGAACTGCCAGCTGCGGGAGCAGGCGTCACTGCTGCGGCTGCAGTTGGAGGGCGGTCAGCCCGCCACCGGGGACGCCAAGGAGTCTGCCGGGCTGCTCGCCGAGCTCTCGGCGCGGCTCGCCGCCGTCGAGGAGCAGGCCGAGGCGCTCTCCAAACAGCTGGACGAGTCGGCCGACGCCGCCGCCGTGGCCACCGCGGCCCATCTGGAGCGCAAGCTGACCGGTCTGCGGCGGGCGCTGGACGCGCTGGAGCCGGGCGCGGGCAGCGGGGCCGGCCAGGTTCCCTCGCAGAACTGAGCGGTCACCCCACCGTCACCGTCGGCCGGTCATCCCCGACCGGCCCCCCGCGCTTTGACGGGGTGTCACCGCCGTACCCCACCCTTCTCGCCGGGTGCGGCACGGGTGCGCCCTCGGTGGTGCCTGACCGGGTGTGATGCCGGCGGCCCTGGGAGGCGTGGGACCAGTGGTGCCCGATACTCCTGCCATTACCCCTGCCATACGTGCTCCGTACGGCGGACGCGGGTAACCTCGCCTCCATGGCCTCTCGTACGTCCGGCAAGGGTTCCCAGAGCACGGCGGGCCCCTCGAAGAAGCGCGCCGGGCAGTCCGGAGGCGCGGTGAGGAAGGCGCCCGCGAAGAAGGCGCCCGCGAAGAAGGCGGCGGCCAAGAAGGCGCCCGCCAAGAAGCCCGCCGCGCCCGCGAGGAAGGCGGCGCCGAAGAAGGCGTCGGCCAAGGCGGCGCCCCCTCCCGCGCCGAACCCCACCAGCGGGGTGTACCGCGCCGTGCGCGCCGTGTGGATGGGGACGGCGCGTGCCGTCGCGGCGATGTTCCGCGGCATAGGACGCGGCGCCAAGGGACTCGACCCGGCGCACCGCAAGGACGGCAGCGCCCTGCTGCTGCTCGCCCTCGCCCTGATCATCGCCGCGGGCACCTGGTCCAATCTGGAAGGGCCGGTCGGCAGCCTGGTCGAGATGCTGGTCACCGGCGCCTTCGGCCGCCTCGACCTGGTGGTGCCGATACTGCTGGGCACCATCGCCGCCCGCCTGATCCTCCACCCGGAGCGGCCGGAGGCCAACGGGCGGATCGTCATCGGCCTCTCGGCGCTCGTCGTCGGCGTCCTGGGACAGGTGCACATCGCCTGCGGCGCCCCGGGGCGCGGCGAGGGCACCGAGGCGATACAGGACGCCGGCGGCCTGATCGGCTGGGCCATCTCCCGGCCGCTCATCTACCTGATGGGCGATGTGCTGGCCGTACCGCTGCTGATGCTGCTCACCGTCTTCGGGCTGCTGGTGGTCACCGCGACGCCGGTCGCGGCCATTCCGCAGCGGCTGCGGCAACTCGGTGTCCGGCTCGGCCTGGTGCGGGACGACGAGGACGGGTACGCGTCGGAGGCCGGGTACGACGCGGCGGAGTACGCCGAGGAATGGCGCGAGACGCCCGCCAGGCGGCCGCGCAGAACCTCGCTCGCCAAAGAGGACCCGGACGGTGCGGGCGGTCCGGAGCGGGCCGAGGAGGAGGCGCTGCGCAAGCGCCGTCGTCCGCGCCGCTCGTCGTCCGCGCAACCGCCGGTCGACCGGCCCATGGACGCCGTGGACGTCGCGGCCGCGGCCGCCGCCGCGCTGGACGGGGCGGTGCTGCACGGGGTGCAGCCCTCGCCGCTCGTCGCCGGGCTCAGCAGCGAGATCTCCGGCGGGCGCGAGGACGGGGCCACCGCGGGCGGCGGGGTGCCGGGCGCCCGCGACGCCGGTAAGGAGCCCGGGAAGGCCGCCGGGAAGAGCGGCGCCAAGGGCAAGGCGGCGGTCGGCACGAGCCGTGCGGACGGAGCCGGTGAGGTGGATCCGCACCGGGTCCCCGACCTCACCCGGCCCGTGGCCGAGGCGAGCGAGCCACTGCCGCCGCGCGCCGAGCAGCTGCAGATCTCCGGGGACATCACCTACGCCCTGCCCTCGCTCGACCTGCTGGAGCGGGGCGGCCCGGGCAAGACGCGCAGCGCGGCCAACGACGCGGTCGTGGACTCACTGACGAAGGTGTTCACGGAGTTCAAGGTGGACGCCGCCGTCACCGGCTTCACCCGCGGCCCGACGGTCACCCGCTACGTGGTGGAACTGGGCCCGGCCGTCAAGGTCGAGCGGATCACCGCACTGACCAAGAACATCGCCTACGCGGTCGCCAGCCCCGATGTTCGTATTATCAGCCCGATCCCCGGCAAGTCGGCCGTCGGCATCGAAATCCCCAACAGCGACCGCGAGATGGTCAACCTGGGCGATGTGCTGCGCTCGGCGGACTCCGTCGGCGACGACCATCCGATGCTCGTCGGGCTCGGCAAGGACGTCGAGGGCGGCTATGTGGCGGCCAATCTGGCCACCATGCCGCATGTGCTGGTGGCGGGCGCGACCGGTTCCGGCAAGTCCTCCTGCATCAACTGTCTGATCACGTCGATCATGGTCCGTGCCACTCCGGACGATGTGCGGATGGTGCTGGTCGACCCCAAGCGCGTGGAGCTGACCGCCTACGAGGGCATTCCGCATCTGATCACACCGATCATCACCAACCCCAAGCGCGCCGCCGAGGCGCTCCAATGGGTCGTACGGGAGATGGACCTTCGCTATGACGACCTCGCGGCGTACGGCTTCCGCCATATCGACGACTTCAACGCGGCGGTCCGCAAGGGGAAGGTGAAGCAGCCGGAGGGGAGCGAGCGGGAGCTCAAGCCCTATCCGTACCTGCTGGTGATCGTCGACGAGCTGGCCGATCTGATGATGGTCGCACCGCGGGACGTCGAGGACTCGATCGTGCGGATCACCCAGCTGGCGCGGGCGGCCGGCATCCATCTGGTGCTGGCCACGCAGCGGCCCTCCGTGGACGTCGTGACCGGTCTGATCAAGGCCAATGTGCCCTCTCGACTCGCCTTCGCCACCTCCTCGCTGGCCGACAGCCGCGTCATCCTGGACCAGCCCGGCGCCGAGAAGCTGATCGGCAAGGGCGACGGCCTCTTCCTGCCGATGGGCGCGAACAAACCCGTCCGGATGCAGGGCGCCTATGTCACCGAGACCGAGGTCGAGGCGATCGTCGCGCACTGCAAGGAGCAGATGGCGCCGGTCTTCCGTGACGACGTGACGGTCGGGACGTCGCAGAAGAAGGAGATCGACGAGGAGATCGGCGATGATCTCGATCTGCTGTGCCAGGCCGCTGAGCTGGTGGTCTCCACCCAGTTCGGCTCGACGTCGATGCTGCAGCGCAAGCTGCGGGTGGGTTTCGCCAAGGCGGGGCGGCTGATGGATCTCATGGAGTCGAGGGGCATCGTCGGTCCGAGCGAGGGCTCCAAGGCGCGCGATGTGCTCGTCAAGCCGGACGAATTGGATGGCGTGCTCGACGTGATCCGCGGTAAGGCTCACTCGTAAGGGTTCGGCGGGCAACCGTTTCCCCTACCGAAACGTCAAGTTGAGGGAGGTGGCGGAGTGAGACCCCAGAATCGTGATCGAATGGCAATCCCGATGGCGGACAAACTCCGTCCTCCCGCTTGCCCGACCCTTTCGCCCCACCCCTAGACTGAACCCCCAGCAGGTGGCTCACGCTCGAAAGGCGCCCCCGTGTCCATCGGCAACCTTCCCGAAGACGGCAACTCCCTCGAAGACGACCGGCCTTCCATCGGTCGCGCCCTCCAGCAGGCCCGTATCTCCGCGGGGCTGACCGTCGACGAGGTCAGTTCCTCCACCCGGGTGCGCACCCCCATCGTGCGGGGCATCGAGCAGGACGATTTCTCGCGCTGCGGCGGCGATGTCTACGCCCGGGGACACATCCGTGTGCTCGCACGCGCCGTGGGCCTCGACCCGGAGGCCCTGATCGCGCAGTTCGACGCCGAGCACGGCGGCCGGCCCACGCCGACCGCGCCGGCGCCGCTGTTCGAGGCCGAGCGGATCCGTCCCGAGCCCCGGCGCCCGAACTGGACGGCCGCGATGGTCGCGGCGATCGTCGCCGTCGTCGGATTCGTGGGCTTCACCCTTTTCAGCGGTGGCGGGGAGGAGGACGGCTCGACGGTCGCCGACGAGACCTCCTCACCCAGGCCCAGCGCCTCCGCGCCCACCAACAGCGCCGCTCCCACCAAGCCCGCCGCTCCGAACAAGCCCGACCCGTCCGACAGCGCCATCGCGGGCGTTCCGGCGGACAAGGTCACCGTCAAGCTGACCGCCGAGGGCGGCCAGAGCTGGATCTCCGCCCAGGACCACAACGGGCGGCTGATCGAGGAGGGCGTGCTGCGCGAGGGCGACTCCAAGACCTTCAGCGACAGCCGGCGCATCGACCTGGTGCTCGGCAACGCCGGGGCGATCAAGCTGTTCGTGAACGGCAAGGAAGTGAAGAACGTGGGCACCAACGGGGCCGTTCAGCGGCTCTCCTACACCAAGGGAGACCCCGAGGCGGGCTGAGCCGCCGATGATCGGGAGCCCTGGCAGCGGGGGCTGTCGTGGGGACGAAGTAGTCTGAGCGCATGCCCGAACGCCGCACCGTCGCCCTTGTCACTCTTGGCTGCGCCCGTAACGAGGTGGACTCGGAGGAGCTCGCAGGCCGCTTGGCGGCGGACGGGTGGGAGCTCGTCGAGGAAGCCGCCGACGCGGACGTCGCCGTCGTCAACACCTGTGGCTTCGTGGAGGCCGCCAAGAAGGACTCGGTCGACGCCCTGCTGGAGGCGAACGACCTGAAGGATCACGGCCGCACCCAGGCCGTGGTAGCCGTCGGCTGCATGGCCGAGCGCTACGGCAAGGAGCTCGCGGAGGCGCTGCCCGAGGCCGACGGAGTGCTCGGCTTCGACGACTACGCCGACATCTCCGATCGGCTGCGGACCATCCTCTCCGGCGGCGTCCACGCCTCCCACACCCCCCGCGACCGCCGCAAGCTGCTGCCGATCAGCCCGGCCCGGCGGCAGGACGCCACCTCGGTGGCGCTGCCCGGCCACGCCCAGGACACCGCCCCCGAGGACCTGCCCGCGGGGGTGGCCCCGGCCTCCGGGCCGCGGGCCCCGCTGCGCCGCAGACTGGACAGCAGCCCGGTCGCCTCCGTGAAGCTGGCCTCCGGCTGCGACCGGCGCTGCTCGTTCTGCGCCATCCCGTCCTTCCGCGGCTCCTTCATCTCGCGCCGCCCCTCCGACGTCCTGGGCGAGACCCGCTGGCTGGCCGAGCAGGGGGTGAAGGAGGTCATGCTGGTCTCCGAGAACAACACCTCCTACGGCAAGGACCTCGGGGACATCCGGCTGCTGGAGACGCTGCTGCCGGAGCTGGCCGCGGTGGACGGCATCGAGCGGATCCGGGTCAGCTATCTGCAGCCCGCCGAGATGCGTCCGGGGCTGATCGACGTGCTCACCTCGACCGAGAAGGTCGCGCCGTACTTCGATCTGTCCTTCCAGCACTCGGCGCCCGGGGTGCTGCGCGCCATGCGCCGGTTCGGTGACACCGACCGGTTCCTGGAACTGCTGGAGACGATCAGAGGCAAGGCGCCGCAGGCCGGCGCCCGGTCCAACTTCATCGTCGGCTTCCCCGGCGAGACCGAGGAGGACCTGGCCGAGCTGGAGCGTTTCCTCAGCGAGGCCCGGCTGGACGCGATCGGCGTCTTCGGCTACTCGGACGAGGACGGCACCGAGGCCGCCACATACGAGAACAAGGTCGACCCCGAGGTGGTCGCGGAGCGTCTCGAGCGCGTCTCGCGGCTCGCGGAGGAGCTGACCGCCCAGCGGGCGGAGGAGCGGCTCGGCGAGGTCGTCGAGGTGCTGGTGGAGGAGATCGACGAGACCGGGGCGGTCCTGGGCCGCGGTGCCCACCAGGCGCCGGAGACCGATGGCCAGACGCTGCTGAGCACCGACGGGGAGCCGGAGGTGGGCCGTATGGTCGAAGCGAAGGTGGTCGCGACGGAGGGAGTGGACCTCGTCGCGGAGCCGCTTGAGCGGCGGGGCGGCGGCGCGTCCACCGGGGAGGCGGCCAGATGACCGATGTCCCGGCCTCCGCCGCGGGAGGCCACCACCGCCCGGCGGCCGCCGCGGTCGGGCCCGCCGGACTGTGGAACATCGCCAATATCCTCACCATGGTGCGGCTGCTCCTGGTGCCCGCGTTCGTCCTGCTGATGCTGCACAATGGCGGGTACGACCCGGTGTGGCGCAGCTTCGCCTGGGCGGCGTTCGCCATCGCCATGATCACCGATCTCTTCGACGGTCAGCTGGCCCGGCGGTACAACCTGGTCACCGACTTCGGGAAGATCGCCGATCCGATCGCGGACAAAGCGATCATGGGGGCGGCGCTGATCTGCCTGTCGGCCCTGTCGGACCTGCCCTGGTGGGTGACGGGAGTGATCCTGTTCCGTGAGATCGGAATCACACTGATGCGTTTCTGGGTGATCCGGATCGGGGTCATCCCGGCCAGCCGGGGCGGAAAGCTGAAGACGCTCGCGCAGGGCACCGCCGTCGGGATGTACATCCTGGCGCTGACCGGGCCGCTGGCCACGCTGCGGTTCTGGGTCATGGCCGTGGCCGTGGCGCTGACCGTGGTCACCGGCTTCGACTACGTCCGGCAGGCGATCGTGCTGCGCCGGGCGGGCCGGGCGACGGAGGAGGTCACGAGGTGAGCGGCGGGACGGCGGCCGAGGTGCTGGCGCTTCTGGAGCGGCGCGGACAGACCCTTGCCGTCGCCGAATCGCTCACCGGCGGCCTGGTGGCCGCCGAGCTGACCGCGGTGAACGGTGCCTCCCGCTCCTTCCGCGGCTCGGTGACGGCCTACGCCACCGAGCTCAAGCGGGAGCTGCTGGGCGTGGACGGGGGCCTGCTGGCCGAGCGCGGCGCGGTCGACGCCGAGGTGGCCCGGCAGATGGCCCGGGGCGTACGGCGTGCGCTGGGCGCGGACTGGGGTGTGGCCACCACGGGTGTGGCGGGTCCCACACCGCAGGACGGCCAGCCCGTGGGCACCGTTCATGTGGCCGTCGCGGGGCCCTCGGGCGCGACGGCCTCGGCGGCGCTGCGGCTTGAGGGAGATCGTGCCGGAATTCGTGGAGAGACCGTCCGAGCTGCGGTCAAGCTGCTGTTCAGCGAATTGATCGCGACGACGAGGGCACAGGATACGGAACAACACAGCGGGATTTGATGTTTGCAGCCCTGAGTGAACACGACATCGCTCCCCGCACGGGTACAGCCGGAGGCGGTACGGTGGGGCGTGAAGGATCCGGATCCGAGGTCCGAGGAGGGAGCCAGCGATGATTCTGCTCCGTCGCCTGCTGGGTGACGTGCTGCGCCGGCAGCGCCAGCGCCAGGGCCGTACTCTGCGCGAGGTTTCCTCCTCCGCCCGGGTGTCGCTCGGCTATCTGTCAGAGGTCGAGCGCGGCCAGAAGGAAGCCTCATCCGAGCTGCTGTCGGCCATCTGCGACGCCCTGGAGGTGCGGATGTCGCAGGTCATGCGCGAGGTCAGCGATGAGCTGTCGCTCGCCGAACTGGCCGAGTCGGCCGCGTCCCCGAGCGAGAAGGTGCCCGCGCCGATGCGGCCCGTGCTCAACCCCGTCTCCGTGACGTCCGTGACGGGTGTCCCGGACGAGCGGGTGACCATCAAGCCGCCCAAGGAAGCCGTGGACGTCGTGGCGGCCTGAGAAAGCCCGCGCCCCGGGCCTGGGGTCCGTACGGACGACGAACGGACAGGTCCAGAGTTCTTCGAGGCCCCGGCCGGTAGCCATACCGGCCGGGGCCTCGATGTTTGTCCGGCCGAATTCGGGTCACCCAGCAAGAAGAGAGGTAATCAAGGGGGCCAAAACGGTCGAACAGGAGGAAGTGGATGTCTGTGGTCAGGAGCCCGCTGCCGGAGGAGCACCTCAAGGTCGTCGGTGACGCGCTGCAAGGCGCCCTGGTCGACCTGGTCGATCTCCACCTGGTGGGCAAGCAGATTCACTGGACGGTCGTGGGCCCGCGGTTCCGCACGATTCATCTGCAGCTCGACGAGGTCGTGGCGATGGCCAGGGAGCATGCCGACACGGTGGCGGAGCGGGCCTCGACGCTCGGGTTGCCGCCCGATGGAAGGGCCCAGACGGTGGCCGCGACCAGCGCTCTGGACGCGGTCAAGGACGGCTGGACCGATGACGTGCAGGCCGTACGGACGCTGGTGGACGCGCTCGGAGCGGTGATCGCCCGGATGCGGGAGCGGATCGAGGCGACCGACGAACCGGACCCGGTGACGCAGGACATTCTCATCGAGGTCACCCGTGACCTGGAGAAGCACCACTGGATGTTCCAGGCCGAGAACGGCGGCCAGCGAGGCTGAGGCGGATTCGGGTCCGGGTGGGCCGCGGCCCGGGTGGGTCGCGGCCGGGTGGGCCCCTGGGTGGAGTCGCGCCCGTGGGTGGGTTGCGCCCGTGACCGGGGGCGTTGCACCCGTGGCCGGAGGCGCCCTGGTGGACCGCGGCCCGGTTGTGGGTGGGCGGCCGGAGCGGCCGTCCGGCCACGGTGGGGGCGTGCGCAGGGTGCGCTGGGGGTGTATGGGGGTGCGCTGGGGGTGCGCTTTTTTCCAGCTCTTTGACCGGTGTTCCGGCTCGTCGGCTCGCTCTGGGTGCGCCGCATGGTCCGGCTGGGCAGACTGGGGGGAGCGCGCGTGCCTGACGCGCGCTGGCGTGCCTGCTGTGCGCCCTCCCGCCGTGTGCGAACAGGCGTCTAGCGTCGCCCGAAGGAGGCAGTCATGGCAGCCGTCGGAGGGGCCGACACCCGGGGCCGAAGGCCGGTCCGGTGGGTGGTCGCGCTCGCTCTGGGTGGTGTCTGGTGGTGGTCCGTGCTGCGGCTGGCGGTGCAGCCGGGGGAGGCCGGGCCGGTGGAGGGGGCGTTCGCGGCCGGCGGCTGGGGGCTGAGCCTGCTGCCGGTGCACTGCGGGCCCTCGCCGAGAAGGGGCGGTTCCGCGCCCAGGAGGGGCGGCACCCGAGGCATCCGCGGGGGCGGACCTCCAGGGCAGGGCGGTCCGGGTCAGGACGGCGCGGGCCCCGGCGGCCCCGACTGGCAGTTCGGGCACCAGAAGGTCGAGCGTTCCTGACCGGTGCGGCCCTGGTCGGCGGTGCGCACCGGGGTACCGCAGTGTCGGCACGGCCGCCCCGGCCGCCCGTACACCCACAGCCTGCGGTCGGGGCGCGGCTGGTCCGTGGTCACCCGGGCGCGCCGGTTCCTGTTGGCCTCCAGGAGTCTCTTGGCGTGGGCCACCAGACGCTCCGGAGAGGGCACCTCGCCGATCGGCAGCCAGGGTGAGACGCGCAGCACGAAGCACAGTTCGGACTTGTAGACATTGCCGATCCCGGCGAGGTTCCGCTGGTCCAGCAGCGCTTCGCCCAAGGGCCGGGACGGATCGGCGAGCAGCCGGCGCAGCGCCTCGTCCGGATCCCAGTCGGGGCCGAGGAGGTCGGGGCCGAGATGGCCGACGACCCGGTCCTCGTCGCGGGTGCGGAGCAGTTCGACGACGGGGAGGCGGTAGCCGACGGCGGTGTGGTCGGCGGTGGCGAGGACGGCCCGGATCTGGTGGTGCGGGCCGCCGCGCCATCGCTCACCCGGCCCGTACACCTGCCAGGAGCCGTCCATCCGCAGATGGGAGTGGAGGGTCAGCCCGCCCTCGACACGGGCCAGCAGATGTTTTCCGCGCGGGACGACCTCCAGCACCCGGCGGCCGGTGAGGTCCGCGGTCGCCAGACGGGGGACCCGCAGGTCGCTGCGGATCAGCGGGGGACCCGTCAGGGCCTGGTGAAGGCGCTGTGCGGTCTGCCAGACGGTATCTCCTTCGGGCATGCCCTCCATGATGCCGTGAGGCGTGCGCGGGTGGGAGCGCTCCGCCGGACGGCCGGCGCCACTTTGGGTCAGGAGACCGCGTGCGGTCGGTACGTGGTGCCCGGAGCATGCGCCGGGCAGCGGCGCGGAGGCCACCGGCCCGGCGCCCAGACTCCGTCGGGTCAGCGGCGCGGACGCCGTCGGCCCGGCGCCCAGGCGTCGCCGAGCAGGGGCGCAGACGTCGCCGGTCAGGGGCGCAGGCGCAAGCCCCGTGGTGTCGGATGGAAGCCCGCCGATTCCAGGAGCTTGCCGATGGGGGACGAAAGCGCCTGGAGGCCGTTGACCCGCTCCACGGTGACCGAGCCGAGCGTGCCCGCGCGGGCGGACTCGGCCAGCGCCTCCACCGCCGCCCACAGCCGGGCGTCGTCCTCGGGTGAGGCGGCCTCGGCCTCGCCGGCCGGCCAGGCGAGCAGGGTCTTGCCGCCCCGCTCCATGTAGAGCGTCAGCTCACCGTCGACGAGGACCACCATCGCTCCCGCCTTACGGCCCGGCCGGTGGCTGGCGTCCGCGGGAGGATCGGGCCAGGGGAGAGCGGCGCCGTAGGCATTGGCGGGGTCGGCCGCGGCGAGCACGAAGGCGCCCCGGGTCTGCCCCCGCTGTCCGTCGAAGGCGGGGGCAGCCGCGCGGTCGCGGGCCGTGCTGACCGCGCGCAGCCGGTCCACCGCGCCGTCCATCGCGAACTGCGCGGCGCCGAGGCCCTCGACCACATAGCCGCGGCGGGCCTGGCCGGTCTCCTCGAACGCGGACAGCACCCGGTAGGCGGCGGAGAAGCCGCCCTCGACCCCCTCGGCGGCGACCGCCCCGCGGGTGACCACGCCGTGCCGGTCCAGGAGGGTGCGCGCCAGGGCG